>CALKGG010000066.1 GCA_938084885.1 uncultured Acidimicrobiales bacterium
AAAACGAGCAATGCCGGACTCAGAAGAGCCCGGCATTCGTACAGTTCGCTACGGGAACTATGAGAAGTTGGTGTGCTCCAGCTTGATGCTCGGACCCATGGTGGTCGAGATGCTGGCCTTCTTGATGTACTGGCCCTTCGCTCCTGCAGGCTTGAGCCGCTTGAGCTCTTCGACCACCGACGCGATGTTCTTTGCCAGATCGTCGTTGCTAAAGCTCACCTTGCCGACAGGCACGTGAACGTTGGCGAACTTGTCGGTGCGGAACTCGACCTTGCCGCCCTTGAACTCTTCGACGGCCTTGGCAACGTCTGGCGTCACCGTTCCGGTCTTCGGGTTTGGCATAAGGCTACGCGGGCCGAGAACTCGACCGAGCTTGCCCACGATGGGCATCATGTCGGGAGCAGCGATGGTCACATCGAAGTCCAGCATGCCGCCTTCGACCTGCTCGGCGAGATCTTCAGCGCCAACAAACTCGGCGCCAGCGTCGCGTGCGGCTTGGGCCTGTTCGCCTTGGGCGAACACGGCAACACGAACGTGCTTGCCGGTTCCCGCAGGAAGCGACACCGTTCCGCGAATCATCTCTTCGGCCTTGCGAGGGTCAACCCCGAGCCGAAGGACCATGTCGACGGTCTCGTCGTAGTTCCGCTTTGGGAACGCGGTGACGACGGCCGCAGCCTCGTCGATGGTGTGCATGCGTTCACGGTCATAGCCGCGTGCAGCATTCTGGTACTTTTTTCCTTGCGCCATGATGGCTCCC
The DNA here is from genome assembly GCA_938084885.1 of uncultured Acidimicrobiales bacterium. Lineage (GTDB taxonomy): Bacteria > Actinomycetota > Acidimicrobiia > Acidimicrobiales > SHLQ01 > SHLQ01. Next base: position 758 of record CALKGG010000066.1, read on the forward strand.
TCTATGTAAAGTCCCGTACCTGAGGTGTTGGTGACGGAGACGTGGATTGATGGCTGCGACCCCCGGGCTAACGCCGAGAGAGCAACGGGTTAGCTAACTTCGAGCCCCATTGAACGAGCAGTGCCCTCGATCTGAAGAATTGCACCCTCGATGTCGATTGCGTTGAGGTCGCCCATCTTGGTCTCGGCGATCTCGCGAACCTGGGCCGCGGTAACGGTTCCAGCGACTTCGCGACCAGGCTCATTTGCTGCCTTGTCGAGACCGGCGGCCTGGCGAAGCAAGAATGCTGCAGGTGGGGTCTTGGTGATGAAGGTGAAGGATCGATCCTCAAAGATCGAGATTTCGACCGGGATGATCTGACCGCGCTTGTCTTCGGTCTGTGCGTTGTAGGCCTTGCAGAAGTCCATGATTGCCACACCGTGGGGACCGAGTGCGGTACCAACGGGTGGAGCTGGCGATGCCTGGCCAGCGGGAATTTGGATCTTTACGACTGCGGTGACTTGCTTCTTTGCCATGAATGCGTTCCTGAGTGGGATGTTCGGTATCGAGATGGATAATCCGACGGACCAGTCTGCCGCCAGCTTCAGAACCGCGCAACCTCAAAACTGTTACCGAGCATGGCTCGGCATCGAGGCTGGACGTGGATCTCGCTGTTCGGACGGTGGTATCTCGCCGTTCGGCCTGTGCTACAGGCGGGCGATCTGGGAGAATTCGAGCTCGACGGGGGTTTCGCGGCCGAAGATGTTGACGAGCACTTTGACCTTGAGTTGGTCTTCGTTGATCTCGACAATCTCGCCCGAGAAGTCGGCGAACGGCCCTTCCTTGACCCGAACGGTTTCGCCCATTTCGTATTCGAGGCGAGCGCTCTTGCGCTTGTTCGGTGCGGTTGGTGCGCCTTCCTCTTTCACTGCGAGGAAGTTCTCGACCTCACGGCGAAGCAGCGGCGATGGTTTTCCACCGGAGCCAACAAAGTTGACGACCGACGGCGTGTTTCGTACGACGTACCAGCAGTCGTCGTCGAGGTGTGCTCGAACCAACAAGTAGCCCGGGAACATCTTCTTTTGAACAACGACCTTCTTGCCGTTCTTAAACTCGACAACATCTTCCATGGGGATGACGCTCTCAAAGATGCGATCTTCCATGTTCATCGACTCGGTACGAGCCGCAAGATTCTGCTGTGCCTTCTTCTCGTGTCCACTCTGGGTGTGGACCACATACCAACGACCGGGACGATCAAATGGGCTCTCGACCCGAGGCTCCTCGGGTTCTTCGAAGAGTTCGTCTTCATCGCCAACATCGCCGCTGGCCACAGCGTCTTCAGTCTCGGTTTCGGTTGCTTCAGCGACGTCGGCTTCGGCTTCGGTTTCGACAGCTGCTTCCGGGACAGTTTCGTCGGTGTTGCTGTCGTCGACGGACTCGACCGGGTCGACAGTGTCGACTGCTTCAGCTGCCTCATCGATTGCGTCTTCGACCGGTGCTGGGGTGTCCATTGCCTCGGTGGTCGTGGAAGCTACGTCTTCTGGGATTTCAAGCTCGCTCATTGGCGCGGCTCGAAGAGTTCAAGAACGAATGTAGAGAACACCCAGTCGATGGCGCCGATGAAGAGGGTGAGCACGATGACGGTGATCAACACCACGATCGAGTAGTTGATGACTTCGGTGCGCGATGGCCACGACACTTTGCTGAGTTCGGACTTGACCTCTTTGCCGAACTGCACCGGGCTGGTGCGTTCATCGGCAACGGCTTCTTTTCGCTTTGTGCGAGTATCGGTTGGCACTCCACCCTTTTCGGTGACTCGGCCACCACTACCTGCGCCAGAGCTCGATTTCGTCGACCGTTCTTCGACCACCTGTCCGGCGTCATTGACGGTCTGGCCCTGCTTCTTCAGCATGCGCCGTTGTTCTCGGTTCGTAGGTTGGGTCACGGTTGCCTCCGCTGGCGGGCCAGCAGTTTGGATCGTTTTTGGACTTACTTTGCAGGGCGTGAGGGACTTGAACCCGCAACCCCCGGTTTTGGAGACCGGTGCTCTACCAATTGAGCTAACGCCCTAAGTTATTGACTGTTGTACGATATCAGGCCCCAGAAGGACATCCGACGCGCCGCCACCCAAGCTAGTCGTTGCACACGCTGAGCACCGTCTCGGAAAGTGAACACTCAATAGGTAAACAGACGATCCTCGGGGCGATTCCGCCCAAAAGTAAAAAGTATCGGCGCAGTTCTACCGGTCGGGCGAAAATGGGTGCACCGTCCGCAAACGGCTCAAGGAACCGCAACTGGTAGCCCGATCCGGCTCCGCCGGTCGGGCGAAAATGGGTGCACCATCCGCAAACGGCTCGAGGAGCCGCCAGGCGACGGATGCCGCTCCGCGGCAAAGAGTAGTAGCGACGGACAGACTTGAACTGTCGACCTCTCGATTATGAGTCGAGCGCTCTGACCAACTGAGCTACGTCGCCGGGACACCGAGGACGGTGCTGGTTGAGCTCCCTGACAGAATTGAACTGTCGACCTTCTCCTTACCATGGAGACGCTCTACCGACTGAGCTAAGGGAGCTTGCGAGATCTGTCGATCTCGGCTGTACATCATGCCAGCTCAAGCGCCACATGAAAACCTCCGAGTTTGGCTCAGATCCCCTCGTGGCACTGCCGATAGGTGTGCGTGTGGATCGATCGAATTATCTCTGACTCTCCTGAGGGACCAAAGGTCACGGACCTTCACGAGCGACTTACTGTTATCTCCAGCGCCGACCCAGCTCGCCGGCGCCCGGTCTTTGACCGCATCTCCGCCGCGTTGCGGGTGACCCCAGGTTCAACTCTCGAGGTGCGCTCCGAGTACGGAGAGACGATCAGCGCGCATCGCACCAACGAGGGCACCGCGTTGTTCGATACACGATCGAAGCTTCCCGTGCATGCCACCGATAGCAGCCTCGGAATTGTGAGTTGGTTGAACAATCCACAACAGATGCAGTCGCACATGCCGCTGTTTCATGTGAATGCAGAGCTGCTGCGCGCTCGATCGCAACAGGACGTCGACTTGATTCGGCTGGCGCAAACACCACTCGATCAGCTCTTTGGCCTCGCGGACCACATCACTTCTGCGGAGCTGGCTCTCGCAAAGGTGCGAGATCAACGCGAGGACCTCTCGGCATCGAAGCGCGAACGCGAGGTTCGCGAGCAGTCGTTGAATGCCGAACTCGACGCGCATAGCGAAGGTCAGCGAAAGGTGCAGATGCTGACCTTTGGGGCAATCGGCCTCGCTGTTGTCGGCATCATTGTTGCGCTTCTCGTCGCGCTACCGATCGGTCTCGGCATGGTTGGCCTTGGCGCGATCATTGCTGGCCTCAGCCGATTCCAGGCCTCGAAGGCGGCCGACAAGGAAGTGTCGAGCGAAGCGCTCGACATTCAGCTGGGCCGCGTCGACGAACTCTTCGATACCCAAAACTTGACTCGTAACCGCCGAAACGCCGAGCTCGACCTCGCCAAGCGTTGGGAAGAATGGCGCAGCATTGCTGGCGACGCAGAGCCTTCGGTTTTGATCAAAGACCGTCCGCGAATTGAAGAACTGGCGAGTCACTTGGAATTGATCTCCCGCACCCAAACTGCTTCTCCGGGTGATACGTCGGTCCTTATTGGGTTGGCTTCGCTGTTAGCTGAGCTCAGTCGCCGCTTCCCCGCTGAACGGGTGCCGTTGCTGATCGATGACTTGTTTCCGTTTGTTCCAGCGCCACATCATGGACTGCTACGGGAGCTGATCTTGCGGGCGTCGCATCGCCGTCAGGTGGTTCTCGAGACCGCCGACATCACCGTCACTAAGTGGGCTGCGGTGGAAGCCGTCGGCAGCCATGCGTTGGTGATTACCGACTACGACATCGACGCCGAACGTATCATCGAAGAAGCTGTCTCCACCGACCCGACCCCCACGGTGTAGCGTCGAGAAGTGCACGTACGTCCTGCCGAACTTGCTGATGCCGAGGCAATCGCGGCCATCTATAACGCTGAGGTACTGGGGTCCACAGCGACCTTTGACCTCGTGCCCCGGACCCTCGATGAACAACGAGCATGGCTCATTGAACGTTCGGGGGCGCTCGCCGTGCTCATCGCCGAAACCAAGAACGGCGAAATTGCTGGTTATGCCTCGTTGTCGACATTCCGGAATCGTCCCGCATACAGCACCACCGTCGAGACATCGGTCTATGTGCACGCTAGCTACCGTCGTCAAGGCATCGCCAAGACGCTCATGGTTGCACTGATCGATACTGCGAAGTCGCATGGGTTTCATTCGTTGATCGCGCGCATTGCCGATAGTCAGGCGGCATCATTGAAGCTTCATGAGCAACTCGGATTTTCTCTTATCGGTGTCGAACGCGAGGTCGGCCGGAAGTTCGGTCGATGGCTCGACGTTGCGGTCATGCAGGTGATTCTCTAATGCGTGTGCTCATTGTGGGCGAGGGCAAGAGCGGCACGACTGCACTCATGCGGTCGGTTGCCACGTCACTTGGAAACCCGGTCGAGCTGTTCGAGCCGCGAACAATGACCGAAGACGATCTCGAACCTGAGTCGCTCGTCGTAAAGAAGCTGGTCCTCAATTGGCAATCTCGGGAAAACGCGTTGGTCGAGCGATTCGACAAGCGGCTACTCATCACCCGCGATCCCCGCGACCGGCTGATCTCTCACCTGCTGTACGACGCGTACAACCGAGCGCCCGAACTTTCGCTGCAGCGTCGTGAGCGCTGGTTGAAGGCACTGCAAAAGAAGGTCGACAACCCAACCAAGCACAGCCTGACGTGGCTTATGGGGGCATGGTTTCGGGTCAGTGGGGTCGACCTGCTGTCGCACTATGTTCGAGCGAGCGATCGAGGAATCGCGTTCGAGCGGAGAAACGGCAAGCTCTTTCACACCGTGTCCTATGAGGACTACGTGACGGGTTCATTCGGCGCGATCAACGACTATTTGGGCTTCGCAATCGAACAAGGGGTCGTGGAAGGAGCGGAGAGTCGGGTGGTCCGGTCGAAGGCATCGGGCGCATGGCGTGAGTGGTTTACCGACGCCGATGTCAACGTGTTCCGCCCCATGACCCATCGTTGGCTCACCGAGATTAACGGCGACCCCAACGACTGGGAGCTCTCGTCATCGCCGGTCCTCGATCCAACAACGACCGTCGAGTATGTGCGGGACCTCTTTGCTCGAGTTCCAGAACCGTCGCCCGAGGATCGGAAGAAGATTCGTAAGGCCGCGAAGAAGGAGCAGAAGAGGGCTATCAAGAAGGCGCAGAGAACCTCGGACTCTTTGACAGACGCCGAGACCCGCAGCGAACCGCGCTAGTCGCGGAAATTGTTGTACTGGAGCGGGATACCGAAGTCGCCAGCCTTGAGCGCCGCGATGACGTCTTGTAGCGCATCTCGCTTTTTGGCCGTTACGCGTAGCTGATCGCCTTGGGTCGAGGACTGGACACCCTTGATGCCCATGGCCTTGATCTCTTTGTTCAGTTCCTTGGCCTTCTCCGATGAGATGCCCGACACCAGCGATACGGACTGACGCACGGTATTGCCCGATGCTTGCTCGATGTTTCCGTAGTCGAGCACTTTCATTGAGACCTTCCGCTTCGCGAACTTTTCTTCGAGCACTTGGCGAAGGGCGGCGAGGCGGTCCTCGCTGATCGACGCCAGCTTGATTTCGGCGTCGCCAAGCTCGATCTCTGAGTTGGTGTTCTTGAAGTCGTAGCGCTGTGAGATTTCACGAGCTGCCTGGTCGACAGCGTCGCGCACGTCCTGCAAGTTGAATTCTGATACGACATCAAACGATGGCATGTTGCCCCCTTAGTAGCACGGCCGTACCGTCACACAATACGGACAAAACAATACGGACAAAAACGTGTCCGCCCCGGGAGAAACCCCCCGGGGCGAAACGTGTGGGCCGAGATGGATTTGAACCATCGTAGGCATAAGCCGACGGGTTTACAGCCCGTTCCCTTTGGCCGCTCGGGCACCGACCCTCGGCGAAGAATGGTAGCCGACCGGGGCCGAGTGTCCACCCTAAAAACGACTTTTCGCGACATGGGTTACTCGTCGAAATCATCGTTGTGGGGTTCGTGAATCAGGCCATCACAACGCGAGAGCGACGATGAGAAATAGAAACAATATGATCCCGAGGCCGAGCGCAAGCGCTCGCATCATCCGGAGTCGCCCCGGTGAGGTTGGATAGACGTGGTCCTCGTCGTCGATCTCGAAACTCACGCCGTTAGCGCCATGCGCCAGAGCGAAGCGCGGCGATGCGGGCCTCGGTCGGTGGGTGCGTGGAGAACATCTTGCGGAAGCCACCCATGCCGCCGAGATCGTTCCTGAGCTCCTCTTTGAGCGGGTTGATGATGTAGTTCGATGCTTGCGCCGGGTTGACGTGCATCGACGGTGCGAGATGGTTTCCGGCGTGGACCTCGAGGCGTTCGAGTGCTTGGGCAAGCGGCTCGCCGTCGCCGAGGAGCCGAGCGGCCGATGCGTCTGCTTGGAACTCACGGCTTCGGCTGATCGACGCACGAATGATCGACGCGGCGAGCGGGGCCAAGACGATCAGTGCAATCGCGGCGATCGGGTTGCCATCGTTATTACTGCGGCGGCCGCCGTACACACCGCCGTACATTGCCATGCGGGCGAGCATCGTGAGCGCCATTCCAATCGCAGCGGCGACCGAGCCAATAAGGATGTCGCGGTTGCGAATGTGGGCAAGTTCGTGTGCCAGAACGCCTCGAACTTCGTCCCATGTCATGTGCTGGAGCAGGCCATGGGTAACACAGACTGCCGCGTTCTTCGGGTTGCGACCGGTTGCGAACGCGTTGGGCTGAGGGTTTGGCGAGATGTAGAGGTCGGGAAGAGGCATCTCTGCTCGAGTGGCGAGGTCCTCCATGATCTCGTGGTATTCCGGGAAGGTGGCCGGGTCAGCGGGCACTGCCTTTGCAGACCTGATCGCAATCTTGTCGCTGAACCAGTAGCTGCCACCGACCATCATCAAGCCGAAGATCAGGCCGAGGAAGGCGCCGCTCGTTCCCGATGCTGCACCTCCGAGCACGACGAAGATGCCTCCGAGTAGAGCGAGGAGGATCACGGTCTTGGTGGTGTTTTTGAATGTGGATTCAGACATTTCGTTACTCACGCTTTCCGGCAGTTCGCAGTATCCAACGAACGTCGAGATCACCCTATTCCACCAAACCACCAATGTGCACAGCCCGTCCGAGGCGAGTTCGAACTCGGACCGAAGAGGAACCCGGCGAGACGTGTGGAGCTACTCGTCGTCGGCGGCGTCCTCGAGGCCTCGTCGAATTGCATCGACGACACCCTCATCAGCGAGCGTCGTCGTATCGCCCAACACCTGACCTTCGGCAACATCGCGAAGCAGCCGACGCATGATCTTGCCGCTTCGAGTCTTCGGAAGGTCAGGGACAATGTAGACCTCACGAGGTCGTGCGATTGGACCGAGCTTCTTTGCAACATGGGCACGAAGCTCCGCACACAATGTGTCGGACTCGCCAAGACCCCCAACGAGGATCACATAGCCAACAATGGCCTTGCCGGTCGTATCGTCTGATGCGCCAACAACGGCAGCCTCAGCAACGGTCGGGTGATCAACCAGGGCCGACTCAACTTCGGTAGTCGAGATGCGGTGCCCGGACACATTCATCACGTCATCGACGCGGCCGAGCAACCAGAGGTATCCGTCGTCATCGAGCTTTGCGCCGTCGCCTGCGAAATAGCGGCCCGGGTACGTCTTCCAATAGGTGTCGAAGTAGCGCTCTGGGTCGCCCCAGATGCCTCGCAGCATCGACGGCCATGGTTTTGCGATGGTGAGGTAACCGCCACCACTCGTGACGGGTTTGCCCATATCGTCGACGAGCTCGGGGAACACGCCGGGGATCCCATGGCATGCCGATCCCGGTTTTGTGGTGGTGACGCCAGGCAGTGGCGTAATCATGTGGCCGCCGGTTTCGGTCTGCCACCAGGTGTCCATGATGGGAAGCGATTCCTTCCCGACGTACTCGTGGTACCACATCCATGCTTCGGGATTGATTGGTTCGCCAACGGTTCCGAGCACACGCAGCGATGAGAGGTCGTAGCCGTCGAGTTCGCTCTCGCCCCACTTCATGAATGTACGAATGGCGGTCGGTGCGGTGTAGAACTGGGTGACGCCGTAACGACTGATGATGTCCCAGAGGCGGCCCTTATGCCAACCAGCCCGGTCGGTTCCGTTACGTTCCTCTTCGCGAGGAGTATCGGGCGTGCCCTCGTACATCACACTCGTCGCGCCGTTCGCGAGTGGTCCGTAGACGATGTAGCTGTGGCCGGTGACCCAACCAATGTCGGCGGCACACCAATAGATGTCGCTGTCGGGTTTGATGTCGAACACGTACTTGTGGGTAAACGCCACCTGGGTTAAGTAGCCGCCAGTGGTGTGCATGATGCCTTTGGGTTTTGCTGTTGTTCCCGAGGTGTACAGCAAGTAGAGCAGCTGTTCGGCATCCAATGGTTCGGCCGGGCAGTCGAGTGACGCTTCAGCCATGACGTCGTGCCACCACACGTCACGACCCTCGACCATCTCGACCGGGGTACCGCACCGGTCGACGACGACGACGTTCTGCACGGTCGGCGCGCCGTCGGTGAGGGCCTCATCGACATTTACTTTGAGACCCGATGGCACACCGCGCCGATAGCCGGCATCCGCGGTGATGATGAGCTTGCAGTCAGCGTCCTCACACCGATCCTTGATGGCGTCGGGACTGAATCCACCGAAGATCACCGAGTGCACGACACCAATACGGCTGCAGGCCAGCATGGCGACCGGCAGTTCGAGAATCATCGGCATGTAGATAGCAACGCGATCGCCCTTCTCGAGCCCAAGGGCTTTCATGGCGTTCGCGAACTTCTTCACCTCGTCGAGAAGCTGGGCGTAGGTGAGCGTTCGCACATCGCCGGGTTCGCCCTCGAAGTGGAAGGCCACTTTGTTTCCACGACCAGCGTCGACGTGACGGTCGAGACAGTTCTCACTCAGGTTGAGCTGGCCGTCACTGAACCACTTGGCGTTTGGCAGATCCCACTCGAGCACGTTGGTGAACGGCTTCTGCCAGGTGACGAGCTCGCGGGCCTGACGAGCCCAGAATGCTTCGAAGTCTGCGTTCGCCTCGTCGTAGAGCGAACTGTTCGACGTCAGCGCGTTGGCTTTGAACTCGTCTGACGGCGGGAACGTCCGCTTCTCAAACTCGTAGACACCAATTGTTGGCTCGCTCATGTGCAACTCCCGTCTCAGTTGCGGGTAGATGCCCGCATGAGGTCGATCTGTCCTCGGTCGTGGAACGACTGTAGACCGATGAGCGCAAAGAGGCGATCTGGAGGTCGGCGGGCGGCGTTACGCCGGGATGATCGACTTCATATGGTTCGCCACACGGTTCTTGATGAAGCCGTGATCGAGCCCCGTTTGGCCAGCGAGGATGTCGATATCGCCATCGCGGAGGTAGTCGGGGCGGTCACGTCGAACCAAGGTGATCAGTTCGAGGTAGGCCTCGATGAGTTGCTCGCCCGTTCGTGTGGGAGCCAAACCAACCGAATACGAACCGATCGAAAGGTCGCTAAAGCCAACTTCGAGCGGGGTTCGTTCAGTCGTGTTCATGCACTCAACATAATGGGCGCGACCTCATCTCGTCTAGGGGAATCTTCCCATTTATTCATCTGTATTTGAGATAGGCAGGCGAACGCGTGCGCCACCATGGATCACGATGAGTCATAGAACCCATTCGGTGACGTAAAACCCGCCAAGCCCGCCCGGATCGCACAACGACTCGGCTTCGCGCAGCCGGCTCTTTGCTCGAAGCGCCTCGAGCCCACCAACGGCGGCCTCACGCTCCCAGATCATGCGACCTTCCTCGACCAAGTCGGCAATGCCGTACTGGTCCAACCAGTCGCGTTGCTCAACAATTGCAGTGGCGGCGCCGGCGTACCGCTGAAGCGCCTCAAGGTCGAGATCGACCGTGATGTCCTTGGTTCCTAATGCCACGAGTGGATCACCAGCTCGACCATGCTCGCTATAGGTACGCACCTCGACCTCACTCGTATCGAGCCGAGCGTAGTCAATGACGATCATCCGACCTTTTGCCACAACCTCACTAGCCATGTGGCGAACCCATTCGCCAGCGTCGCGTTGATCAACGACCGATCGCGAAGGGCTCAGGTGTGCTGTCTGCTGATCGGGTACCGCCTCAAAAACCTCGACAAGGCGACCATCGGAAGCCACATCGACAGAGGAGAACTCGACCGCGTCGCCGCGCCACCGAATGGGAGTGAACGCCAGGTTGTCGAGGAGCTCGTTCGCCAAGACCACGCCAGTGATACCGTCGGCAATCTCATCGGGCTCGAGCTGGCCGAGCGATACGACGCCATTTGGGTGGTGCGCTCGCTGGGCGGCCGACTGCTCGACTGCGAGGTAGCGAAGGCACTCGCCACAACGCGGCGACGCCGCCAAGATCGACCGGGCCAAGCTTCCCGGCCCTGCACCTACTTCAACGACGACGAAATCGTCGGGTTGACCAAGGCGATCCCATTCGGCATCGATCGCACGAGACACGACATGGCCAAACAACGGTCCCACTTCGGGACTCGTGATGAAGTCTCCCCGTCGGCCGGCGCGACCCCCGCGCATATAAAAGCCGTAGTCGGGGTCGTACAGCGCGAGGTTGACAAGATCGGCATACGGCATTGGCCCATGCGCACGAATGTGCTCGCGGACCAGTTGGTCGAGCGGAGTGGCGTGCGTGCTCAGCCGCCGAGTCCGAGCAGCGACACATCCGACACCGTGTCGACAATGCGTGGCCACACGCCAAAGGCGAGCGTGGCAAAGGCAGTCAGACCCATGGCGCCGATAAGCGACGGCGGGATACGCAGCGGTGCGAGATCGCCGTCGGGGGCGTCATCGGCCCACATCGTGCGCAACACCGACAAGTAGTAGTACAACGCAATCACCGAGTTGACCGCCGCCACGATGGCCAGCGAATAGCCGCCAAAGGTGTCTGCGTTGATGAGCGCACGGAAGACAACGAACTTGGCCCACCAACCACCGAGCGGCGGAATTCCGGCAAGGGCCATCAAGAAGATGGTCATGGCGGTGGTCAGACCAGGGGCGTAGTGGAACAAGCCTGCGTAGCTCGAAATCTCAGCAGACTTGGTCTTTCGGGCAATGGCCATCACCACGCCGAACACGCCAAGGTTCATCGCTGCGTAGATCACGAGGTACGTGACCACCGCACGGAGAGCTTCATCGCCAATCTCACCACTGACGCCCGCGATCGCGAGCGGCGCCATGATGTACCCAGCCGACGCCACACCCGAGTACGCCATCATGCGGACCATGTTGGTCTGGCGAAGGGCGATCAGGTTGCCAATGGTCATCGATGCGGCAGCGAGGACCCACAACAGCGGCTGATACACATCAGCACGACCCCAGAACGCAACGAACACCAGCTGCACAAGCGCAACAAAGCCCGCGGTCTTGGAGGCAACGGCAAGGAAAGCAGTGACGGGAGTCGGCGCACCTTCGTAGGTGTCGGGAGCCCACGTATGGAACGGCACCGCGGAGACCTTGAATGCGAACCCGGCAATCACAAACACGATCCCGAGGCTCGCCACCGAGGTCGACTCACCCTCGTTCACGACCTCGCCAATGTCGGCAAGGATCGTCGAACCAGTGACGCCGTACAGCAGCGACATGCCATAGAGGAAGATTGCCGAGGCAAACACGCCCATCAGGTAGTACTTGAGGCCAGCCTCGTTGGACTTGAGATCTCGCTTGCGCCACGTCGCCATGAGATAGGCAGGAATCGAGAGCAGTTCGAGAGCCACGAAGATCGTGATGAGGTCGCGGGCCGATGACATGACGACCATACCGAGGATCGACGCGAGCAGCAGCGAATAGTATTCGTTCTCCCAGTAGTCGCCTTCGGCAATGTAGTTCGTCGACAACAAGACCACGACGTACCCCGACAACAAGAACAGCGCCTTCATAATGAGTGCGAAGTTGTCCACGACGTATGCATCGTTGAACAAGAACCGGTCTTGTCCGTCGATGGCGAGCGTGATGATCGGGATGAGGGTCGCCAGAAGCCCAATTCCAGCAAGGGTCGAGGTGTATTTGCGGCCGCGTTCTAAGAACACGACATCGAGAAGGGTCAGCAGCGCTCCGAAGCCGAGCAGGATGAGCTCAGGCGCTACTGCGTGCCAGTCAATGGCTGGACGCTCGAAGGGCTCGACCTGAGCCAGGAAAGAAAGGACCATTACCGGTTACTCTCCCTCGGCAGTCGAGGTCACGCCGAGGTTGGCCAACGCAACATCGAGGCCTTCACGTTCACAGGTTCCAACTTCGAAGAAGTCTTCGTCACCATCACCCAGGTCGGCTTGGAAGCACTCGCTCAGGTTTGCATCGACAGCGGGGTCGGTCACGTTGAAGATCAGACCTGGCGCCAAACCGAAGAGCAGGATGAGAAAGAGCAGCGGCGCCCACGCCAAGTACTCGCCACGGTGTGCGTCGACGATCTCGGGGTCGTTCTCGAACTCTTCGCTCGGCGTGCCAAATGCGGTGCGCTGGAGAAGCCACAGCAAGTAGCCAGCTGCGAGGACAGTACCGATTGCCGCAACGACCATATAGGTGCGGAACAACGTTTCGTTCAGGCCGTTTGCTGGGTTGTACGCAGCGAGGATCGCAGGGAATTCGCCCCAGAACCCGGCGAGGCCAGGAAGACCGAGCGATGCCATGGTGATGAATCCGAGGATCCAGCCCATACGTGGCGCTTGGATAAGCAGCCCACCAAGACGCTTGATCTCGAGCGTGTGGTAGCGCTCTTTGATCGAGCCAGCAACAAAGAACAACATGCCGGTGATCAGGCCGTGAGCGACCATGCCGAACACCGCGGCGTTAATGCCCCAGTCGGTCAGCGTCGAGATTCCGAGCATGACATAGCCCATGTGCGCAACCGACGAGAAGGCAATGAGACGCTTCATGTCGGTTTGGGCAAGACAGCCCAAGGCACCGTAGATAATGCCGATGACGGCGAGGAGGCCAATCCATGGGGCCCATACCGTTGCCGCCTCGGGAAGGATTGGAATCGCGATCCGGACAAAGCCGTAGGTGCCAAGTTTCAGAAGGACCGCAGCCAAGATGACCGATCCTTGCGTTGGTGCCTGCGTATGAGCATCGGGGAGCCACGTATGAAATGGGAACATTGGCACCTTGATGCCAAATCCGAGGAGCATGCCGCCAAAGATCCAGATTTGGGCAGTGCGGCTCACACCGTTTTCGGCGACCGCGTCGGAGAGGCCAACAATTGAGAACGTCTCGCCACCAGCGAGGAAGAACAACGCCAGGAAGCTGACGAGCATCAATGCTGAGCCAAACAGGGTGTAGAGGAAGAACTTGAGTGACGCGTACTTGCGGTCGGGTCCGCCCCAGACCGCAATCATGAAGAACATCGGCAAGAGGACGACCTCGAAGAACACGAAGAAGAGCACAAGGTCTCGGGCAACGAACGTTCCAATCATGCCGGTGTGAAGCACCAAGATGAGCATGAGGAACGCTTTGGGGTTCGCTGGTTCTGGGAAGTGGTCCCATGAATAGATGATGACCAATGGGGTGATCAGCAAGGTCAGCATTAACAACGGCAGTGAGATGCCATCGATGCCAACGGCGTACTCAGCACTGATGATTCTGATCCAGTCGATCTCCACAGCCCACTGCATTTCGCCAGCTCGGTCGTAGTCAAAGTCGAAGAGCAAGACAACACCAATAGCTGCCACAATCAGCGACGTGACCAAGGCGACCATCTTGTGAAGGCCTTCTTCGGCACGCGGGATGGCCATCATCACGCCCACCGCGATCAACGGCAAGAAGATGGCCGCTGTGAGACCCCATTCGCGAAATATTTCCATGATTGGTTAATCCTGTTATTCGTTAGATAAAGACGATGAATATGCCAGCGAGAACGGTGGCAGCCGCAAACAGAAGCGCCGCATATTGCTGGACCTTGCCGGTCTGCATCCTGCGAAGTCCCTGCCCACTTTGAGACGAGAGCTTTCCTGAACCATTGACGGTTCCTTCGATCAATCCTTGATCGATCGAGTCATAGATGAACTTGCCGGTTCGGACCGAGCCCTTGCCAGCGTTGTCGACGAATCCGTCGAGCACGACCTTGTTAAACCAGATTGCACCTCGTGCGATCGGGCCCTTGACCGATGCAACGATCACGTCGTTGTACAGGTGGTCGAGGTAGTACTTGTTTTTCAGCAGTGCATGACCTGCGGCGGCGAACTTGTTGTTGGCAACAAGGCCGTTGGGAAGTTCGGTGAGCTTCTCGCCGGTTTGCTTGGCGAGCCCATCGACTTTGATGAAGTAATACCAGTAGGCAACCGCTGGACCCGCAAGACCAACCGCGCTTGCGACGACGGCGAGCCAGTAGCTGGGCACCGAGTGGCTGATCGCTGGGAAATAGGCCGCTGCTGGTTCGACGAAGTGGAAGAAACGTTCCTGCCATGGCTCAAGGCTGCCGGTAATAAAGCCGGGAGGAAGGTTGATCAGACCCGCCCCTGCTGCAAACACGCTGAGGATGATGAGTGGCACCGTGATGCGCTTGCCGGACTCATGTGGCTCGCCGTGGCCTCGGAACTCGCCATAGAAGGTGAGGTAGATGGCGCGGGTCATATACGCGCCGGTCAACGCTGCGCCAACAAGGCCCATGACGAGCATCAGGTCGTAGCTACCGTTTGCGCTGCCGCTGCCGACACCGAAGCCTCCAGTACCGACGAGAATCTCATCCTTCGACCAGAAACCGGCCGTTGGGAAGACGCCGGCGAGCGCGACCGAGCAAATGATGAATGTCTTGTGGGTGGTCGGCATGAACTTTCTCAGCCCGCCCATGTCGGTCTTCATGTTGAAGCTGTGCACGGCGTGCGCCACCGAACCAGAACCGAGGAAGAGGCCGGCCTTGAAGAACGCGTGGGTAAACAGATGGAACATTGCTGCAGTCCACGCACCCACACCAAGCGCCATCACCATGTAGCCAAGCTGGGACACCGTGGAATAGGCGAGAACCTTCTTGATGTCGTCTTGCACAAAGGCAACCAAGCCTGCGCCAACAACGGTGATTGCACCGATCAGCGAAAGTCCGTTGATGCTTGAACCTTCGATGTTGTAGCCAATGAAGAACACCGGATAGAGGCGACCAATCAGGAACACCCCGGCGGTCACGAGCGTCGCTGCGTGAATGAGCGCCGAGACCGGCGTTGGTCCCGCCATGGCGTCGGGAAGCCACGTGTGCAGCACGAACTGCCCGGATTTGCTCATCACTGCAGCGGTCAACGAGATCGCCGCCCACGTCAGCGCTGTCTGGTTGATCTCGCCCGCAAGCGCCATCTCGTTGATGGTGATGTAGTCGAAGTGTCCACCAGAAGCAAAGAACAAGATGATGATGCCAATGAGCAAGCCAACGTCGCCGACACGGTTGGTGAGGAATGCTTTGAGCGCGGCATCGGAGTTTGGCTTCTCTTCCCACCAGTGCCCAATGAGCGCAAATGAGCACACGCCGACAAGCTCCCACGCCACCAGTGCTTGGAGCGTGCTACGGGAGAGCACGAAGATCAACATCGACGCACTGAACAACGACAGGAACGCGAAGTAGTGCGTGTACCGCCTATCCCCCGCCACATAGTCGGTGCTGTAGATGTGTACGAGCAGCGAGATCATCGTGACGACGAAGAGCATCATCACCGACGGACCATCGAGCAGCGTGCCGACAGAGAAGGCAATGCCGCCGTTGGTGAGCCAGTCGGTGCCCTTCAGCACGGCAATGGCAGCATGGGCTTCTTCGCCTTCGCCCGCTTCAGTGAAGGCAAGATCGACATCGACAACTTCGTCAACACCGTCGGCGCCTGCGGTCGTGTCAGTCACCGTCAGCGTCGTACCGAGCGCGTTCTCGTCTTCGCCGTGGTCATCTTCGGCGTGGTCATCTTCGATCAGTCCGGTGAGGGCGCTTTGCGTTGGCCCATCGAAGTTGTCTCGATGATCAATCCAGGCAACGTTGGCGAGGATTGCAAGCACGAACGCCAGGCCAATGGCGGCAATGCCGACCTCAGCGCCGCCCTTTGGCATCCGTTTTCCAAAGAACAAAATGACAAAGAAGCTGATCGCCGGAAGAAGGGGAATAAGCCAGACGTTTTCGAGGATGACGTTCGCTTCGGTAGTGAACGAACCTTCGAATGCTTCGGTTGCAAGAATGGAGAACATAAAGAATTCAGCCCCTCATCATGTCGACTTCAGAGAAGTCGATGCTCTTGCGGTTGCGATACATGAGCAGGACCATTGCCAGGCCAACTCCAACTTCTGCGGCGGCCACCGCAATAACGAACACGGCAAAGACATCGCCCTGGACGTTGTCCTGGAATGCGCCGAACGCGACCAGGTTGATATTCACTGCGTTCAAGATGAGCTCGACCGACATGAGGACGAGCACACCGTTGCGGCGGGTGAGCACTCCATAGACACCAAGGCTGAAAAGCACGGCGGCGAGGAGAAGGAACTGATTGAGTATCACGACGTTGAAACCTACTCTTTCCGGGCCACGACGATGGCACCGATAAGGGCGGCCAGCAGCAGCACGGAGACTGCCTCGAATGGGATGATGTACTGGCTAAAGATCGCATCAGCGATCTGCTTGTTGTTGCCGAACACCTCGGCGCCAGGTACGCGGCGCTGGACTTCAGGTTCGAGCGTGTCGAACTGGGCTTGGGTAAGTTCGACCTCACCAGCATCGGCGCTAATGAACAGTGCTTCACGCACGGGTGTTGGAAGATCCGATGCATCGACGGTGCTCGGGGTGAAGGCAATCGGCTCCGGGTCGCCGAAGTTGATCTCGTCATTTCCGAAGGTGTCGACGAGGGCAAAGGCCATCACGACAAAGAGCAGCGTGCCCACCAATGCACCCATGCTTCGCTTTTCACTCGCGACCGAATCGTCGTCACCGAGCTGGGCTTTGGTCAACATGATGCCAAAGAGGAACAACACGATGATCGCGCCGATGTACACAAGGATCTGGGTGGCACCGACAAAGTCGGAGCCGAGCAAGATGAAGACTGCTGCTGATGCTGCGAGCACGATCACGAGATACAGGGCCGCGTGGACAACGTTGCCGGTCGTGACCATCTTGAATGCGGAGTAGAGCATCACAATCGAAATGATCGCGAATGCAATGTTCGATGCGACATCGAACTCCACTGCTTGGGCCAACAAAAACGCTTCGGTCATCGAGGCACCTTCCGAACCTTGGCCTCTGAACCGCTTTCGTAGGATTCGAAGTCGGGCACGGTCTCCATCCACTCAGCCAGACGGCTCTTGTCGTGGAGAAGATCGGCAATACGCGGCTCGGAGAATTCGTACTCGGGGCTCCAGAACAGCGCATCGAATGGGCAGACCTCAACACAGATGCCGCAGTACATGCAAAGCGCAAAGTCGATGTCGAAACGATCGAGCTTGTTCTTTTGACGCGGCTTTCCACCTGCACGACGTGGCGGCGCCTTCTCTTTGTGACCTTCGATGTAGATGCACCAGTCCGGGCATTCGCGTGCGCACAACATGCACGCAGTGCAGTTGTCTTCTTGCAACGCAATGACGCCGCGGGCACGGGCCGTCGGCGTTTCCTTCTCGTGGGGGTACTGCACCGTCACGGCACCCTTTGATGGGCTCGGCGGCTTTAGCGGTCCATCGGGGAACATGGTGTCGTATGCGGTCTTCGCAGTGACGCCAAGGCCTTTGATCATGCCTGGAACAATGCCCATTAGAAAGCCACCTTCAAGATGCCGGTGATCACGATGTTGAGCAGCGACAAAGGAATAAGCACCTTCCACGCCAGCTTCTGCAGCTGATCCTCACGGAAGCGGGGGTAGGTGATACGGAACCAGAAGACAAGGAATGTCACGCCTAGCACCTTGGCGAACATGACTGCCGGACCGAGAATGTTGAACAAGTTGGAGTCGGGATCGATGCCAGGGACCCACCAACCGCCGAGGAAGAGCACCGAGGCAATCATGGCAAAGATGCCCGCAGTTGCGAACTCGCCAATGAAGAACAGCAAGAAACGCATGCCCGAGTATTCGGTGATGTAGCCGGTGACGAGCTCAGATTCAGCAACCGGCATATCGAACGGTGGCTGGGTGAGTTCGGCTTGCATAGCGATCATGAAGATCACAAAACCGAGGAACTGGGTGATGATGAACGGGTTGCCAATGCCGCCGAAACCAAAGATCTCGCCTTCGGCTTGGGCCAACACGATGTCTTGCATGTTGAGCGTTCCGGCCTGGATGACCACACCCATCACCGCCAGCACGAGCGGCAACTCATAGGCAATGAGCTGGCCCGCAGCTCGAAGTCCACCGAGCATCGAATACTTCGAAGCAGATGCCCACCCGGCCATCAAGATGCCAATCACCGACACCGAAGACACCGCCATTGCAAAGAACACGCCGGTATCGAGGTTCACAAACCACGCGTCGGGTCCAAATGGCACCACCACGACTAGCAGGAACGAACTCACCAGCACGACGAAAGGCGCCGCCGCAAAGACGATGCGATCAGCCTTTGCCGGGAAGAGATCCTCTTTTTGGAGGAACTTGCCGACCTCGGCCAACAGCTGCATCGATCCAGCGGGACCAGCTTCCATTGGCCCAAGACGGCTCTGCATGAAGCTCATCATCTTGAAGAGGTAGAGGTAGACGAGAGGACCCGCCGGCAGCAGCACGGCTGCGAGGCCGCCTGCGGAGCGGAAGGTCGTCTCGATCCAGAATGCGAGCCCAATCACCGGTCGATGTCTCCCAGAATGAAGTAGAGCGATCCAAGGATGGCGATGATGTCGGGCACGTATACGCCCTTCAACAGCCACGGTGTAATCGAAATGTTGCTGAACGACGCCGAGCGGATCTTCACTCGGAATGGGTTGAGGTCGCCCTTGCTGACGATGTAGTAGCCCATGACGCCGAGCGGGTTCTCGGTTTCGACGAATGCTTCGCCGGCAGGAACCTTGATAATGCGGGGAACCTTGGCCATAACAGGGCCAGCGGGGATTTGTCCAAGGAGCGCCCGTACGATCTTTGCGCCTTCGCGGACTTCTTGGAGGCGGACCCACATGCGGCTGTAGCAGTCGCCATCGGGATGGGTCCAGACCTTCCAGTCGATCTGGTCATAGACGAGCCCTTGTGGCATGGCGTCACGGCGCACATCCCAATCGACGCCCGACGCTCGAATGTTCACACCCGACAGTCCGTAGGCGAGGCCGACGTCCTTTGGAATGATACCGATGCCGCGGGTACGAGCTTGGAAGATCTCATTGCCGTACATCAGCGTTTCGATCGTGTCGCAGAACTCTTCGACCTTTTCCATGGCGTTCTTCGTGTTCTGAATCCAGCCAGCGGGAAGGTCGTCCTTGAGGCCACCAATACGATCGAAGTTCGGGTGGAAGCGTCCGCCGGTTGCGGCTTCGATTTGGTTCAGGACGTACTCGCGGTCGCGGAACGCAAGGAACACCGGCGTTACGGCGCCGACCTGGACGCCCATATCGCCAATGCCGAGCATGACGTTTGCGATACGACTCATCTCGTGGAGGATCGTGCGGATGTATTGCGCACGTGGCGGCGCTTCGATCTCCATCAGCTTTTCGGCCGCGAGAATGAAGGGCGTCTCGTTCGCGAAGCTCCCAACCCAGTCGATGCGGTTCACAAGCGTGGTGACCTGCGGGTAGGTGCGCACCTCTGCGAGCTTTTCGTAGCCACGGTGCATATAGCCCATGATTGGTTCGGCCGCGACAACCTGCTCGCCGTCGAGCTTGGCCACGATGCGCAGCGTGCCGTGCGTCGCTGGATGCTGCGGGCCAATGTTGAGGGTCATGCCCTCGGTTTCGATCTCGATGTTCATTCGCGCATCGGTGGCTTGTTCGCCGATGTGACGGAGCTTCTCTCCATCGCTGATTGCGGTCATGAGCGTCCCTCCGAATCCTTTGGTCCGGCCAGGCCGGCGGGCATGAGGTGTACGGCGTTCGAGGTCACAGCGTTTGACGTCACAGCGTTCGAGGTCACAGCGTTCGAGGTCACAGCGTTCTTGATCATGATTGCTCCTCGGCTTCGTCGTCTTCACCAGGCATAGGCTCGACGTCGACGATGCCTGGCCATGGCTTGATGCGGCGAGCCAACAGCGCAAAGTCCTTGCGCATTGGGTGGCCTTCGAAGGACCCGGGCAGGTAGAGCTTGCGAGGGTTTGGATGGCCAGTAACGGTGATTCCGTACATCTCCATCGCTTCCCGCTCGTGCCAGTTCGCGCCCGGGTAAACGGGAATCCACGTCGGGATCGCGAGCGTATCTTCGGGGATATCCGCTTTGATGGTGACGGCACGTTCAGACGTGATGTCGTTGACACGAGCAAAAGCTTGGAACCGGGTGTCGCCGCCGGCGTAGCCAGTTTCGATGGTGGTATTGGGAGCGTCGGGAGCGTC
>CALKGG010000067.1 GCA_938084885.1 uncultured Acidimicrobiales bacterium
GAAGGTGTCGGGCAAGGTTGCGCAGTTTGGTCGTGGTGTGATGCAGGATGTGTCGACCAAGTTGTTGGGTCAGTTTGCGGATTGTTTGGAGCAGAAGATCAAAGCTGGTGGCGAACCAGAGGTAGAACCAGAGGCAGAGGCAGAGGCTGGGGCTGGGGCTGCGCCGTTGGCCGCTGCCGGGGCCGCCACCAACCCAGTTCAAGACGCGCCAGCAGCTGGCCCGTCGAACACGTCCCCGTCGAGCACGAGCTCGACGAACACGAGCTCGACCGGAGCTAGGGCCGACAAGGACGACGATGTGCTCGATCTCGGCAATATCGGCCTCGGAAGTGTCGTAGCCAAACAGGCCGCTCCGGCTCTCGGAGCGCTGGCGGCGATCTGGATCCTCTTCAAGCTTCTTCGTCGCAACTCTGGAAAGTCGAGCTAGGGCGCGGCCCAACGGCTGCGACACCAGAACTCCAGAAAGGTCCCGATGAGTCTCTCCGGCGGACATCTGTTGGTGCGTTGCCTCGAAGCCCAAGGCGTCACCGCTGGATTTGGCGTGCCGGGCGAGAGCTACCTCGACGTCCTCGACGCGCTCCATGACTCGCCGATTGAGTTCGTTGGCTGTCGACAAGAGGGCGGCGCAGCGTACGCGGCGTCGGCGTGGGGTCGATTCAC
Organism: uncultured Acidimicrobiales bacterium; assembly: GCA_938084885.1. GTDB lineage: Bacteria > Actinomycetota > Acidimicrobiia > Acidimicrobiales > SHLQ01 > SHLQ01. The sequence goes on from CALKGG010000067.1 coordinate 661, forward strand.
TGGTCAGCCGGGCATCGCATTTGTGACTCGAGGTCCGGGGGCGACGAACGCGTCGGTCGGCTTGCACACTGCCATGCAGGACTCGTCGCCGATGATCCTCTTCGTTGGTCAAGCTCGCCTCGACCATCTCGGTCGTGAGGCGTTTCAAGAGGTCGACTATCGGGCGTTTTTCGGGCCGCTCGTAAAGTGGGCGACACAGATCGAGTCGGTCGATCGGATCCCCGAGATCATGAGCCGTGCGTTCATGACCGCAATGTCGGGACGTCCGGGACCTGTAGTGATCGCGCTGCCCGAAGACGTCCTCTCTGCGCAGACCACCGCCGCCCCAGGCCGGCCGGTTTCGGTTCCCGAGCCTGCACCGTCACCCAATGCCATTGCCTCGGTGGTCGATCTACTCAACAACAGTGAGCGTCCGTTGGTCATCGCTGGAGCGCTCCGAGGCTCGGTATGTAACCGAAGGGCCTTTCAAGAGTTTGTCGAAGCGCACCACCTCCCGGTCGCTGCATCGTTTCGTAGCAACGACGTCCTCGACAATCACTCGGCCAGCTACGTCGGCGACGCCGGCGTCGCGATGGCCAACCACGTCGAGCGCTTGATTCGCGAGGCCGATCTCATCATCGCCGTCGATGTACGTTTCGACGAGATGATGACAAAGGGATACACCCTCTTCGATCTGCCCGACCCGCAACAGCGCATTGTCCATGTGCATCCAAGCGATGGAGAATTGGGCAAGGTCGTCCAGCCCGAGGTCGCCGTTCATGCAACCGGCCGGACGTTTTGGGCGGCCGTGGCCGAACGCCAGCTCGACCTTCCGTCGGGCCGTGTCGCGTGGTGTTCGCACGGCCGAGCTGAACACGTCGCAGCGCTTCGAGCGCCGACCCAACCCGGTGGTCTCGACATGGCCGAGGTCATGGTGTGGCTTCAAGAACATTTGCCCGACGATGTCGTCATCACCAATGGTGCGGGCAACTTTGCGGCGTGGCCGAACAAGTTCTTCGCGTTCGGGCCGGAGGCGAGGCTGCTCGCTCCCGAGAGCGGATCGATGGGGTATGGGCTTCCGGCGGCGATTGCGGCCAAGGTTGCCGAGCCATCTCGAACCGTGGTCGCGTTCGTTGGTGATGGCGAGTTTCAGATGACGATCCAGGAGTTGGGATCGGCAGCCCAAGCTGGCGCGCAGCCCATCGTTTTGGTGTTCAACAACGGCACGTACGGCACGATTCGCATGCATCAGGAACGCAGTTACCCGACCCGCGTCAGCGGCACCGACATCGTCAACCCCGACTTCGTGGCGATTGGTAAGGCGTATGGGTTTCACTCGGAGCGGGTTGCGCGAACGTCTGACTTCGCGGCGGCTTTTGCTCGCGCCGAAGCATCGAACACGGGCGCGGTTATCGAGCTGATCCTCAAGACAGAACAGCTGACGGCGACGCTCTCGGTCGACGACCTACGGAGCTAGGTCGGGCCCTCTGGCGTGTGGCGTGGCCTTCTCCAGGTGAACATTGCTCTACGCTTTGCAAAGTTACCAATGAGTAGGCGAGCATAATGAGGGATTCGACAGCATCCGGACGTAGCAGGGTGTTGCGAGGGGAAGGGGAGTCGTCATGGTCGACGTTCAATCGGTAGTAGGGGCTGCACAAACCGCTGGCCGAGGAGAGCCGCCGCGGAAGTCAAGGCTTTTCGGTCGGCTCATCGGCGTTGGGCTCGCGTTGGCGCTGATCGCCACGGCATGTGGCGGCGGATCGACAACGAACGATGCGGCCCCCGCGAATGACGCCGAGGCCGAGACCGACGCTGGTTCCGACGAGGTGGTTGGCGTCGACGAGAGCGCCGATGGTTCCGACGTTGCATCGGCCGACGAGTTGGTGGAGATCGAAACTGGTGGAACGTTGCGCATTGGCCTACAGACCGAGGCCGACACTCTCAACCCCACCAACACGCCGCTCAACCGGGCACCAACGCTGATTGCGACGGCGGTCTTCGACACGATCGTCGTGATCGACGGCGACGGCCAGTGGCAGAACAACTTGTCCGAGAGTTGGACTCCGAGCAATGACTTCACCTCGTGGGAGATGACCCTTCGAGACGGCATCGAGTTCAGCGACGGCGAAACGCTCAACGCCGACGCCGTGATCCGCACCGCCGAAGCCTTCTTCGCCGATCCGCTCACGTCGCTTGTCTTCAAACCCGCATTCGCGACCGAGGTCCCGTTCGAAAAGGTCGACGAGATGACCGTTCGCTTTAACGCGAGCGGCCCGAACACCCAGCTCCCAAGTTTCTTTGCCGAGCAGGTCGGCATGATTGGATCGCCTGCGTGGCTCGACGCCCGCGACGCCGACCCAAGCCTCGACCAACTGCCCATCGGTGCTGGTCCGTACCGCATTGAAGAGCGCATCCAAGACCAGATCACGGTGCTGGTGCCGAACGAGACGTACTGGAACCAAGACGCAGCTCCGATCCTCGACCGAATCGAGTTGGTAACCGATCAAGAAGGTGCCGACGCCCAACGCGTCGACGGACTCTTGTCGGGTGATCTTGACATCATTCACAACACCGACGCCGAGTCGATTATCCGGCTTCGAGATGAGGGCGACGCGATCACTCGCATCGAGGATCAGTCGGGCGAGGAGTTCTTCATGCTCCTCAACGCGCAGGTCGCGCCATTCGACGACATTCGCGTGCGTGAGGCCGCGACGCTCGCCTTCCCGCAGGCCGAATACGAAGAGTTCATCACCGAGGGCACGGCTCTTCAGGCGAACTCTCTGTTCTCGAGCGACACCCCGTGGCACGTCCCCGACATCGTCCAGGTGAGCGACGCCCCAGAGTTGGCGGCGCCGCTCGTCGAGTCGTACTGCGCCGACGTGCCCGATCAATGCACTGAGGGCAGAATCAACATCGAGTACCAGCACGACGTCAGCGATGTGCTGTCTCGAATGGCAACAATCGTTGGCGATTCGTGGTCGGAGTTCTTCAACATCGACCTCCAGGTCGTACCGAACGATCAGCACATCAACGAGGTCACCCTCGGTGCCTACGATGCGGCCACCTGGCGTTACCACGGCTTTGCCGACCCGGACATCGATTCGATCTTCCTGAGCTGTTCGACCATCGGGGCGTTGTCGATCAACTTCTCGCGCAACTGCAACGAAGCGCGCGACGCGTTGTTCGAACAGCAGCGTGCAACAACCGACTTCGACGAACGCTATGCCATCTGGACCGAGATTCAAGAGAACCTTCGGGACTCGTTCCAGTACATCACGATCACCCACACAAACTGGACCGTTGGTGCAGGCACACACGTGGGCGGCTTGTGCGATGCAACCGCTCCCGACGGAGCGGTCCTTCCGTGTCAGAGCAGCGGCGTCTTCCGTCTGCAGCATCTCTTCCTCACGAACTAAGCAGTAGGTCAAGGAAAGAGCCGAGAGGGGGGCGAGATGGTGAAGTTTGTCGCTGGCAGGTTGGTCCAGATGGTCCTCGTCGTGCTGTCGGTAACCCTGCTCGCATTCGGCGCCTTGAACTTCCTTGGCGATCCACTCTTCAACATTCTCGGGGCAATCGCTGACGAGGCATCGGGCCCCGAGTTCGACGAGGTGCGCAATGCGGCTCGTGCCGAGTACAACCTCGACGAACCATTCCTGGTTCGGTACGGACTGTGGCTTTCCGACATGGCCCAAGGCGACTTCGGACGCAGTTTCGCAAACGGCACAACGGTCAGTGAAGAGCTCGGTCGGCGGTTACCGGTGACGATTCAGCTGATGGTTTATGCACAGGTGCTGGCACTGCTCATCTCTGTGCCATGGGCGTTGTGGTCGGCGTCAAAGGCCTACAAAGCAGTCGACAAGGTCAGCACGGTCGTGTCGTTCGCCATGCTCGGAATCCCTGTCTTTGCCTTAGCCGTGATTGTGTTCTGGCTGTTCGCTGTTCGTTGGAATATCTTTCCCACCCGGTTCGAAGACGACACGATCAGATCGCGGCTCGTGTCGATGTTCTTGCCAGCCTCGGTTCTCGCCGTGCCACTCATCGCGACGTATCAACGGCTGCTCCGCACCGACCTCATCTCGACGCTGCAAGAAGATTTCATCGCCGTGGCCCGGGCCAAAGGCCTGCCGCAATGGCGCGTGCTCGTACGCCACGCACTTCGACCGTCGCTGTTCTCAATGCTCACCGTATTCGGCATCCAAACCGGAGCGTTGATCGGCGGGTCGCTCATCGTCGAGAGCTACTTCAGCATCCCGGGCATCGGCGCCGGCGTCGTCGAGGCGATCATCCGAGATGACTTCCCGGTCGTGCTCGCAATCGTCGTGGTCGTGACCGTGATCTTCGTCGTCGTCAACTTCTTCGTCGACATCCTCTATAGCTTCCTCGATCCGAGGGTGCAGCTCGATGGCTGACACACACGAACCAGTCACCGAGCTCGAAGCGGTCGACGCGCCACCGCCGCCGTCGATTGCGAAACAGTTAGGCCTTGGCTTTTGGCTGAGTTCGGGGTTCGTCGCTCTCGTTGTTGTGCTGGCGCTCCTTGCGCCGGTTCTGCCGCTTGCCGATCCGAACGAAACAGCCATCGGTGGCCGCCTCGAAGGGCCGCGCTCAGGATTGTGGTTCGGGGCTGATTCGACGGGGCGAGATGTTCTCTCCCTCACGATTTGGGGGTCTCGGATCTCGTTGCTCGTCGGCTTTATCGCCATCCTCATTGGCTTCGCCGTCGGCGGCACTGTCGGCATCGCCGCTGGATATTTCCGAGGAGTCTTCGACAAAATCGTGTCCTTTGTCTTCGTCACGCTCCTGTCGTTCCCCGCGCTGATCTTGGCCATCTTGATCACCACCCTTCTCGGCCGAACCGTCGCGTGGGTCTCGGTAAGTATTGGCATCTTGGCCATTGCACCGGTCGGTCGTCTGGCTCGGGCTCAGACGCTGGTGTTTGCCGAGCGCGAGTTCGTCACGGCGGCTCGCCTGCTCGGCGCCTCCGACCGACGCATCCTTCTCAAGGAGATTCTCCCGAACGTTGTCATTCCCATGTCGGCGCTTGCGTTGTTGGGGATGGGCATCGCCATCGTTGCCGAAGGCACGCTCGCCTTCTTGGCAATCTCGGTCGAGGACGGATTGAGCTGGGGTCGACAGATCCAAGACGCTGGATCGTCGGCTCGCAACCTTCAGAACGGCCCGCACGCTGCGCTCTTCCCCATTGGCGTCTTGTTTCTCACGGTGCTGTCGTTGAACTATGCCGGTGACCGCATTCGTGAGGTCTTCGACGCAAAGGAGTTGCAGCTCTAATGGCACTCCTCGAGGTGAGAGATCTGGCCGTCACATTCTCCACGGCCAACGGCCCCGTCTATGCCGTTTCCGACGTGAGCTTCAGCGTCGAGCGAGGTGCCGCAATCGGCATCGTGGGCGAATCGGGTTCGGGTAAGTCGGTGACCGTGAAGTCGTTGATGAACCTGCTGCCAAGCTCAGCCAAGATCGACGGAACCGCCACCTATGACGGGCTCGACGTGTTCAACCTCGAGCCGTCGCGGCGTAAACACTTCTACGGCGTCGACGTGGCGATGGTCTTCCAGAATCCGATGACCTCGCTCAACCCGGTCAAACGTATTGGCGAGCAGCTGACCGAGGGTATGCGCTTTCATCGCAAGCTGTCGCGGGGAGACGCAACAGCTCGGGCCGTTGAGTTGCTTGACCTCGTGCGCATTCCCGATCCCGCCAAACGTCTTCGCCAGTATCCGCACGAACTTTCAGGCGGGATGCGTCAACGCGTCGTGATCGCTATGGCGCTCGCAAACGACCCAGCGCTGCTCATCGCCGACGAACCAACCACGGCGCTCGACGTAACCGTCCAACGCGACATTCTCGATCTGCTCGATGGGCTCCGCCGAGACCTCGATATGGCGCTGGTGTTGATCACCCATGACCTCGGCGTTGTTCGTGATCGCACCGATGACATTGTCGTCATGTACGGCGGTCGGGTGATGGAAGGCGCCCCTACCGAAGACCTCTTCGCAAATACAGTCCACCCATACACCCACGCGTTGCGTTCCTCTATCCCCAACATGTCGATGCCCCGAGGCACGAGGCTCAGCCCAATTCCGGGAAGCCCACCGGACCTCGCAATCGCACCGACATCCTGCCCGTTCGCGCCGCGATGCACCCACGTAACAGACGCTTGCCGCACAGCGCTTCCCGCTACTAAGACGCTCGATTCCGGCGCGTCGGGACACACCTATGCATGCGTGAACCCACAGCTCGGGGAGGTGTAATGGTTGGCATCGGCGCATCGAATCTGCGTGAGCGCAGCGAAACTCTCATCACTGTTGAGAACCTCACGGTCGAGTTTCCCGGGCCTCGAGGAGCAACGGTTCAGGCAGTGAGTGACGTGTCGTTCGATGTGCAGGCTGGCGAGACTCTTGGCATCGTTGGCGAGTCGGGTTGTGGCAAGTCGACTACGGCGAAGGCCATTATTCAGATGCCCGAACCCACCAGCGGTGTCGTCACGTATCGAGATTCCGACCTGACCACGCTCGACAAGGCCGAGCTTCGTCGGATGCGGACCGATCTGCAGATGATCTTTCAAGATCCGATCTCGGCGCTCAACCCAAGGCGCTCGGTTTGGGACATCATTCGCGAAGGCCCGGAGATTTGGGGGACCGAAGATGTCTGGACCGAACAGCGCCTCGTGCAGCTCATCGAGTCGGTCGGCATCGATCCGCAATATCGAGATCGCAAGCCGTTCCAGTTTTCCGGAGGCCAGTGCCAGCGCATTGGCATTGCGCGTGCGCTCGCCCTCGATCCCGAGGTGCTGATCTGCGACGAACCAGTGTCGGCACTCGACGTGTCGGTGCAGGCGCAGATTCTGAACCTGCTCGACGATCTCCAAACCGAGCATGACCTCACGATGCTATTTATCAGCCACGATCTGGCGGTCGTGCGCAATGTCAGCGATCGGGTGATGGTGATGTACCTCGGTCGTATCGCCGAGATCGGCGACGCCGACAGCATCTTCGACAACCCAGTCCATCCATATACAACGGCGCTGCTATCTGCGGTGCCGGGGTCTGGTGTTCGCGATGATGGGTCGCTGTCGGGAGAGCTGCCGTCTCCGCTCGACCCGCCGTCCGGCTGTCGGTTCCATACCCGGTGTAGCGACGCGACCGAAGTGTGTGCAACGACCGTTCCCGAGTTCACGAAGTTTGGCGCAGATCATTGGGCGGCGTGTCATCACCCCCAAGGCACACCCGTCACCCTCCGGGATTTGTGAAGGATTTCGTACCCATACGGTTCAAAATCCTTCACAAATCCTGGTTTGGTTTGGGGAAGAGTGGCGGGTTCGCGGGAATGGTGGTTCATCGTGCCGGTCGTCGGCCTCATCTTTGCTTGAACGAACCGAGATATCTTTGCCTGAACGAACCGAGATCGAGGACAACCTCGCTGATGTCGCTCGACGCCTCGCAGTTCTCGCCCGTCGAAATCTCGTGGTCCCTCGGCGAAGTACGAGCAGTACAGCAACATGACGCCCCCAGCTCGTGACGCAGCGATCAACTACTTGTCGTCCAACGAACGCACGAGCCCTGCTCGCGAAACTCCCAAGGCCTCTCTCGTCAGGCCGAGGTCGGCGATGTTTTCGGCCAACGGCTCACTGCGGATTAACGCGCCAGCGACTTGGCCGGCTGCAGGCGAGGTGACGATGCCACAGCCACCTTGGCCGACCATCCACATGAAGCCGTCGACCGAGTCGTCCCAACCAAAGACCGGATTGCGATCGGGAGCGAAGGTTCGAAGCCCCGCCCATGTGGTCTTCACCGATCGAATCTCGAGGGTGCTGATGGTCTGGATCCGATCGATCGCGAGCGCGACATCGAGCTCTTCGGCACGGGCATCGGTTGGGTCTGACGGGTTCTCTTCGGAGAGCGAACACAGCAACTGGTTGCCGGCCTCGGGCTTAAAATAACACTGCAGGTCTTTAGTGAACGAGTAGATGAACGGCCAATCGCTTGGGTCTTGGCTAATTGGGGCTGTAAATGCCGTGCGCCGCATCGGCGTGAGCCCAACAGGCGCAACCCCGCATGCAGTGGCGACGACATCGCCCCATGCTCCGGCGCAGTTGATGATGACGTCAGCCTCGACCGGCCCGGCCGTAGTTTCGATCTTCCACCGGCGCGACCCGCTCGCAGCTTGGGTTGCGCTCAACAATTTGGCCGAACGTCGAATCTCGGCGCCGTGCGTTCGCGCAGTACGCAAGAACAGTTGGTGCAGTGCCATCACGTCGACCGAACCCGAGCTGTCTTCATAAACCCCGATCGTGATCACGTTCGGGTCGAGCACTGGACAGAGGTCGGTCAGCTCATCACCGGTGACGGTACGAACATTGGGCGTGATCTTTCGAGCCGCTTCAGCTTCGGCAACGAGAACGTCGGCTACCGAATCGTTCCCGACCTTCAGCACGGGAAGTGGGGTGACCAGCGGGGCATCGGCGCCGGGGGACTCGTCGAAGAACGGTCGGCTCGCCGTGCTCAGTCGATGGAAGACCGGGCCGCCCTCGTTTTCCACATAGATTGCCGCCGACCGCGACGTGGTGTGGTGGGCCAGTTCGGACTCTTGCTCGAGCAATTTCACTGAATGGGTCTTCGAAATTTCTGCCGCCGCACTGACGCCCGCAATGCCCCCGCCGACGATTGCGACATCGACTCCGGTTCCGTTATCCATCTACCGAACGGTAACAGGCCGATTCGTCCCTCATTTCGGACTTTGGTGGATGGTGAGAGACCGGCTATCGTTCGAGAGTTCTAATTCAAGCTCCTGGAGTAGCGAAGCAATGTGGCAGCGTAAACCAGTTGTTGGTGTCCTGATTCTGTTACTAAGTCTCTTTGGCTTAGTCAGTCCGGCACTAGCGCAAGATGATGGCGGGGGCGGCCAAGCCGTGTTCGGCAAACTCCAATACGAAGACGACAACGGCGACAACATTCCCGCCGTCGGTGTCGTGATCAACGTCGAGGGCGTCGGCTCTGGTACGACCGATGAGAACGGCGATGTCTCCATACCAGTGCCTGAAGCCGGCACCTACCCGGTGTCCGTCGATGAAACCACGCTTCCCGAGGGAGTGTCGTTGCGGACCATTGGACGTAACTCGCTCGACATTTTGGTCGAGGACGGCCAAGACAAACGGTTCCTCTTCGCCCTCACGCTCGGCGAGGGCATTGGCGCCGATGTGAGCACCGCCGCCTCATTCTCCGGTAAACGTGTCGCGCAGCTCACGGTCGAAGGCCTAAAGCAGGGTCTGTATCTGGCAATGGCATCGATTGGCCTCTCGCTCATCTATGGAACGACCGGCCTCGTGAACTTTGCGCACGCCGAACTCGTGACATGGGGCGGCCTGTCCACCTTCTTCTTCAACAGCTACGGCTTTGCGGGAGTTCTTGGCTTTCTCGCCGCCTGGCCAGCCCCGTTCGGCGATGGTTCGACGTTGGTGGTGGCGGTGGTGCTCGCCGTCATATCAGGTGGTGTCCTCGGGTGGATTCTCGACAAGACCCTCTTTCGAACATTCCGAAAGCAAGGCGTCAGTCTGATTGCGCAGATGGTGATCACCATTGGCCTGTCGATCCTGATGCGCTACCTCTACCTCTACTTCTTTGGTGGCGCTCCTCGCACCTACCGCCAGTTCACGGCGCAGCGAGCAATCGAAATCGGTCCGATCGCAATTACACCGAAAGACCTCATCGCCATGGGAATTTCGGTCGTGATCCTCATCGGCATCGGTGCGCTCCTGACGCTCACCAGGACGGGTAAGGCCATGCGTGCAGTGTCGGACAACCGCGACCTCGCCGAATCTTCGGGCATTGATGTGCAGAAGGTCATCTCGACGGTTTGGGTGTACGGCGCCGCTGCTGCGACGCTCGGTGGAGCGTTCTTTGCGCTCGATCAAACAAAGTGGGACTTCGGCTTTCGAACGCTGCTCCTCATCTTTGCATCGGTCACGCTCGGCGGATTGGGCACTGCATATGGTGCCCTCGTCGGCGCGTTGCTCATCGGCCTCGTCATCAACCTTTCCACCCTGTTCCTCGACCCCGAGTTGAAGAACATGATCGCCCTTTTGGCAATGGTGCTGGTGTTGATGTTCCGACCACAAGGCTTGCTCGGCAAGGCAGAAAGGATCGGCTGATGGGTATCGACTGGGGAATCATCCTCCAACAGTTCTTCTCACAATCCATTGGCGTCAACGCCATGGTCTTTGCCATGGCCGCCATTGGTCTCAACATCCACTTCGGTTTCACTGGTCTGTTGAACTTCGGCCACGTTGGGTTCATGGCCGCTGGCGCCTACGGCGTTGGTGTCAGCGTCTTCTGGCTCGATATCAACTTCTGGGTTGGCATCTTGGTAGGCGTTGGGTTCTGCGTGTTCCTCGCACTGCTTCTCGGCATCCCGACGTTGCGGCTTCGAAGCGATTACCTCGGCATCACCACGATCGCCGCATCAGAGGCGCTTCGAATCTTCGTTCGTTGGCGTGGAAACCGTGAGCGCACGGGCGCATCCGAAGGCATCAACGATTTCGCCGATTCGTTCTTCCGGTTCAACATCTTTACCCGACCGGGCAACGAGAGCTACGACTTCTTGTTCTTCCAATACCGGGCGAACGACCTGTGGGTCATGCTTATTGGTTGGTCGCTCGTTGGCTTTTTCCTGCTACTCAACTGGCAACTGATCCGAAGCCCGTGGGGCCGTGCGCTCAAGTCGATTCGCGAAGACGAAGACGCTGCTCGTGCGCTCGGCAAAAACGCCTACGCCTACAAGATGCAAGCGCTCGCTCTCGGCGGTGTGATCGGCGGCTTCGCCGGAATGATCCAAGTCATCTCGCGCCAATCGGTTCAGCCCGACACCTTCAACCCCGTCATCACCTTCCTCATCTGGACGATCCTGATCATCGGCGGTGTCGGCAAGGTTTGGGCACCTGTCGCAGGCTCGGTCATCTACTGGGCATCGATCTCGGGGCTGATCACGTTCATGCGTGAACTCATCGGCACCGACCTGTCCGATGAGCTCGAACGGTTCTTTAACCTCAGCATCCTCAACGTTGATCAGCTTCGTTTCGTGATCTTTGGTGCGGCCATGATGCTGCTCATGTGGCTCAGACCTCAGGGCCTCTTTGGTAATAGAGAGGAGATGGCGCTCGATGACCGATAACACCAACACCCAGGCAGACGACGAGATCGTCTTTGGTATCACCGCCGGCGGTGGCGGCGCTGGCGCAGCCTTCGAAGAAGAAGAGATCCCGAACCCAATGGAGGGAGCGTTCGACGGCGTCGAACCAATTCCCGGTGGTCGCAAACCCGACGCGATTCTCGTTGCAAAAGGTGTGACCCGCCGTTTCGGTGGCCTCACTGCTGTCGACGTCGACGAGCTCCACATTCAACGGGGAGCAATCACGGCGCTCATTGGCCCCAACGGTGCGGGTAAGACCACGTTCTTCAATTTGCTTACCGGTTTCGATCAGCCCAACGAAGGTCATGTCGAGCTCAACGGCAAGTCGATCGATGGTGTTGCTTCACACAAGCTCGCTGCTCGCGGCATGGTCCGCACCTTTCAGCTCACAAAAGCGCTCTCTCGCCTGACTGTTCTCGAAAACATGAAGCTGGGTGCGAAAGATCAGCCCGGCGAGAGTTTCA
>CALKGG010000068.1 GCA_938084885.1 uncultured Acidimicrobiales bacterium
CCGAGGTCGAGTCATGTTTGGCATGGGACCCGGAGCACTGCCCACCGATGCGGCGATGCTCGGTCTTGAGCCGCAGGAGATGCGGCCACTCCTCGAGGAGTACATCGAGATCGTCATGCAACTGCTCACCACCGATGAGCCTGTCAACTACTCATCTGACCGCCTCACGCTCACGAACGCACGCCTACACTTACGACCCTATTCCGACCCACTCTTCGACATTGCCATCGCCGCAGTTGCCTCACCGTCGGGAGCAAAGCTCGCCGGGCGATACGGGGGAGGGGTGCTGTCACTCGGCGCCACAGTCGCTGTCGGCATGGACGTGCTCGCACACCACTGGACTATCCAAGAAGAGACCGCTGCGAAATACGGGCGAACTGCAGATCGAGCCGCCTGGCGTCTCGTCGGCCTCATGCACCTCGCCGAAACCGAAGAGCAGGCCGCAAAAGATGTCGAGTACGGCATGGAACAGTGGTTCAGCTACTTCCAAGATGTCGCCGCGTTTCCACAAATGGCGGTCGATGGCACCAACCTCCAAGAGCAGATCGACTTTGTGAATAGTGGCCTTGGTGTTGTTGGCACACCGGACATGGCGATCAAACAGATCGAAGATCTTCTCAAGCAGAGCAACGGGGGCTTTGGTGCCTACCTCACGCTGGCCCATAACTGGGCCAACAACGAGGCAACAAAGAAGAGCTACGAGCTCTTCGCGCGCCACGTCATGCCGCACTTCCAGGGCCAGATCGACTCGCTCACGGGCGCTGCCGACCGGGCGCAGGCCACCCGCGGCGGACACGCCGAAAAGCAGCTAATTGCCGTCGATGAGGCAACGCAGCGGTACGAAGCACAACGCGACGAGGTAATCGACCTCGCCGCCGAGGAGGCAGCGGTCGACGCGTAGCGAGCTGGTTCGAACAGTTGGCCTGCCGCGCCTGAAGCTCCGTAGCGAGACAAGAGCGCGCAGGCCGTTCGGGTTCCTCATGGCTCTGGCAGAAGGTCTTCGATCAGATCGATGAGCAGGCCTCGCTGTTCTTTGGTCGGTGGGGCCAAGCCGAACAAGTCGATCAGCCACAGGCCATCTCCGACGACCCGGGCGAGGAGCGCCAGCGTTGGGTCAATGCCGTCCTCGTCGATGAGGCGATTCTGCCAGGTCGAGAACTGCGCCTGCGCCGGGCCGAGGTCGCCGTCGTCTAATGCCGCCGAGGCAAAGATCCCTGTCGCCGAGTCCAGTTCGTCCGGCTGTCCCGAGCGAACGTAGTCGAGGTAGGCCTGGGCGAAGCTGCCCGACGTCCGGTCGTTCTGGTCGGCGAGTTGGTGCAGCTGGTGATCGGCGCGTGCCAACGTTCGGTCGAGCATTGCAGCGATGAGCGCCTGCTTGGTTGGGTAGTGGTAGAGAAGCCCGCCTTTACTGACCCCTGCCGCGTGTGCCACTCGATCGAGGCTGAGTTTGGCAGCGCCGACATCGCGGACCACGTCGGCGGCGGCGTCGAGGAGTAGATCTCGGGTTCGGGCGCTCTTGAGATCTTGTCTCATCCACACGCCTTCGATCGGAGTCGCTGCGTTTCGCCTACCGGGTTCATCTGCTTTACTGTACCGACTAGACGGTTTTTACACAGGGTGGCCAAGATGAATCAAGCAACGAAAAAGACGTCCATCCTCGATCGGGCAAAGAACCGAGTTGGCGAGGTTGCGACCTCGGTTCGCGCGACGACACCGGCCATCGACGACGCCGTATACGACTACGTCGTCGTCGGCGGCGGTAGTGCAGGGTGTGCGATGGCGAACCGGTTGTCGGCCGATCCAAACAATGAGGTCCTCGTTCTCGAAGCCGGTCGCAAGGACTGGAAATGGGATGTCTTCATCCACATGCCCGCAGCGCTCACCTACCCAATCGGTAGCCGCTTCTACGACTGGAAGTACGAGAGCGAACCCGAGCCGCACATGAACGGCCGGCGTGTGTATCACGCTCGCGGCAAGGTTCTCGGAGGGTCGAGCAGCATCAACGGGATGATCTTCCAGCGGGGCAACCCCATGGATTACGACAAGTGGGGGGCCACACCGGGGCTCGAGAACTGGGACTACGCCCACTGTCTTCCGTACTTCAAGCGGATGGAAACGCGAATTGTCGGCGGCGACGACTACCGCGGCGATTCTGGTCCGTTGGAGCTCGAGACCGGCCCAGCTCGCAATCCGCTGTTCGACGCTTGGCTCGCTGCTGGTCCTCAGGCCGGGTTCCCGGCCACGTCCGACGTCAACGGGTTTCGCCAAGAAGGCTTTGCGGTCTTCGATAAGAACGTGCGTCGTGGCCGCCGGTTGAGCGCGGCGCGGGCGTATCTGCATCCAGTGCTCGATCGTCCGAACCTCACGCTCGTCACCGGAGCGATGGCCAACAAGGTCCTCTTCGACGGCAACCGAGCAACCGGCGTCGAGTATCGCCGCCGCGGCAAGGTCCACACGGTGCAGGCAAAGAACGTTGTCAGCTGTGGTGGTGCGTTCAACACGCCGCAACTCCTTCAACTCAGTGGGGTTGGCGATTGGGAACTGCTTTCTGGCATGGGCATCGATGTCGTCAGTGACCTGCCCGGTGTTGGCGAAAACCTTCAGGATCATCTCGAGGTATACATCCAGCACTCGTGCACGCAGCCGGTGTCGATGCAGAAGTACAACGCCACATGGCGCATGCCGTTCATCGGCCTTCAGTGGCTGTTCCGTCGTGGCCCGGCTGCGACGAACCACTTCGAGGCGGGTGCGTTCGTTCGCAGCAACGACACTGTCGAGTATCCGAACCTGATGTACCACTTCCTACCGATCGCGATCCGTTACGACGGTTCATCGCCTGAAGGTGGCGACGGCTATCAAGTCCACGTTGGGCCGATGTACTCCGATGTTCGAGGCAGCGTCAAGATTCGTAGCCGCGACCCTCGGATGCATCCGGCTGTGCAGTTCAACTATCTGTCGACCGAGAACGATCGCAAAGAGTGGGTCGAGGCAATCCGCACGACGCGCCACATCATGGCCCAACCAGCGTTTGCTCCATATAACGGCGGCGAGATCTCACCGGGGCCCGAGGTCGAAACCGACGAGCAAATCCTCGATTGGATTCGCAAGGACGCGGAGACAGCGCTGCATCCCAGCTGCACTGCAAAGATGGGGCCGGCGTCTGATCCAATGGCGGTGGTCGACCCGACCACGATGGCCGTGCACGGAACCGAAGGGCTGTACGTCGTCGATGCATCGGTGATGCCCGCAGTGAGCAACGGCAACATCTATGCGCCGATCATGATGATCGCGGAACGTGCCGCCGACCTGATCCTCGGCAACGAGACCCTGGCCCCCGATTACACCGAGGTCTACCGCAACCCGACCGCCGGCCAATTCCACACCGCCACCGACTAACCAAACCGGATCACGGGGTCAACGCTGGCTGGATAGCGGTGACGTAGTCGACGAGACGGCTTGCGATTTCGAACGCAATCTCGGGGTCGTCGAGGTCCGGTTCAATCCATGCTTCAGAGACCCGCCTCCAATTGTCTGCACCGAAGAAGACCTCTACCTCGGGTTCGCTACCGAGTTCTTTGCGCCACGTCTTTTCCGTCGCTGTGATCGTGTTGATGACAGCGATGTTCTTGGGCGTCTCTTTGTGTTCGCTATGGAAGCCAATCTCGATGGCCATGCCGTCGGTGCTATCGACGTAGCGCCGCGAGAGCATCTGCGCCTCGTAGTGCTCCTTGCCCGCCATGTCGGTGTCGAACCAGACCTTCACGCCGCGCCGATGAGCTCGGACGTGCACCTTTCCGATCGACTCGGGAGTCATTGCCCGGACCAACTCGGCAACCTCGTCAAAGACTGACAATTCCATCACAGCAGACTACGCGGGTACGACCCCGTAGGGAGAACGGTGTGTTGCGGTCAACGGGTGAACCCAGAAAGTGAGAAATGTGTCAGAATTGTGACGCTCGGTAAGAATCTCACGTTCGGTGTCTGTAACACTACTGCAATGCTCGAGGAGTACTCCCACAAAGCCATGGCCGTGTGCCTTGGTGTCGTTGCCTTATTGAGCGTCGCATTTGCATCGACCGACGAACAGATCACCGCAGCGAAGGTCGAGATCCCTATCGAACCCGCCAAGGTAGAGGCCATCAAACCGGTCCGCGCCGAGCCAGTCGTCGAGGCTGCAACAGTCGAGGCCATCGACGCGCCTCCTGTGATCTCGACGAGCACGGGCGTGTACAACGCTCGTTGGTCCGCAAATGTGACGGTCACCCAAGGGGCGCGCGAGTTCCGTTTCGAGTCCAACGGCCTCCCCGACCACGAACTGCCGAGCCAATTTGTGATGCAGCAACGAGGCTACGCGCCACCGGCTGGGTCGCAGGTCAACGCACTCGACACCATTGCACCCTTGGTGGAGCTGCCCATTGAGCAGACCATCCCGCTCAATCCAGTGCTCGCCGAGGAGCCAACCACGGCACCGGCTGGCCGCATTGGCGTGCTGGTGAACGGCACGCAGGTCTACAACGACTCCGAGCTCGTCGCCACCACGGTCATGGCGTCGTTGGAGTACGGGTTTGTCGATGTGTGTAACGGTCATCCCAACGTCCTCGAAGAGCGAGGTGAAGGCGTCGGCGGCTACCACTATCACGCCGTCCCAAGCTGCACGACCGACTCGATCGACATCGAAGGGCAACATTCATCCATCGTTGGGTTCATGATCGATGGATTCCCGATCTATGGCTCGAACGACGAGGGTGGCGCAGCTATCCAGCCATCACAGCTCGACTCGTGCAACGGACATGTCGGACCAACGCCCGAGTTCCCCGATGGCATTTACCACTACCACTTTCTCGATGATGTGAGTGCAGACCCCTTCCCCTGCCTCAGCGGCGAGTTCGACGACGTCGCCACCGATGTCGTCGAACCCGCAGCCGTTCCCATTCGGATCGGCGAGTAATCACTGTCCCGGTCTTCAAAGTCTTAGTGTTCGAAGATGGCGCAAGCGAAACAGATCCCGATCTTCCCGAGTAGCGACTTCGACCGAACGGTCGAACTGTATTCGAGGATCGACTTCACCGAGAGCAACCGGTTCGGTGACGAGTATCTGATCATCGAGCACCCCGCTGGCCTCGAACTGCATTTCTATGCAGCAAAGGTCAAGCCTCGTACGAACGATCACGGTGGGTACATTCGCTTCGATAATCTCGAGGAACTCGATGCGCTGTACTCACGCTGGAATGGGCTGACCAATACCCCGGCGTTTGCTCGGGCTGCGGGCAAGATCGGGAAGATGCATGCCGCGGTCGACACCGACTACGGCATGCGTGAGTTCGCCCTTCTCGATGCTGACGGCAACCTCCTTCGAATTGGTTCGCCCATCGACTAGCGCGCTTGGGTTGGGCCAACACGAACAATGGATGTCTCACCGTCGACGTAGTGTGGCCCAATGTCTCGAGGCGTCGACCTCCTCCGTCAAGCTGAACAGAACTCCGAACCGCCACGATGTCTGAAATAATCGAACTCCCTCGCCCGACCGAAGCCGAGGTCGAGGCCGAACTCACCGAGCACGTCCAACTACTCGCTGGTCCCGACGCGCAACCTCGGCCCGAACAGCTCGCTGCCGTGCAAGCAGTCGTTGCTGACCGCAAGCGCACACTGCTCGTGGCCCGTACTGGCTTTGGAAAGTCGGCCGTCTACTTCTCGGCAACCAAGATGCTCCGCTCTCGGGGTTGGGGCCCGAGCATCGTCATCTCACCGCTGCTCGCCCTCATGCGAGACCAAGTCGCTGCCGCCGAGAAGCTCGGCCTGCGGGCGGCGACGATCAACTCGTCAAACGCCGACAACTGGGGAGAGATCGAAGACGAGCTCCACAACGATGCGGTCGACCTGCTGCTGATCGCGCCCGAACGCCTCGCAAACCCCGGCTTTCGCGAGCGGGTCTTCTCGATGATGTTGGCGCGGCCGTTTGCGCTCGTGTGCGACGAGGCGCATTGCATCAGCGACTGGGGCCACGACTTTCGCCCCGACTACCTGCGGCTGCGCGAAGTCATTGCCGAGCTTCCTTCTTGGGCGCCGATCTTGGCCACCACCGCAACAGCCAACCAGCGGGTCACCAACGATGTCGCAAGCCAGCTCGGCCCCGACACCGTCGTGCTTCGCACCAGCCTCGATCGAGCGTCGCTTCACTGTTCGGTGATCGAACTCGCCGATGATTCCGAACGGCTAGCGTGGGTTGCAGATCACCTCGGCGACATTTCGGGTTCGGGCATCATCTACGCGCTCACCGTTGACCAGGCAACAACCGCAGCCGAGTGGCTTCGCGAGCGCGGTCACCACGTCGCGGCCTACTCCGGTTCGACCGATCCCGAGGGTCGCGAACAGTTGGAGGCCCAGCTCCGCGACAACGAACTGAAGGCGCTCGTCGCGACGAGCGCATTGGGTATGGGTTTCGACAAGTCCGACCTCGCCTTCTGTATCCACCTCGGTCTTCCTCCATCGCCGATTGCCTACTACCAACAGATTGGCCGTGCTGGCCGAGGCATCGACCATGCAGAGGTCATTGCGCTGCCCCGTCCGCGCGAGGACGCTCGAATTTGGGCCTGGTTCGAATCGGTCTCAATGCCGAGCGAAGAGGTGTGTAACCGGGTACTCGATCAGCTGAGTACGACGTCGGCCATGTCGATTCCTCGACTCGAGGTAGCGGTCAACATGGGGCGATCCAGACTGAGCACCCTGCTCAGCATCCTCGATGTGCAAGGAGCTGTGCGACGGGTCAAAGGCGGCTACGTCCGAACGAACGAACCATGGGCGTACAACGGCGAGCTCGCCGAACGGCTCCGCCAACTACGCGCCGACGAAGCCGAACAAATGCGAGCCTTCTCCGCGCACGAGGGATGCCGGTTGCGCTACCTACGCGATCTTCTCGATGACGCCGAAGCTGACGATTGCGGCCGCTGCGATCGGTGCGTTGCCGCTGCTGGAAAACCAGAGCGGTTCAGCGCTGTGCCATCGCCAGCGGCGGTCGATGCTCGGGACTACTTGCGAGGCAGCGACGTCGGCGTCGAACCGCGGCGTCAATGGGCGACGAACCTCGACGAGCCAAAGGGCAAAATTCCCGCTGGCCGCCAAGCCGCATGGGGTCGTGCGCTCTGTCGGATCGGCGACGGCGGGTGGGGGCCGGAGGTGAACGCATTGCTCGACGGCTCGAGCACGCAGATCTCTCCAGAGCTGATCAACGGCATTGTTGGTGTGTTGAAGCGCTGGGACTGGGATACAAGACCAGCGTGGGTGTGCCCAATGCCGTCTCGGCGCAACGACAAGCTCATCAAGGCCATCTCGTCTGAGATTGGTCGACTCGGCAAGCTCCCCGTGCACGCGTGTCTGCTGCACGATGGCGGCGGAGGATTTCAAGCCGAACAGGCAAACAGCGCCTTCCAACTGGCAAACGTTTGGGGTCGGCTGTCGGTCGACGAATCACAGCTGCCCGATTCGTCGCTGCTCGCGCGACCCGTGATGGTCGTCGACGACTCGGCCGACAGCCGGTGGAGCCTCACCGTTGCATCCTTCGTGTTACAGGACGCCGGAACTGGCCCCGTTCTGCCGTTCGTCCTTCAGTCCCGCTAGCCGGTTCTGCGAGATAGGTTGACGAGGTGGAAGCAGCTCCCTCAGCTCTGGTGCTCGAACGCCTCTGGCTGACCGATTTCCGATCGCACGTCTCGGTCGATCTGGAGTTCGCCCGCGGGGTTACAGCACTCGTTGGGCCGAACGGTTCTGGCAAGACCAACATCGTCGAAGCCATTGGCTGGATCACCACCACGAAGTCATTTCGCGGTGCGCCCACCGATGCGCTGATTCGCCGCGGTGCCGATCGAGCAATTGCGCGGGCGCAGCTCCGCAGCGACCAGCGAGAGCTCCTCCTCGAAGCGGAGCTTCCAAGAACCGGTCGCGCTCGAATACAAATGAACCGCCAACGAGTGCAACGCACGCGCGACCTGCTCGGCGTGATGTCACTCACCGTTTTTGCGCCCGACGATCTCGAGATGATCAAGGGTTCTCCGGGCGAGCGACGTACGTACCTCGACCATGTGGTGGTGAGCGAACACCCTCGGAACGAGGCGATTCGAGCAAATGTCGAGAAGGTCCTCAAACAGCGGAACGCCTTGCTCAAGGGTGTCCATGGTCGCCTCGACAGTGACGCGGCGTTCACCCTCGACGTGTGGGATCAGAAGCTCGCGGAGGGCGCCGATCAGCTCGGTTCACTACGCGCCGACGCCGTGTCGAGGCTCAATCCGCTCGTTTCCGCTGCACTTCGGGCAGTCGCGGGCGACGACCACAACGTAAGGCTCGACTACACGGCGCCGTGGTGCCGGGAGGCCGGCGGAGACGGTTTGTTGGCGGCGCTAAGCGAGGCCCGAAAGGACGATGTTCGTCGCGGAGTCACCACTGTTGGCCCCCACCGCGACGAGATCGAGATCGTCTTGAACGACATGCCCGCCCGTACGCACGCAAGTCAGGGCGAACAACGTTCGCTTGCGTTGGCGCTTCGCCTCGCTGGGCACGAACTTGTTCGAAACACGACCGGTGTTGCACCGCTGCTGGTGCTCGACGATGTTTTTTCCGAGCTCGACGACGGGCGCTCAGCGGCGTTGGTCGCCGCGCTTCCGAGCGGGCAGACGTTGCTCACAAGCGCGGTCGATCTTCCCGTGGGAGCCATTGCGGACGCCACGATTCGTTTGGGTGGTGGTCCAACTGGCTAGCTCTCCGCCACCACGGCCTCCGGGCAACTGGGGCAAGACGAACAGTCCGGGATCGGGAAGGAACGCTCGATCGCGGACCTATCGGGAGTTCTTCGACGGACCCAAGCCGGTAGGGATCGGGGTCGAACGGGTGATGAAGCACCTCGATGCGCCAACGCCGGGCGTGGTCACCTCGGTGTTCGCGAACTGGTCCGAGATCGTTGGCGAGGTGATTGCCGAGCATGCGCGCCCGCAACGTATTGCGAACGGGGTCCTCGTGCTTGAGGTCGACGATCCGGCTTGGGCCAGCGAGATGGAGTGGCTTGGCGAAGAGATCGTTCGTCGAATCTCGACGGCGGTCGAGACCGAAGAAATCACCACCGTCAAGGTTGTGCTGTCTCGGGGATAGCCGGGTTTTGGCTTATTTCAGAAGAAGATGTGCCGATTGAGCTCCATGGAGCATCGGCCCCTCTCGCGACGGCAAGTTCTTGCCGGAGGTGCAGCCGCGGCCGGCATTTGGGTGGCGCCCAGCATCGTTGGGCTCGACCGTGTTGCTGCTGCGGAGCCGTCGAACGGTTACTCGTTGTTGTACAGCGAAGACTTTGAGGGTCTCGTCGGTATGCCTGGAGTTGCGGCATGGAACAACACCTCAACGGCAGCGCCGACGAATTCGAATCGCATTCTCGGCCGCTTTGGGAGTACCGAAGTGATTCTGCGTATGCAGTTGCCTCGCCACGAATGTGTTCGAGTCTGTTTCGACTTGTTTGTCAACGACTCGTGGGATGGCACCAACCCACAGTACGGCGGTCCCGACCAGTTCGGCTTTGCCATCGACGGCTCGACACTATGGGACGAGCCCTATGACATGGCCAACGTTCCCGCTGGTGGAACGCTCATTGCCGGGCCCGCTCTCCTGTGGTTCACCAATCGCTGGAACGACCGGGTGATTCGGTATTGCGTCGACGTGGCGCACACCAATTCGGTGATCCAGTTCTCGTTCTTTGGTACCGGGCTCCAGCGTCCCGATGACGAGTCGTGGGGCCTCGACAACGTCGAGGTATTCGTCGGCTAATACCCAACTTGTCGTTCGGGCAATCGAACGGCTGATATGCCTTGAGTTATCAGGGTTCTCGGCCTGTGGATAACTTTGCAGAATCCACGCTGGTGGACCCCGTTGACACCCCCATCCTGATAGGCTTACAGCATCGTAATTTACCGACAGCTTGGGCCGACTTTCGGCTCGCGCGGGTGGGCTTGTTTTGCGATGGGGAAGGAGTACTCGTGACTGACTCACCAGAGTCCTATGGCGCAGAGAACATTACTGTTCTCGAAGGTCTCGAGGCCGTTCGGAAACGTCCGGGAATGTACATTGGATCGACCGGCCCGCAGGGTCTTCATCACCTCGTCTACGAGGTGGTCGACAACTCGGTCGATGAGGCAATGGCCGGACATTGCTCGGCGATCGAAGTGCTCTTGCACACCGATGGCTCCGCCGAGGTGCGCGACGACGGCCGCGGTATTCCAACCGGCGAACACCCAAAGTACGAAGGCATGTCGGCCGCTGAGGTCGTCATGACCGTGTTGCACGCCGGCGGCAAGTTCGGCGGCGGCGGCTACAAAGTGTCCGGCGGCCTCCACGGTGTCGGCATTTCGGTAGTCAACGCGTTGAGCAGCAAAGTCGAGGTCGAGATCGACCGCGAAGGCAAGCGCCACTACATGGACTTCGCGAACGGCGGCACCGTCGGGACCAAGCTCGAAATCCGCGGTGACGCTCCCGACGATCGTACGGGCACCACTGTTCGCTTCTGGCCTGACGGAACCATCTTCGAAGAAACCGAGTTCCGGGCGCAGACATTGCTCGACCGCTTCCAAATGATGGCGTTTCTCAACCGCGGTCTACGGATCCGGTTCAAGGACGAGCGCCGGACCGAGCCACATGAAGATGCCGACGAAGACGGCTGGATCGAGTTCCACTACGAGGGTGGCATCATCGATTTTGTCCGCCACGTCAACCAATCCAAAGAGGCCTTGTTCGCCAAGGTTGGCTTCTACGAGGTTCAAGAAGAGGTCCAAGAGGTCGAAATTGCGTTCCAATGGAACACCGGTTTTAACGCCGATGGCCTGCACAGCTTCGCGAACGGCATCACCACCGGCGGCGGCGGCATGCACGAAACCGGGTTCCGCTCGGCACTCACCCGAACGCTCAACGCGTACGGTCACGACAAGAACTTCCTGAAAGAGACCGAGTCGTTGTCTGGCGATGACGTTCGAGAAGGCCTCACCGCCATCATCTCTGTCCGCTTGCAAGACCCGCAGTTCGAAGGCCAAACCAAAGACAAGCTCGGCAACGTGTCGGTCCGTTCGATGGTCGAGAAAGCCACCAACGACAAGCTCGCCGAGTGGCTCGAAGAGAACCCTGCCGAAGGCAAGGCCATCATCAACAAGGCAATCGCAGCCCAGCGGGCCCGTGAGGCCGCTCGTGCAGCTCGCGACACCATCCGAAATAAGACAGCCCTCGATGGCGCCGGGATGCCCGAGAAGCTCAAAGACTGCTCCTCGAAGGACCCCCGCGAACGAGAGCTGTTCATTGTTGAGGGCGATTCTGCAGGTGGTTCAGCCATTCAAGCCCGCGACCCAAAGACGATGGCGATTCTGCCGATCCGCGGCAAAATCCTCAACGTCGAGCGTGCCCGCATCGACAAGATGCTGAAAAACAACGAAGTCCAAACGCTCACCCAGGCCATCGGTGCGGGCATTGGCGAGGAATTTGACGTCGAAAAGATCCGCTATCACAAGATCATCTTGCTGGCAGACGCTGATGTCGACGGCAGCCACATTCGTACGCTTCTGCTCACCTTCTTCTTCCGTCAGATGCGTGAGCTCGTCGAGAACAATCACGTGTACATTGCGCAGCCGCCCCTGTATTCAACAACGGTCGGCAAGAGCAAGGTCTACCTCAAAGACGACCGCGAAAAAGACGACTGGCTCGAACAGCATCCGAACCACAAGAAAGACTTCCAGCGGCTGAAGGGCCTCGGCGAAATGCAGTGGCAAGAGCTGGCCGAAACCACCATGAACCCGGGTGACCGCACCCTGCTTCAGGTTTCGGTCGAAACCGCAGCAATGGCCGACGAAGTGTTCAGCACCCTCATGGGCGAAGACGTCCAACGTCGTAAGCACTTCATCCAGACCAACGCCAAAGACGTTCGCTTCCTCGATATCTAGCTTCTTGAAGCGTTCACGCGCCGCCCAGGCTGGGCGCCGGAGGCGGTGTTTGTTGGCTTGTTTACGCTGGCGGCGGGCCTTGCTTTAGTTGCTGGATTTCGCCTTCCAGTTCGGCGAGCCTGGTTCGTTCATCGATACTCAAATATCTGAACGCAGAACGCGCCGCACGCAACCCGCTAAAGGCCACCTTGCGAGGCAACGAATTTGTCCATGGCTGGTCGATGTCATCTGGAAAGCTCAAGCGGCGAACATCGCGCTCCAGCCGATACCACCGCACGATCTTCTCGAGGTTCGTCGCCTCGATTGTCTCGGGATCACACCCGGTTGAAAGTCCCGCGTACAGGCCGTTTTCCTCGTAGAGCTCGGGATGAAAGTTCTCAAACAGGCTGATTGGTGGCACGACCTCGTGAGGCCATTCGCCGGGATGGCGAGGCCACCCGAGCACAACGAACGGCTCCGGATCGGCGAATCGCTCCGGATGCAGCGACGGGCCGATCGTGAAGTATGGCGACCATTCGTCGGGCGGATACTCCGCAGCCTGCGGCGCAAGTAACTCGGCCACCTCGCGGTACATAGCCTTGTCGATGATCTGGGGCATGTGGCTCGAATAACAGGCAGGGTCGCTGAATCCCCGTTGACGAAGCAGGACCCAGCTGTGGAACAGGCTGCGATCAAAATCTGTTGCGTTCGCCGTCCACCGGGCGAGGGAATGAAAGTAGCGTCGGCGATGACGACCGTTCGCCGTGACGAACATGGCCTCATCGATCGGTGCCAGCGGACGGCCATCGTCATCGCTCATGATGAACACATCATCGAGTGCGGCGTGTTTGACTGCGGCCGTGCGGAGGCAATAGTTGCGCTCAGCGTGGTTCATCGCCGAAATCGCGGCGCTCGATAGGCCGGTGATCTCTTCATCGGTCATCGTGCTCGTCGGAAGTGGAGCGTCGGCGAGCGCAGTCTGCATCTCGGCGTTCACTCGATTGGGCGTGATCACGAGCGCACGAGAAATCCAGGGCGCAAAGTGCCCAATGTGCTGCAGTGTCTCGGCGAGTTGCCCAGGTCGGGCAGAGAGGTAGACGATCTGCATCGCGCCACTATACGCCCCCGAAAGAGCTTGCTTTGGCCAAGCAGCCGCAGCTGTTCACAGGCCGCGAAACGGGGGTTCTGGTGTGGCTCTTGAGCGCCCTGCTCGGTGGTAGACTTACAGGAGTGTGATTTGCGCGAATTTCGTTGAATTCTCGCGGTAGTAACTGGTACTGGAGCCCTGATGAGCGACGTAACCCAAGGTGGCGGCGGCCCTGAATTCGCGATCGAACCGATCGACATTCAAGAGGAGATGGAACGGTCGTTCCTCGACTATGCAATGTCGGTCATCGTGTCGCGAGCGCTACCCGATGTACGCGATGGGCTTAAGCCCGTCCACCGCCGCATTCTCTGGGCCATGGACGAACTCAACGCCAACCCCGATCGTCCAACGATGAAGTCGGCACGTGTCACCGGTGAAGTCATGGGCAAGTACCATCCGCACGGCGACTCTGCCATCTACGACTCACTCGTGCGCATGGCCCAAGACTTCTCGCTCAGGCATCGCCTCATCGAGCCGCAGGGCAACTTCGGCTACACCCCCGACGATTCACCCGCTGCTGCCCGATACACCGAGTGCAGACTCGACCCGCTCGCACTTCGTCTCCTCGCCGACATTGGTGAGAACACCGTCGACTTCGTCGACAACTATTCAGGTGAGTTCTCCGAACCAGAGGTTCTTCCTGCTCGTTTCCCCAACCTGCTCGTCAACGGCAGCCAAGGTATTGCCGTTGGCATGGCCACCAACATCCCGCCCCACAACCTCGGCGAGATCATCGATGCCACCATCCACCTGATCGACAACCCCGAGGCCCAGCCGAGCGACCTCATGGCATTCGTCAAGGGCCCCGACTTCCCCACCGGAGGGCTCATCATGGGCCGCGCCGGTATTGCCGACGCCTACCGCACCGGCAAGGGCAGCATCAAGATGCGGGCCAAAGCCGACATTGTCGAAGGCAAGACCAACGACAAGATCGTCGTCACCGAGCTGCCCTACCAGGTCAGCCCAAACTCGGTCTTCAGCAAGATCAAAGAGCTGCTCGCAGCCAAAGAGCTCGATGGCATCTCCGACATCAACGACTTCTCGTCTCAAGGCGAAACCCTGATCGAGATCAAGCTGAAACGCGATGCGCCAGCGCTCGTTGTGCTCAACAACCTCTACAAGCGGACGCCGCTGCAAACGAGCTTCGGCATGAACGCTGTCGCGCTCGTCGACGGGGTGCCACGCACGCTCAACCTGCGCGAGATCCTTGTTCCCTACATCAAACATCAGGTCGAGGTCATTACCCGTCGAAGCCAGTACCGCCTCGATAAGGCAAACGCTCGAGCCCACATCGTCGAAGGGCTCATCAAAGCTCTCGACCTCATCGATGAGATCATCGCCGCGATCCGTGCCTCCGAAGACAAAGGAGCCGCCCGCCTTGCGCTTATGGCAGCACCGTTCGAGTTCTCCGAGATCCAAGCCAACCACATTCTCGACATGCAGCTCAGCCGTCTCACCCGCCTCGGCCGAGCCGATCTCGAAAAGGAAATGGATGAGCTTCGCCAAACGATCACCGAACTCGAAGCAATCCTCAACGACGACGTGCGGATGCGCCAAGTCATCAAAGATCAGCTGCTCGAAGTTCGAGAAGAAGAAGCCGACCCTCGGCGCTCCGAGCTCATGCATGATCCAGGCGAAATCGATATCGAAGACCTCATCGACGACGAAGACCTCGTGTTCACCATGTCGGCCGGTGGCTACGTCAAGACCATGTCGATCGACGAATTCCGAACGCAGAGCCGCGGCGGCCGTGGCGTAACTGGAGCGAATCTGAAAGACGACGACTACGTCGTCAACATGATTCACACCACCGCGCACGCCTACCTGATGTTCTTTAGCAACAGGGGCAAGGTCTATCGTCTCAAAGCCCATCAGATACCAATGACCAGCCGTACCGCTCGCGGCACGGCCATTGTCAACCTGTTGCAGCTTCAGCCAGAAGAGAAGATCCAAGCAATCATCGACACTCGCGATTACGAGACGAACCGCTACCTCTTCTTCGCCACCAAACTCGGCCGCGTTAAGAAGACGCTCTTCAACGCCTACGACAGCAACTTGAAGGCCGGCCTCATTGCGATCAAGCTCAACGATGACGACGAACTCATGGACGTCATCCCACTCAACGAATCCCAAGATGTGTTCCTCGTCTCGAAGAATGGTCAAACGATTCGATTCGACGAAGGCCAAGTTCGCCCAATGGGTCGAACCGCAGCCGGTGTTCGAGGCATGAAGTTCCGTGAGGGCGACGAGCTCGTGGCGTGTGCTCGAGAGCAGGAAGAAACCAAGCTGCTCATCATCACGAGCGAGGGCTACGGCAAGCAATCCGAACTCGAGCAGTATCCGGTGAAGGGACGTGGTGGTCTTGGTGTCCGCGGCATTCGGGTCAACGAGAAAAAGGGCGAAGTTGTCGCGGCCTTTATGGTCGCCCAAGGCGAAGAGATCATCCTCATCGGCGACGGTGGAACGATCATTCGTACCGCAGTGAACGACATTTCGACACAGGGTCGCGATGCCTCTGGAGTTCGCGTGATGAACGTGAACGATGGCCATCGCGTTGCTGCGGTGGCACGAGTACTCGCATCCGAAGAGGTCGAAGACGCTGAAGACAATGACGAACTCGCCGAAAGCGATGACGGCCAAGACACTACCGACTCGCCAAGTTCCGAAGCATCTGGCGAAGAAGAGTAGCGACAGCACAACAGCGACGGTGAGGCCTTGGCGAGCAGCCGGGGCCTTTCCCGCGTATGAGCTCGTGGCACGTCTGCGGTACCGTCAGTTCTGAACTTCCCCCATGGTTCAACGACGCTCGTCGCGTCAGACAGGAACGTCCCGTGTCGGGATTTCTCGTATGGATGGGGGCCCTTGCCGTCGCCGCAATGCTCGCGATTGGCATCACCAACGTTGGTTGGGCCGCAGTCGAACAAGCCCGAGCGCAAGCCGGTGCCGACGCAACGGCGCTTGCCGGAGCTGCCGACGGCCTCGACGCCGCAACCGAAGCTGCGCAACGCAATGACGTCCTAGTAGTAGCAATTACCGAATCGGGGAACATCGTCACCGCCGTTGTGCAATCAGGCAACGCCACCGCGACAGCGCACGCAGAAAGGCGCGTAATCCCGGTCACACCAGGGCCCCGGAACTGACCAAATTCGGTGTCTACCGGCACCAGTCTCGACAACCCGAGATCTGATGCGCACCGTTCGCGGTGCATCTATGCCATAGACTGTCGCCCGTGACTGCCATCGATGACTCAGAAGAAACAGTCTTCGCGTTCGAGCCCGTAGAAGACATCGACGTGCGCGCCGACAAGTTCTTTGAAGAACCATCCGCACCCGTTCCCTCCGAAAGCGCCGCTGCGGCAACGGTGGTACCCAAAGCCCGCGCCGTCGAACGCATTCAAGAACGACGCCTGCGCGCCCGCAAAGTACGCCGTCTCGTCCGCCACATCGAACCGTGGTCGGTGCTCAAAGTCTCCCTGCTGTTCTTCTTCTGCATCTGGGTTGTTGCCATGGTCGCCGGAGTCCTCCTGTGGAACGCAGCCGTTGCATCGGGCGTCATTGGAGACATCGAAAACTTCGCCGAAGAGATTTTCGCTCTCGAAAACTTCGAGTTCACCGGCGAAGACATCTTCCGAGCAACCGCAATCGGCGGCCTCGTTCTCTCCGTTGCAGCCACCGGATTCACCGTCCTCATCGCCATTCTGCTCAACCTCATCTCCGACTTGACCGGCGGCATTCGTGTCACCGTCGTCGAAGAAGAAACAGCTCGTCCGATCTCGACGTTGCCCCGCCGCGGTTAAGTCGATACCGTCTGTCCGTGCACTTGTGGCACGTTCCCACAGCGGAAGCTAAGGGCCTATAGCTCAGTTGGTTAGAGCGCACCCCTGATAAGGGTGAGGTCGCTGGTTCGAATCCAGCTAGGCCCACGCAAACTTCGGTCGCCTTGGCGACCTCAGTTTGGGTCGCCTTTCGTTCTCGGCTTCGCCTCGCACGAAACGCGCCGTCGAGTTGCAGCCAAGAGGCGGCGGTCTCGTTGAGCAGCCTTGGCGACCTCAGTTTGGGTCGCCTTTCGTTCTCGGCTTCGCCTCGCACGAAACGCGCCGTCGAGTTGCAGCCAAGAGGCGGCGGTCTCGTTGAGCAGCCTTGGTGACCTCAGTTTGCCTTCGCTCGGCAAAACGCGCCGTTTCTTGAGGATCCCTCTAGGCCCCGGGATTCAGACGCGCTATCGAAAAGCCGAGTGTTGTCGCCACTGACATCCACACGATTGTCGGAGCGATCAATGCCGCCGCGAGTGGACTCACCCGCCAGGCTGCCCCAGTGGCCGCGATTACCAGCACGAGTACGCCAAAGAGCCACCAGGCACCGAAGTCGAGTCTGCCGGGGGCGAAGATCACCGTTTGCCATGCCACTGCGCCAACGAAGTGCACGGCGAGCAGGCCGAGCGCCAGCG
The DNA here is from genome assembly GCA_938084885.1 of uncultured Acidimicrobiales bacterium. GTDB lineage: Bacteria > Actinomycetota > Acidimicrobiia > Acidimicrobiales > SHLQ01 > SHLQ01. The sequence continues at coordinate 17,524 of CALKGG010000068.1, forward strand.
AGCGTCCGGCATTGTCCGATGACACCAGAATCGACACGGCGACCGCTTGAAGCGCCCACAGCGTGAACCACGCAGCCGGGAACGCCCATCCGGGCGGCATCCACGACGGCAACGTCAGCGATTCAAAGAAGGTCACGTCTCAACCCTAGACTTCGAACATGCAGATCTTTCGACTTGTGCGAGGTGCGATCACCGCGTTGGGTATCGCGGCTGGAGTCGCTGGTGCTCTCCGTCTTCGCGGGTCCGGTGGCATCCCGCCCCGCAGTGGCGGCTGGCGCGAACTGACCGGCAACGATCTCACCTGAACGTGACATCGCAATGAGCTCATCACGTGCCGCTGGGGCCAAGACGCGCATCGTCGTCGTCGGCGCCGGAGCCACCGGAAGTCGAGTGGCACGTCAGCTCGTGCGCACATCTCCGGATTGCACGGTGGGGTTCATCGACGACACCGCCGGAGTCGCAGCATCATCGGCCGAGACCCTCGGCCCCAATGTCACCGTTGCGACCGACCGAGATGTTGGCAATGCCGACGCCGTCGTCATCGCCACCCGTGCGGGTAGCCACGCCGAGATCGCCCAACAATTCCTGTCGAGTGCACCAATCATCGTCTCGGTAACCGACGCCATCGACGACGTGCGGGGTCTCCTCGACCTCGACTCCCAAGCTCGTGCAAACGGCTGTCGGATCGCCGTAGGTGCAGGCATGATGCCGGGGCTCTCCGACGTCTTGGCATCCCACGGGCGCCAGTGGTTCGACGAAGTTCGCGAGATCCACGTCTCAAAGTTCGGCACCGGCGGTCCCGATTGTGCACGCCAGCACCATCGGGCGTTGAAGGGGCGCTGCTTTGATTGGCGCAATGGTCAATGGCAACGGCGCCCTGGTGGATCAGGGCGCGAACTCGCATGGTTTCCCGCTCCGGTCGAAGCCGCCGACTGCTATCGAGCTGCCCTTGCCGACCCGCTGCTATTGATCCGAGTCCACCCAGGCGTCGAACGGCTCACCTCACGAATGGCAGCCACCCGGCGAGACCGAATCACGATGCAACTACCCATGTTGCGGACGCCGCACCCCGAAGGACTCCTTGGGGCAGTTCGCGTCGAATTGCGAGGCATACAGAACGGCCGACAGGTCGAACTCATCCTCGGATGTGCCGAACGGCCCGCGGTGACCGCCGGAGCAGTGGCAGCCAGCGCCGTCGAAACGCTGCTTGCACACACCACCGAACCCGGAGCAAAAGGCCTCGCCGAATGGGTCGATGCCAGAAACTTCTTGCACGGTCTGCGAAATCGTGGCATTCGAAGCGAGATCTTCGTCGGCGCCGACGAGACCTACCAGAACTAGCGGTCAAACCGTTGAAGTTTCAACACTACAGGGCCGGTTGGCCAACGTTATCGGGCCGTTTTACCCACAAGAAATCTCTACAGGTGGCACTGTTTCGCGCCGACTCTTTAACCGAATCCTAGAAAACTTCGAAAAATCGCTAAAGCTTCTCCTCGGACGCGCCGAGAACTCTTTCTGTGGTGCCGTTGGGTACGACACCGCAAGGAACACGACACTGAGGGAGCAAGTACATGGGCGATGCGATCGAAACAACGGTCGACCTGACCGACATGAACGCGATGATTGAAGCCAACCTGCCGTTGGTCAAGCACATCGTGTTGCAAGTGGCGGTGCACTTTCCACGCCACGTCGAGCGCGAAGAACTCGCTCGGGCCGGAGCACTTGGACTTGTCGAGGCCGCTCGCCGATACGACGAGAGCCGAGGCGTCCCATTCGACCGTTTCGCAGCGCAACGAATTCGTGGCGCCATCCTCGACGCTGTACGCGCCGCCGACTGGGCTCCACGCTCGGTTCGCACACTCGCTCGCAAGCTCGAAGCCACCGAACAGCGTCTCGCAAGCCGCCTCGGTCGCATCCCAACGACCGAAGAGATGGCAGAAGCGCTCAGCATGGACACCAACGAGCTCGCTCGATTGCGTGACCGCATGTTCCGCTCGGTCGTCCTGGCGCTCGAACACGAAGTGTCCGACGACGTCGACGACGACCTCACCCTCGTCGACGTGCTGGTCGATCACGCTGCTATCGAGCCGTCAGAGGAACTCGAAACGCGTGAGCTTCACGCCTACCTTCGCGATGCAATCGCTCTCCTGCCGGAGCGCCAGCGCCTCGTCATTCTCGGCTACTTCCTCGAAGGCCGTACCAGCCAGGACCTCGCACGGTTCCTCGGCGTGACCGAGAGCCGCATCAGCCAGATTCGTTCCGAGGCAATCCAGATGCTGAAGGAAGGCATCGAAGCGCAGTACGTTGCAGGTTCGGCTCCGAGCCCAGCGCCTCGTGGCCGCTCGGCCCGCCGCAAGGCCGCCTACGTCGATGCAATCGGTGATCGCAGCGATTGGCACGACCGTATGGATCAAATCTCGTTGATCGAAGCCGATGCGCCAACCCTCGAAGTTGGACTTCCACTTTCGTAGGCGTCTTCAGAACGTCGATAGTCGCGGGACCTGCATCGAAGACTCACGTCTTCGGTGCGGGTTCCCAAGGTTTTGCACACATGTTCTGAACAACGTTGGGTAACGTCCTGACAATGAAGCCTTCACAAATGTTCGGGGTGCTCGCGGCCTGCGTCATCAGCTTCGCTGCGTGCAGCGGCGGATCCACGACGAGTGCAAACAATGGGTCGAGTGCAGGCCAGCCTGCGCTTCCCGCAGTACTGACCACGCCTCACAGCGAGATCACGGCCAACCACGTTGAACCGCCCGTCTCGTTCAGCACGAGCCCGTCGACAGGCGGTGATCACTTTCCGTTTTGGATGAACTGCGGCTTCTATGACGAGCCGGTGATCGAGGGTGCCGCGACCCACTCAATGGAACATGGCGTCGTGTGGATTACCTACGGTGACTCGCTGGCCGCCGACCAGATCGAGCTTCTTCGGGGCTTGGCTGCCGAAAACTCTCGTCTGTTGATCTCGCCGTACGACCACGATGAACCCATCGTATTGAGCGCATGGGGTGCTCAACAGCGAGCCATCCCTTCTGCGACCGCACCCGAGATCGATGCATTCATCAGCGAGTGGGTCGACAACCCCGAGCTCGTCGAAGCTGGCGCAAGTTGCAGCACCGCTGTCGGCAATCCGCCCAACGATCCGAATTCACTCGTCGATGGCACCCCGGTGCCCGAAGAGTTCTTGTCTTAAGCCTGAAAGACTTCGGCCAGTACCCGGTTGTGGATCTTGCCGTTGCTCGCAACGACATGGCGTCCCTGTTCCCAAGGTGCGCCAACCTGATCGGTGAGGACGCCGCCGGCTTCGGGGATGATGACCCGCATCGGCGCAATATCCCAAATCTTCACGAGCGGGTCGACGACCGCCTCGCAGCGGCCGGTCGCCAAAAGGACATAGCCGTAGGCGTCGGCCCACGTCCGGACCGTCGCCGTCGAGCCCACCAGACGGTCTCGTTCGGCGTCGTCGGGCCAATATTCCAGGCCGCTCGTCATGATGTAGCTCGAGTCGAAGTCGTCGTGTTCGTTGACCGACGTTTCGCGTCCGTTGTGGCGGGCTCCGAGACCGCGGCCCGCAGAGACCACCTCGTCGAGGGCCGGCATCACGATCACGCCTACTGCGGGGCCGTGTTCATCGACCACTGACAGCAGCGTTCCGTAGAGGGGAACACCGTGTGTAAATGATTTGGTCCCGTCGATCGGGTCGATAATCCAGGTGCGTCCGCTGGTTCCGTCTCGATCATCTTCTTCTTCGCCGATGATCGAATCGGTGGGGAACGCGAGGCCGATCTGCTCTCGCAGATACCGCTCCGCTGCCTTGTCTGCTTCAGTAACAGGCGACCCGTCTGCCTTGGTGGCGAAGTCGACGGTTCCGCGGTCGAACCACTTGCGGGTCAACGCCCCGGCAGCGGTTGCGAGCTCGACGGCCATGTCGACTAGGGCCTGATCTGCCTCTGGTGTATGCACGGCGGTTAATACTAGTGATCAACGTCCGCGAGGACGTCTTTCGGGTCGATCAGTTGGTTGGGTCCAACGCTTGGGTCGGAAGCGGATAGTGGCCATCGATCCATTCATCCATCTGCACCCATCGCTCAAACAGCCAATGGATCTGCTCATCCTTGTCGCTTGGAATGCTCGCCCGATCAAAGCGCCAGGCCTTCAATCGGAGGCGATGGCGTACGTCGCCGACATTTGCAAAGACCTCTTTGAGGCTGCCGAACGGTTCGATTCCTACATGGCCGACCATGACAACGTCGGCGTCGGGCGCGGCTTCAAGCATGGCGAGTGTGCCTGCGGGCCGGGGAGGAAGAACGTGGCGCATCTGGCGGGCGAGCGCTGCCCGTGTCGGGTCTCGGCGTTCGATTGCCGATAGTGCTCGTTTCAAGCGGGTCTGGTTGAAGAAAGTTCCTTCAGGGAAGATGACGGCGACCGAGTTCTCGTCGATGCGCGCGGCAAGCTCACGAATCTGCTGAAGCTCGGATTCGAGATCTTTCGATGAGCGGTTGACGAACACGTGGCCCATGCGATGGCCAACGATGTCAAGGTTTGGATCCCATTGCAGTTCGTCCTTCAGCGTGTAGAGCACGAGGAGGTCGCGGGTTCCAAAGAGTGCGGCTGGGAGTGCGGCGTCGAAGATGCTGCGATGCCGAGCAATCACGATGGCATTTCCGCCGAGAAGGCTTTCGTCGAGTTCGGATGAGTCGACTGCGAGCGGAGCGAGCTTTGAGATCATTGCGGTGATACCCGCGGTGTACCAGGTCATGACGGACTGGTATTTGCGTTGGATTCGTGGAGAGGTGCGGTTCGTGCCGAACGGGCCCTGGAGCCAGATGCCGAAGACGACGATTCGCCCTGCAAGGTCGAGCATGACCATCGAGGCAACGAGGGCAACTAGTCGTGTTTGACGAAGACGTCCTGTGCCACTGCGACGGTCGCGCACGTAGGCAATCGCCGCGGCGATTGGTGCGACGAATGGGGTCAGTAAAGCCGATCCAATCAGCGTGACTCCGCTGATTGTTCGGCGCCGCCACGGCCCGGGAACTTCTAATGACACAAGAAAAGGTTAGAGCGGGTTAACTGGTGTTGTGGATTTAGACGCCGCGAATATCGCAAAAGTTTGGAGCGCTGGTGTCGAGCGGCAGATCGACGATCTCCGACGGGTGCCGCGACCAACAATTGGCGATCTCCTCGGCGGTGTCAGTGTGGCTCTGGTCCTCATCCCACAATCCATAGCGAACGCCGGTCTCGCCGGCTTGCCTCCGGTTGTTGGCCTCTTTGCGTCGGCCTTTCCGCTGCTGGTGTTTGCGCTTTTCGCGTCGTCGCCGTACCTGCAAACGGGGCCGGTGGCGTTGACGAGTTTGTTAACTGCGGGGGCGCTCGTCGGTGCTGGCCTCGAACCGAACACCGGTGATTACATCGCTGCTGCTGGGATTCTCGCGCTTATCGTTGGCGCGACGAGGTTGTTCATTGGGGTGACTCGACTCGGTTCTGTCGTCTACCTGATGGCCGAGCCAGTGACGATTGGGTTTACGTCCGGAGCGGGTCTCGTGATCCTCACGTCTCAACTGTCCAAGGCCTTCGGAGTGACGCTTCCCGCCGATATCGAGGCGATTGACAATCCGCTTCGCCGTGCGCTTTGGACGGTGCTGCACCCGGGCGAGTGGCAATTGTCGGCGATTGCGTTGAGCGTCGTGACCCTGATGTTCATGTTGCTCGGCAAGAAAGTGCACCGACTCTTTCCCGGCGTGTTGATCGCCGTTGTGGTGACGCTTGTGTTCTCTCGAGCGTTCGGATACAGCGGTCCGGTCATCGATCCCATCCCGTCGGGGCTTCCGTCGTTGAACCTTTCGTTGCCGTGGGGGTCGGTCGGTTCTTTGCTCAGCGGTGGTCTCGTGATTGCATTGATCGGATTTGCCGAACCTGCGTCGATCGCTCGAGCGTTCGCGAATGAGAGCCAGAGCCGGTGGTCATCTTCTCGTGAGTTCGTTGCCTCCGGGCTTGCCAACATCGTTGCTGGAGTCACGGGCGCGTATCCCGTGGGTGGCTCGTTCGCTCGCAGTTCGGTCAACAAAGTGGCTGGAGCCGAAACACGCTGGAGTGGAGCGATTACTGCCGTGCTGATCTTGGTTTTCTTGCCCTTCGCGTTTCTCCTCGATGGGCTCCCCGATGCGGTGCTCGGCGCGGTGGTCATTGGTGCGGTGGTGTCGTTGGTGCGGCCCCGACGTCTCTGGCGGTTCCGAACGCGGTCGCCGTGGCAGGCTGCACTCGCGTATCTCACCTTTGTTGCGACACTGGTCAGCCCGCCCAATATTCATTATGCGGTGCTGCTTGGCATTGGGTGCACGTTCTTGCTGCATGTGATTCGACCGTTCTCGCTCGAGGTCGTCAGCACTGCACAAGGTGGTCTCGATCTCCGGCCTCGCGGGTTGTTATGGATGGGCACAAATTCGAGGTTCTCGAAGCGGCTTGCAGAGGTCATCGAATCCGATGCGGGCAATGGCATCGTTACCGTGAGTCTCGATCGGAGCACGGCGATCGACTCGGCAACGGCGGGAGCGCTTCGCTCGGCGCAGGAAGCCGCGCATTCTTCGGGCCGTGGCTTTGCGGTGCGAGATGTGCCGCGTGGGGCCGATGTCATCTTGGCTGGCCTCGACGTGACGGTAATCTCGGCCGAAAAGTAGAGCTACCGACAGATTTGGGGTCAGACCCCAAATCTGTCGGTTTTTGCGGAGAGGGTGGGATTTGAACCCACGAGACGGCTATAAACCGCCTACTCCCTTAGCAGGGGAGCGCCTTCGACCTGACTCGGCCACCTCTCCAGTAGCAAGTGGCAGGATATCGCCTATTTCTGTTCCTGACGCGCGCACTTGCGGTCCTAACTACGATCGCTCGTATGGAAACTTGGGAGTACGTTTCGTGACCTTCAAACGCCGCACGTCGAACTGACCATGGACTCAGCCAAATCCCTGGAGTGGTTTGCCGAGAACGTCGACTTCTTCGAGTCGATTCTCGATGACGACCTTTCAAAACCTGTACCAACGTGCCCCGGATGGTCGATACTCGACCTCCTCGCCCACCTCTCGTTCGGTCTCGGCGTGTGTTACCCGATCGCCGCCGCAGCTTTACCTACTGCACCATCGGATTCGGTCTTTGCGGGTGCTGATACCTCGTCAATTGGCCTCCAGGGCAGCGAAGCAGTCGAGGCATTCCGCACGAACGTTCGCAACTGTGTCACCGCTTTAGAAGCAATGGATCCGGAAGCGCCGTGTTGGACCTATGCCGGGCCGGGAACAGTTTCGTTTTGGATTCGCCGAGCAGCTAGCGAAACAGCGATTCATCGTTATGACGTCGAACAGGCATATGGAACGCAGTTCGCATTGGCTCCCGAACGGGCAACCGATGGGATCGACGAAGCACTCGAGTTCGCGTTCCCGTTTGCTGGTCAGAAGATTGGCGCGCCGCGATCTCGACTGCAGATAGCGGCCACGGACTCAGATCTTCAACGATCGATCGGCACCGGTGAGACAGAGTGCGCCATCACAGGCGATACGCAATCGCTGTTTCTCGCGTTGTGGGGACGCGAACAAGAGGCCGAGATCCAGGTCGACGGGGACAGAGCCGCTGCCGATGAATGGCTGACATTGGTCGCTAGAGCATTCGCAGGTCGGTAGACGGGCTGGGATCCAGAGATTGGGACTCGCTAGAAAACGGACTGAGGGTCGCCCTAGGGCGACCCTCAGATTTTTGGCGGAGAGAGGGGGATTCGAACCCCCGGAGACCGTAAAGCCTCAACGGTTTTCAAGACCGACGCAATCGTCCGCTCTGCCATCTCTCCACTCCTGAGGGTAGCAATCCTCGAAACCGAATTTGCCAAATATGCTCTCTCCGGCAAGTATCGGCAGCAGTATCAGTTGCAGCTGATCGACAACGGCGAATGGCGAATCGAATGAATCTACGACGACTCCTGGTGGCTTCGGCCCTACTTCTGACTCTCGGCATCGCGTCCGCGGTCCCGGTGCAGGCCGCGGAACCCAACGATCGGTGGTCGACGGCAACGACTATCGACGAGATGGTCGCCTCGGCCGACTACATCGATCAGCTGGATGCGCCGGTCCTTCGGCTCTATCAGGCCTTCTTCAACCGCACCCCCGATCTTGGCGGCGCCAAGTATTGGCTGGGCATTCGCCGGGAAGGCTTCGATCTGTTGGATATCGCGGGCTTCATGGCCGATGGTCAAGAGTTTGCCAACACCTACGCCGGCACCAACAACCCTCGTTATGTCGAGTTGGTCTACAGCAACGTTCTGGGCAGAGCCTTCGATCAGGCCGGCTATGACTACTGGCTCGATCTGCTGGACACCAATCAGATCAATCGGGTGGAGCTGGTTTTCTACGTCACCGAGAACGCCGAGTTCATCAACAGCTATCCATTCCTTGGACCGCTGTCGTTCCTGGTCTTCTCCGACGCCGGCGTACACCGGACCTCCGGTAGCGAGGTCCAGCAGTTGGTCTTTGAGTCGGTCACCGATGTGGCTGATGACGGTGACGGCGGCCTCCTGCTGCAGTTCCCCGATGCCCCCAAGACGATTTTCCAGGACACCGGGGGAGATACCTACCAGCCGGTGATCTTCACCCAGGACAACTTCGAACTTGAACTGGTCGGCACCCGGCTGGATGGGGATGCCGTCTTCGTCGAGTACGTCCTGGGGACTCCTCCCAACCTGATCGATCGCGATGCCGTCCTCTTCATTGGCGATAAGCAGAGCGACGGCTTTACCAACCTCGGCGTTGTCGGCGGGTTCGAGAGTGGCACCTTCTTCAGCCCCACCGGTGGCGATCTGACGGCCGGAATCTGGTTCGGCGAAGGCTTCAAGGGTTGGAGCATCTACAACTCGATCGGCCTTGTCGCCGACTCGGGAACCCACAACTCCCGACCGATCTGCAACTTCGTCGAAGAGATTCCAAACTGCATCGATGCAATCGCAGCTGGAACCGATGGAACGAACCTGCTGCTGGCGGGCCCTCGGGTTCTAGCCACCGAAGGCGGCGAC
>CALKGG010000069.1 GCA_938084885.1 uncultured Acidimicrobiales bacterium
TCGATATTGCCGAGACAGAACTTCGCGAACTCACCGTCCAACTCGCGGAGGGGCTCCGCCAAATCCAAACCGTCGTCTCCGACCTCGCGGGCTAACCCTGCATAGGAATCTGTGGTCTCTCAGCGGGTGCTGGTGATGCTGTGTTCTTTCAGGACATAGCGAACAGGTGTCGCGGGACATAGCGAACAACATGTTGGAATGGCTGGTGAGGTTCCAATGAGTGTGAAGAGGTTGGTTGCCACTGTTGATGTGGCCTCGATGAATGTGTCGGCGTTTTGTCGTGAGCATGGGATTGGGAGAACCCAGTTTTATGAGATTCGTCGACGGTTCGAGACCCAAGGCGAATCAGGACTGGAACCGAGGTCTCGTGCTCCGAAGTCGATCGCGAACAAGACTCCGATATGGATCGAGGACCAGATAGTGCTGTTACGTAAACAGCTCGACGAAGAAGGGTTAGACGCCGGGCCCGAAACAATCTCGTGGCATTTAGGCCAGCAAATAGATGCCAGTTTGGTTCCCTCGCGCACAACGATTTGGCGGATCTTGCGAGACCGTGGACTTGTTGTCGAGGACCCGTCAAAACGGCCGGGCAAGGTATGGCAACGGTTCGAAGCCGATCGCGCCAACGAACTATTCCAAATCGATGGCACAAACCATGACCTCAGCAACGGAGACACCGTAAAGATCATCAACGTGATCGATGATGGCTCAAGATTCTGCGCTGCGTCACGGGCACACCCAGCAGAGTCGTTCACTGCAGCGTTCACGACGCTCATGACTGCTTTTAGATCAATCGGCATGTGCGCCCGACTGCTCTCAGACAACAGCAAAGCGTTCATCAAGCTCAACGGGCCACTCGCAGCGCTCGGCATTACCAAGATCGAGTCGACACCATTTCATCCTCAAACATGCGGAAAAGTCGAACGGTTCCACCAGACCCAAGCCAAATGGCTGCGATCTCGGCCCCAACCCGACACGCTCGAACAACTCCAAGAGCTACTCGACGAGTTCACAACGATCTACAACTATCGGCGCCCTCACCGATCCATCGGCCGGCGAACACCCGCCGAGCAATGGGAGAACATGGCCAAGAGCGGGCCAACAGACCGGCCCCTACAAACCAACACCAAAACCGAATGGCACCAAACCAAAGTCGCTTCCAACGGTGCTCTACCCGTCAAAACCTACGCCATTTCTCTCGGCGCTGAACACGCCCACCAAACTGCTGACACCATCATCACGGGCAACAACTGTGACGTGTTCATCAATGGCCAACACATCCGCCACCTCACCATCGACCCAAACACCCGCGTTCAACCACTCCACAAAACCCCAGGCCGACCACGAAAGACCAAACCATGACCACCAAACTGTTCGCTATGTCCCGCGACATGTGTTCGCCATGTCCCGCGACACCACAGCGGGAAGGGTCCCGCTGAGCGACCACAGGTCTTTTTCTAGTGGTTGCAGCCTGGACCGTGCTCGTGCTCGGCTTGGTGCTTTGCGATTTCGGCGTGGACAGCGTCCATGTCGAGCTCTTCGATCTTTTCGATCAGGTCCTCGAGGGCTGCTTCAGGAAGCGCACCAGGCTGGGAGAAGACCTGCACACCATCTCGGAAGGCCATGATGGTCGGGATGGACTGGATGCCGAGGCCTCCAGAGAGGGCTTGTTCAGCTTGGGTATCGACCTTGGCAAAGGTGATATCGGTGTGCTTCTCGCTCGACGCTTCGTAGACCGGAGCGAATGATTTGCAGGGGCCGCACCAGTCGGCCCAGAAGTCGACCAGGACGATGCCATCGGCGAGGACGGTTTCTTCGAATTGTTCAGCGGTGATGTCGATCGTGCTCATGAGATGCGGGCTTTCTCTTAGGGGGTCCGCCCTTTCGAGCGTCACAAGTTAAGAACCGGGTGAGCGGCCCGCGTATTTCATCTGATCGGGTTGTTGTTGTCGATCGAGACAACTTGCCCTTGAAAATCTGGGCCAAATGACTCATTCAGGGTCGACAACGGGCGAAAGGAGTGGGATGCGTCACGCGGAACGGCGCCTGGGAGAATGAACATGAAACGTACAGCACTCATTGCAAGCACAACATCGCTGCTATTGCTCGGCATTGCTCTGGTCGCAATATTCAGTCTGACGAGCCTCGATCTTGAGTCGGCGAGCGAGGTTGCCTCGATTGCGCCCGAGAGTAAAGACACAGCGGCGGAGCCCGTTGTCGATGACGAGGGGAGCGACGTTGACGACGAAGCCACGGCCCCTACCAGCAACGTCGTAGCCACCGAGTCTGTCAATCATGAAACTCCCGAGCCGAAGACCCCTCCTGCACCTCAAGATGAGGCACAACCGTTGGAGGAAGCAGATCACTCTCGGTCGCTCATCGTCGCAAGTCCCTTTACCGGCGACGTTGAGGTCGACTTTCCTGCGAGCGACCCCGATGTGACGATCATCGAGGACGCCGGGGGTGTTGATATTCCGCTCTTCGATGCGACGTTGACTTCAGGTTGGGAGATTCGAGACATTCGATTCAAATATGACAGCGGATTGGATGAGTTCTTGGTCGGATTGAACTTCCTCGCAGTCGGGGGTGACCCCGAAGGCGACGGTAACCCCGCGACCGGAGCCCTCCTTGATGGGGCCGACAGAGCAGCGTGGGGCGGAACCGAGACCTTCGTGCTCGTCCTGGATCTCACAGGCGATGGTCAGGGCGATCTGATAGCCGGGCTTCCCTTCCAACAAGACATCTCTGGATTTAGCGTCAACGACGCTCTTCCGGGCGCGACGTTCAACCCAGTGTTCAGCTTCGGAAGCCCGCGGCCTGAGCTTGTTGGAATTTTGCCTGTCGACACGTCGGACACGTCTCCAGACATCGAGTTTTCAATTGCCGGCTTCTCCTCAATCTCTAGCCCTGACGTGGAATCGATCGGAGCGCTTGCTTTTGCTGGCTCGATCGATGACGGCGGGATTGGCGAAGAATTCGTATCAGGTGTCGGACAGGTTACCGAGATCCCAAACCCGGTCTTCGTTCCCAGCGAACCTGAACTGACGATCGAAAAGAGCACCAACGGGGTAGACGCAGATACTGCTGACACTGCGCCGCAGCTCGCTGTTGGCTCAACGGCCACCTTCGAATACATCGTCACCAACACCGGCCAGCTCGACCTGGTCGAACTCGTCGTCACCGACGACATCCTCGGTGATGTCTGCACGATTGCATCCCTCGCCGTTGGCGCGTCGGCGTCGTGTGAAGCAACAGCAACCGTCGTCGCTGGCGACTACGTCAACATCGGAAGTGCAAGCGGATTCGAAGACGACGGCCTCGGAAACCCAACAGGAGATCCCGTTACTGACACGGACCCGAGTAACCATCGCGGCGTCGCTCCTGGAATCAGGCTCACTAAGTCGCTCGACGGGCGAGACCTCGACAACCCCGACGAAGACTTCCTTCCCCTCCCAACGTTCGCTGTTGGTACAACGATCACGTTCGACTTCCTGGTCGCGAACAACGGCGACTTCGACCTCGTCGACATTGCACTCGTCGATGACGTACTCGGACCGATCAACTGTCCACAAATGACACTCCTCGTTGGCGAATCCATGACCTGCACCGGTGACCATGTCGTCGTTGCCGGCGTGGCACAACGCAATGTCGGCACCGTCACTGCGCAACCAATTGACGCAGGCGGCGAACACGTCGGCGATCCAATTGGCTCAGAGGATCCAGCGCATCACAGCGGCGCCGCCACCTCGATCACAATCGAGAAGGCAACGAACGGCATCGACGCCGATGATGCAACCGGTCCAGAGGTCAACGCCGGCGACATCGTCACTTTCACCTACGTGGTAACCAACAACGGCCCAGCAACCGTCCAAGACCTCGTCGTCACCGACGATATTGAAGGGCCGGTCTGCACTATCGACGTACTGTCACCCGGCGAATCAAGCGATTGCGCGCTGGAGACCACAGCAGGCGTTGGCCAGTACGTCAACGTCGGCACTGTCGTTGGCGATGCGGTCGACGCAGAGGGCAACGTCATCGACGCCGGCCTCACTGCCTCGGATCCAAGCCATCACGTTGGGGTGTGCGTCGACAGCCACGATGGACCCGTTCTCTACCGAGGTGCCCGCACAATCTGGAACACCAACCTCGTCGCCGGAGACGATTCGACCATCGTCCTCACCACCAGCGAGAACGGCGACTCGCCAGGTCAGCCAAACGAGCAGGTATACATCGAGGTTGCTGGGGTCCTCTACGGCCCATCACCGGCGGGTCTTGGAACGATCGCACTCGACATTGCCGAAGGTGGCCAAGTTCGTGTCCTGCACATCTCCGAAGTCGAGGACGGTTTGTACAGCGCGAACAGTGTCGTGCCATCGCTTTGCGGTGACGACCTCGAAGAGATCGTGCCGGTGTGCACCGATCTGGTTGGTGGGCCAGCGCTCTACGCAGGCGCACGCACCGAGTGGATGACTGGCCTCATTGCGCAGGACGACTCGACCATTCGTGTGAACACCTCCGAGAATGGGGCGTCACCAGGTCAGCCGAACGAGCAAGTGTTCCTCCAAATAGGTGACGACATCTACGGCCCCACATTCGCCGGGCTCGGCGACATCGAGTTCGACATTGAGAACGGCGGGCCGGTCACGGTCTTGCATTACAGCGAGGTGACCAACGATCGTTCGTCGGCCAATAGTGTGGTGCCTGCAATCTGCGGAGACGCATTGGCGCCAGCACCCGGCCCAGCATGTCCAGACGTGGTGTCGGGTCCTCGCCTCTTTCAGGGTGGCGACACCATGTGGAACTCTGGGTTCACCGCTGCTGCTGGTTCCGAGATCACCATCGTGACCTTCGATGACGTATCCGACTTCCGTCAGCCTCACGAACAGGTATACGTCCGCGTTGGAGAAATGGTCTACGGACCGACCCCTGCCGACTTTGGTGAGCTGACCTTCGTGGCAGCAACTGCTGGTCCTGTCACCGTGTTGCACTACAGCGAGATCAATGGTCTCCAGACCTCAGCCAACAGCGTCGAGTTCACCCTTTGCGGCGACGGGTTGACCGAAACCGTACAGAACTACCTCGACTCGCATTCGCGGTAAGCCATAGCTCGGGCGAACGCTCGAGCTGGAGAAACCACCCGACCATCAGGATTTGTGAAGGATTTCGAACCCATACGGTTCAAAATCCTTCACAAATCTAGCGGCGTTGGGGTTTGGAGCTAGTTGCCTTCGTCGTCGAAGATTTTCTTGGCGTTATTGAAGAAGTTGGTCAACGCATCGTTGACGTACTTGTCGGTGTCGTCGAATATCTGATTGGCCTTGTCGGAGAAGTTCTTCCCAACGACCTTGATGTCGTCGGCGACGCTGTGCGGGTCGCCGTGTCGCAGGTAGTCACCACCGAGGATTTTCGCGTAGTCGCCCTCGTCGACCCAGTTGCGCAGTTCGGCCACACGAATGACGGGGAAGTCATGGCTGCGGCCGAGTGTGGCCATCAGCCGGTAGTACGCAGTGAGCCCACCCATGCTGCGATATTCGTCTGCTTGTTCGACGAACGCTTCGACGCTGAGCTCGTCGCGGCGGCCGCGAACACCTCCTGCCATGACACAGTGCATGCCTTGGGCAGCGTGGAGATCTTGCACGGCGAGCAGACCCGCTCGGTCGCAGCTGATCTCTGCCTTTCGGCTCCATTCGAGCAGTGCAAGCATGATGGGAACGGCTGCTTGACCAACGATTGGGCTCACTCGGCTCGACATGTCGAGCAACAAAAACAACAGCGTGCGATAGAGAGCGTGGTCGCTCATGATGTGGCCCACTTCGTGTCCGAGCACGACCTCGAGCTCGTCTGGAGTGGCGAGTTCGACGAGCGTCGAGTTGAGGACGATGAACGGATTGTCCATTCCAACGGCACCAGCGTTAGCCATTGGCGTCTGCGAGATGAATAGGGGAGGCAGGTCGGTGTCGAGCACTTCGCACACCCGCACTAGGGAGTCGTGGATCTTCGGGTATTGCGTTGGCCCAACGCGAACCGCGGCTGCCGTGTAGATCATGCCAATGTTCTTCTCGCCGAACATGCCGACGAACTTGCGCAGGAGGCTATCGAAGCCAGGGATCTTCTGAAGTGACGCGAGCGCAGCCCGGTCGGTTGGGTGTTCCCACGTATGTGGGTGCACGTTGTCGAGAATGACTCGTCCCGAGGCGTGAAGGTCGAGTGCCTGAATTTTCTTTGCTGCCATCGTTGTCTATGCCCAGGCTTCCGTATCGTTGGATTGTTCAAACGTAGTGGATCCCCCATTTCGGCGTAGTCATCAAGGAGACTTGAGTAAGTGCCTGCCGCCTCTACAACCTTCGCGTTTCCCGGTGGTTTTCGCCGCTCAAGCGTTCATGGGTGCATCGTTGCATGTTGTCTGCTGGTGTTGGCCGCGTGCTCGGCCGGAGCTGGTGAGCCAGATACCACCGCCAATCGCGAAGTGGTTTCTCCGACGTCGTCTTCGTCGACAACCACAACAACAACCTCGACGACGACTACCACCACAACCACCATTGCCCCGGCACTCGACAACGACGAGGTGCCGCGTGTCGTGCGTACAACGACCGATGTCGTGCTTCCCGTGCTGAGCGTCGTGAGGAACGGCCTGCTCGTGCGAACGCCCTGTCAGAACACCGCAATCGTGCAGGGAGGCGAGGTCGAGGACCGCGTACACATCGTGCTCGATCCTGGACACGGCGGGAATGAAACCGGCGCGGTGAGTCCCGACGGGATCATCGAGAAAGACGTCAACTTAGAAATGTCGCTGCAAGCCGAGACGCTCCTCGAGGAACTCGGGTTTGAGGTGACGCTCACCCGCTACACCGACATCCGCGTCCCGCTCGTCACAAGGGTCGAGGTCGCCAACAAACTCGAAGCCGATCTGCTCATATCCGTCCACCACCAAGCGTCCGATCCGTTTCCGATCAGCGAAGAACCCGGTACCGAGGTGTTCTACCCCCGCTTCTCCGAAGAGGCAAAGCGATTCGCCGGCCTCCTCGTCGAGGAGAGCCACGCCTCCCTCGGGCAATTCGACATCGACTGGTTTGCCGGATCTGACGCCGGAGCCGTCTACCGGTTGAACGCCCGTACCGGCACCGACTTCTACGGAATGATTCGACTGCCCGAGGTTCCCGCTGTCCTGGCCGAGATGGGTTTTCTCGGCAACGAAGCCGAAGTCGCCTTGATGCGAAGCGGCGAGTTCCAAGAGGCGGGGGCCGAAGCCATTTCCAATGCGGTCGTTCGTTACTTCACCACCGATGACCCCGGCAGCGGTTTCGTCGAGCCGAGCTTCGAACTCACTGCGGCGGGCGCGGGCGGAGGCCTGGGTGGATGCGTCGACCCCGACCTCGGTGAGACCTTCGACCTCGCTGGATCGCTTTCCGAGGCGTTGGCCGAGGGCTAGTTCGCTCGGTCCGAAGGGGCCATGGACTACCCTGACGGTGTGAAAGATCCGCTGAAAACGATCGCGAAGCGGTTCAGATCGTCAGGGGAGCGTACGTCTGAATTCACTCCGAAGGTAAGCGTCATCGTTCCAGCAAAGAACGCAGCCCCGTATCTTGGGGCATGTCTCGACAGCATTCGTTCCCAAAGTCTCGCCGAGCTCGAGTGTGTGGTCGTCGACGACGGAAGTTCTGACGACACTGCTCGAATTGCGCAGCGAGTCGCCGACGTCGACACGCGCGTCTCGCTCATCTCACACGTTGAATCTCGAGGTCCATCGGCGGCACGAAATACGGGGATTACAAACTCGTCGGCGCCGTTCGTGACCTTTCTCGATGCTGATGACTTCCTCTACCCCGAGTCGATCCAACTGCGGGTAGAAGCGCTGGAGAATGCCGATCCAGAAGTGGTTGCTGCAAGCTACTGCGACTGGCAGCCAACTCCGGAAGATCAGGGACAAGAGCCGCCCGAGCGTGCCCCGGCGAACCGGTCCAATTTGGGATTCGTTCACGGCCCAGAATGTCCGTTCATCGTGACGGCACCGGTTGTGCGCCGCCGGGCGCTGGAGCGGGTTGGCGGGTTCAACGAGTCGCTCCGGACCGCAGAGGACTTCGATCTGTGGGTCCGAATCCTGCGCAATGGACACACGTTCACCTACGTGCCGATCATCGGTGTGGCCTATCGCCAGAACTCGACCAGTCTCATGTTCTCCGAGTCAGCAGGCCACGCCGAAGCCTCCATGTCGGTGATGGACTGGCAATACGAAGACCTGTCGGCAAGTAACGACGCGCCCGTGCTCAGCCGCCCCGTGTCGTACTACCAGCTGGAGTGTGCAAAGGCCCGGCGTCTCCTGCGCACCTACGCGCTCGCCGCAGCGTGTGGCCACCACGAGGGTGTCGATCGAATCGGGCGACTGCTGCGAAACGACCTTCACGCGCTGATTCGAGCCGGGCTCGACGTCGAGAACGAACTACGAGGCGGAGCATGGCGAGCGTCCAATGCGCTACCCGAGCTCCAGGACGGTGCGGCCCAAGAACGCCTCGTCCAGACGCTCGCAACACAACTACGAGAGCGCAGCTGAACGTCGGGTAGGACGCGAGGTCAGAACGGCTTTTCGGCCACGCTCAGCTCGTCGAATGCCGTGGTTAGGAATCGCAAAATCGTCTCTCCCCAATCCGGATCCCGAGTACTTCCGCCTCCGTCATTGAGACACAGCGAGAGCGGCAGGGCGGCGTAGTCGAAAGCCTGCATTGCCTGCTGGTAGGCCTCGAGTGTTTCTTCGTACGGATGGTTGACCGTCACCAGCGACGTTGGCGAGAAATCGATGATTGCGTTACCAGAGAGGTACGCGTAGTTGGGGTACATGAACGACGTGGGCGAGATATCGGTGATCGAACGAAACTTCTTGCTCCGAGTTTGCGAATAAGCCTCGGGAAACGTTGCTTCACATTCCTCGATGACCGACAGGCGCATTGATTGGGGAGAATGGGTGTGCACTCTGGTTGCGGTCTTTTCGAACCTTGTTTGCAGTAGCGCCTGTACGTTGCGGGCCGCGTTGACATAGTCCGGATCCTGCTCGTTGAGATCTCCGTGGATGATCCCGTACGGCTCGGGGTGAGTTCTCGCCAGCCCGTTGGGGAGAAAGAAGTCGGACTTGTTGACCGGCTTCACGAGGAACAGATCGTCGTTAAAGTACAAGAAGTGCTCGCTGAGACCCGGTATTCGATGGATCGACGCCTCTATTGCATGGGAACTGAAGGTCGGCAGATTCTCCGGCTCGATGATCTCTTCGTGATACACCCACGTGACCCGCTCGTTGGTCTCGTCGAACCACTCGGGTGGCTTGCAGTTGGTTACGACATAGACCTGTCGGACCCATGGGGCGAATGTGAGCAGCGATCGAAGTGAGTACCGCAGTTCGTCTCGGCTGACGTATCGATCCGGATCCAACGATTCGCTCGGGTCGGCGTTTCTTGCTGGTTCACGGGCGTCGTCGGGTGTTCGCGAGTGTTCGTTGAGTAGCGCCCTCCACTCGGGATCGTTGCCGTTGACCCACGTGTAGACGACGTCGACATCGAAGGTCGTCTCTTCGGCCATGGGTGTTGGGAAGAGCTCGTCGAGCGACGTGCCCGGCGAGGCCAGGAACGCTTTGGCCGACGGAGTGTCGAGATAGATCTTTCGAGTAATCGGGTTTGCCCTCGGCGCGTGAAGCACGCCGCCCTCGGTCGACCACTTCTCGATGATGAACGCGAACTCGCGGTCGCCTGAGATCAGACGGATCTCGATTGCTGGCCGTGCAAGAAGATCGCGAAGCAGTTGGGCGTAGTTCGAGATAAGCACCCGCTGACCTTCCAGCATGTACCCAAGCTGCAGGTTCGACTGCACGCTGACCGCAATGATCGAATCGACGAGCGCCCGGTAGCACTCGCTCGGTGCGCACAGCGACGGCATATAGCCGTCTGCGGTGATTGCGAAATACGATTTCAATGCCGGATCTTGGACCCCGGCAACACGCCTTCTCAACCAGTCGATCGTGAGAAAGTCTCGCTCGTTGTTCGCGGCTGCATAGTGGCGCTGAATCTCTTCGAGCTTGTCGGGCGACGCAACGAGAGAGGCAGCGACGCTCACCTCTTGGGCCGACGTCGCCGTGACGTAGCGAGCCCACAACGGATCGAGAAGTTTCCGAGGAAAGACCGCCTTCGTGACCTGCTTTGCGCCATCGACGAACTTATCCATTCTGATGTGCCTCGTTATCCCAGTCGTCTACGTATCGCTGGTCGTTCACGTGCGGCTCCGAGCGTCGGGTTGAGTGGCAGAGAGCCCAAACGCCCCTCACAGCAGTCGAGCTCTTTGCAGGTTGCGCCGTCGGCATCCTAATTCTCCGCCCGCTCAATGAGCAAGGTTCTCCGCCGCCAGTCCGCACCCAACCCTGTCTGTGTATGTCGGCGGTCAGGAAAACATCGCCTGCGTTGGGGCATCGTTCTGCCTTCCGTAACCTCTTGGTCCATGCGGCTGGCCGTTCTTGTCTCTGGAACCGGGACCCTTCTCGATGCAATGCTCGCTGCTGGGCTTCCCGTTGCACTCGTTGTTGCCGACCGGCCGTGTCGGGGGCTCGAGATCGCGAGTGAGGCCGGTGTGCCGGCAGAGTTGGTCGAACGCATCGACTTCACTGCCCGTTTCGACCGAGACGCCTACTCCCAGCTCATCGTGGACCGACTCATGTCCCACGAGATCGATGGTATTGCCATGGCAGGTTTCGGAACCGTGCTCGGCAGTCCAATGTTCGACATGTTTGCCGGGCGCGTGATCAACACTCACCCGGCGCTCCTTCCGTCGTTCCCCGGTTGGCACGCCGTGCGCGATGCCATTGCGTACGGCGTCAAGGTGACCGGCTGCACGATTCATGTGGCAACAGCAAAGGTCGACGATGGTCCAATCCTTGCCCAAGAGGCCGTCGCTGTCCTCGATGGAGACGACGAAAGCAGTCTTCACGAGCGGATCAAATTGGTCGAGCGTCGTCTCTACATCGACACGTTGGCCTCGGTGATCGAACGCGGCTACGTCCTCGACGGCCGCTAGGGGACACATGCCACTGTCACCGATTGCGACCCGACGGGTTCGATCGGGTAGATAAGAGTTCAACGACTCACAAGGACATCCATGGCGAAGCTCGCACTCCTTTCCGTTTTCGACAAGACCGGCATTACTGAACTGGCACAACGCCTCGTCGATGCTGGCTGGACTCTGCTTTCGAGCGGTGGAACGGCAGCAGCGATTTCTGACGCTGGACTCCCCGTTACCGACGTTGCCGATCACACCGGATCGCCAATCATGCTCGGCCATCGCGTGGTCACGCTTCATCCCAAAGTGCACGGTGGCATCCTCGCCGACCGGAACAACGCCGAACACCAAGCCGACCTCGAAACCCACGACATCGAGCCAATCGACCTCGTCGTGGTGAACCTGTATCCATTCAGTAGCCAGCGCGAGATCGAGATGATCGACATTGGTGGGCCAACCATGGTGCGCGCCGCAGCCAAAAATCACGAGTTCGTGGGCGTCGTCGTCGACCCCGCCGACTACGACGCTGTCGCCGAAGAGATTGGACAGGGCGAGCTTTCACCGGCCACTCGCCGAGCGCTCGCACGCAAAGCGTTCGCCCACACCGCTGCCTACGATGCGTCGATCGTGTCGTGGCTCGACGACACCGACGAGGAACGTGACGCCACGGACCCGCTTCCCGACTCGATTCACCTCGCCGCCGACCGTGTACAGGATCTGCGCTACGGCGAGAACCCTCATCAGGTGGGTGCTCGCTACCGCTTCGACGGGCAGCACAGCTGGTGGGACGACGCCATTCAGCACAATGGCAAAGCGCTTAGCTATCTCAATCTGCTCGACACCGAAGCGGCCTGGCAGCTGGTTCATTCCCTCGGAGCCGACCCCACCGCCGTTGTAATCAAGCACGCGAACCCGTGCGGAGCCGCAATCGACGACGACATCACCGTTGCCTACCAGCGGGCCCATGCATGCGATTCGATATCTGCGTTTGGCGGGATCGTGGCGGTCAACCGACAGGTCCCCACCGAGCTCGCCGAATTTCTCGCCGACGTTTTCACCGAGGTCATCGTCGCACCGGCATTCTCGCCAGGTGCCATCGACGTGCTCACCGCAAAGAAGAACCTTCGAATTCTCGAAGCGCCATCACCGTCAGTAGCGTTGCTGACGATGCGCTCGATCGATGGCGGGCTCCTCGTGCAAACGACCGACAGACTGCTCGCAACTTCGGACCAATGGACGGTCGCCACCGATCGGGCACCGACCCCCGAAGAACTGGCCGACCTCAGCTTTGCCTGGCAGGTCGCGGCCCGAGTTACCTCCAACACGATCGTGCTCGCCAAAGATCGCCAAGCCGTCGGCATCGGTGCAGGCCAACAGAACCGTCGTGACGCCGGACGTATCGCCGCAGAAAAGGCTGACGGGCGCGCCGCTGGCGGAGCGTGCGCCTCCGACGCGTTCTTCCCATTCAAAGATGGGCTCGAAACAGCTATCGCTGCTGGATGTACTGCGGTGGTGCAGCCGGGCGGCTCAGTCCGAGACGACGAAGTCATCGAGGCCGCAAACAAAGCCGGCATCGCCATGGTCTTCACCGGCGAGCGGCACTTCGTTCACTAGCTCGTCCGTTGTCTCGTTCGGGGAGCGTTCACGCCCGTCTTCCCGGCGGGCGTCTAACGCGTGCGGGAGCGGGACTTGTTTTGGTTTCCGCTCGAGCGTTTGCCCTTGGGGCCCTTTGACTGGCCTTGGCCACTTCGGCTCTGACCGTTTCGGTTTTGGCCACCCGATTTCGCGCCCCGGTTCTTGTTCTTCCCGCCGCCCTTGCCTCGGTTGCGGTTCTGACCGCCGCCGCCCTTGCCTTCGTTTGGTTGGATGATTGGTTCGCCGTGGTTCTGTTCGGCGACCGGCGTGGGGTCTTCAAACTCGCACTTGACACCGATCTGACGCTGCAGCTTCTTTGTGTCCTTGAGATCCTCAGAGGTCACAAAGGAGACCACGACGCCCGAGGCGCCAGCGCGAGCAGTACGACCAGAACGATGCGTATACGCCTTGTCATCCTCGGGCGGGTCGAAGTGGACAACGCAGTCGACACCATCGACGTGGATTCCTCGCGCGGCCACATCGGTAGCGATCAGCGCTTGCGTCTTGCCCTCGACGAATGCCTTGAGCGCGTTGTCACGCTGGTTTTGGGTCCGGCGACCGTGAATCACACCGGTCTTGACGCCGTACTTCTTCAATTGGCGTGCCACACGATCAGAACCATGACGGGTGCGGCAAAACACGATCGACTGACCATGCGAGCGAACCTCGTGGGCTGCCAGCGACACCTTCTCGGTGCGGTCGATGCGGATGAACCGGTGGGTCATCCGGGTCATATCCGGCTTTGCCTCACCAACTTCGTGGGTGACGGCGTTGCGCTGATAGCGATCGGTGAGGACCTGAACTTCTTTGCCCAGCGTCGCCGAGAAGAACACCGTTTGACGCTTCTTGTTCGTCTGATCGAGAAGCTGCTTCACGACGGGGAGGAAGCCCATGTCGGCCATGCGGTCGGCTTCGTCGACGACGGCATAGGTAACCTGATCGAGATCGACCTGGCCCTGGTCGATGAGGTCGAGGAGACGGCCCGGACATGCAACGAGCATGTCGACACCGCGTTGGAGCGCCTTGAGCTGTGCGCCGAACCCGACGCCGCCGTAGACCGCGTGAACCGAACGTTTACGGGTTTCGGCCAACGGCTCGAGCTCACGACGAATCTGCTCTGCGAGCTCACGCGTGGGCGACAAGATGAGCCCTGTTGGCTTGTGCGGCCGAGCCTTATCGAGGCGAGCCACCATCGGGATGCCAAAGGCGAGGGTTTTTCCCGAACCCGTCGGCGCACGACCCAGCACGTCGCGGCCGGCAAGCGCATCGGGAATGGTTGCGGATTGAATGGGGAACGGCGAAGTAATGCCTTCGATGTTCAGGCG
Source organism: uncultured Acidimicrobiales bacterium (assembly GCA_938084885.1). GTDB lineage: Bacteria > Actinomycetota > Acidimicrobiia > Acidimicrobiales > SHLQ01 > SHLQ01. Next base: position 13,989 of record CALKGG010000069.1, read on the forward strand.
CTCGACGAGATCGTCGGGAACACCGAGCTCGGCGAAAGTCGCGTTTGGGGAACTCGTAGATGAGTTCGACATGGTTGGCCTCCAGAGACGTCGGCCCACGTCGCAGGAAAGAAACACGAGCCGCACCATGCTACCGATCGAACGGTCGTGCAAAGCACTAGTGTGACGTCCGCATATTCTTCAGCACCGCCGAGATCACCGCTGCGGCTCGAGCGGCGCTCGGCGTGCCATTCATGTCGATCTGTGACCGGAAGTACGGCTCGGCAACCCGTCGGTACGACGGTCGGCTATCGATGGCCCTGCTGAGAGCAGGGCCGAGGTCGGCCGCCGAGCGGACATGCTCGAATGCCGGGTCGGGGTCGCCAAAGGCGGGGACCTGCTCGCCGTGGGGGTTGAAATAAACAAAGGGGGTTCCGTACGCGATTGCTTCGAAAGGCACGGTGCTGAACCGGGTGACGATCGCCTCGCAACCCGGCAGCATGTCCGACATCGATCGGTCGGTTCGGTACGTGGCGAGCTCGGGCGGCAGTTGCAGATCGGCCGGGTGCTGGCTGATGATGGGCACGAGGCCGAGGGACTGGATCGAAGACACCGCTTCGTGGAGGTAGCTGTCACGAACGTCGGTCAGCACGCCGTAGGTGAAATTCGAGTTGATGACGACTTCGCCGTTGCGGCCGCCCGCGGTTGGTCCCGTCTCCCACGCGGCCTCCATGTTGGCGTTTCCAACCACGTGAAGGTTGCGACGATCGAGCGCTGCAATGTCGTTGTTGCCTTGGACGAGCACGTGATCTGCCGCCAGATATGGAAGCCGAATTCGGCCCGTGTCGATGTCGTCAAAATCTTGGACGCCTTCGACCTTTGCGAACGACGGCACGCCTCGCACCCGGGCCAGGTGGTAGATGGCGCGAGAAGGTGCGCCCCAGTCGTTCATTGCAACGAAAGCTTCGAAATTCCCGAGCGCGAACCGGTCGTAGCCAGCAGAGGCGAGTACCCGTGGATGTGTGCCCAAATGCCGATCGATCACCTCGACCTTGTCTTCTTCGACGAGGAAGCTTGCGAGCTGACCACGATCACGCAGGGCATCGGCGACCGCCCCAAGTTCTTTGCCGTGGTATTCGGCAAGCGGCATGAGCAGGACCCCAAGGGCCGGCAACTCGCCGGGTTCGGTGTAGGAATCGAACACCGCCGCACGCGGCGGTGCCGGTCGCTCGTGCGGTGGTGGCGTGGGCACGGTGCTCCGATCGCCCGCTGATCGGCTGGCACCGAACGAGCGGGGGCCGGTTCTGATGGTGCCTTCAGGGCCCAGCGTTCGTTTCGCGAAGCGTGCAGCTCGCCGTGCGAAGTCCTTTGCGTCCACGGGCAGCTACTCGGTGGAGAGCCGGATAGTGGCTCCGCCGTCGACCACGAGCATCTGTCCCGTCGTGTATTTCGACTGTTCGTTGTCTGCCAGGTGCAAGATGCTCGGCGCAATGTCATCAGCAGTTGCTACGAAACGCAACGGGGTCCGCTCGGCAAGGATCTTCAAGTTGCCTTCGGGGCCGTCGGGGTGCGGGCGCCTACCGAGACCGGAGCGGAGCATCTTGGTGTCGATCGCTCCGGGAAGCACCGCGTTGCATCGAATGCCATCGGCGGCGAGTTCCAACGCGGCCGACCGGGTCAGTGCAACGAGGGCGCCTTTGGAGATTGCATACACGGCGACGTTCATCGATGTGGCCAACGCATGCACCGACGAGACGTTCACGACCGCGCCGCCAACAGCAGTCAGGAGCGGGTGAGCTTCGCGGATGCACTGAAAGGCCGAGCGCACGTTCGTATTGATGATGTGCTCCCAGTCGGCATCGGTGGTCTCGACGATTGGTTTGTTGATCTGGGTCGCCGCGTTGTTTACGAGCGCGTGCAGGCCATCGAATTCGCGGTTGAGCTTCGTGAACAGATCGGCGATCTGTTCACTTTCAGCAATGTCGACAAGCTCGAACCGGTCGATCTCGATATCTTCGGTCGGTTCGGATCGGTCGATGCCGATCACCTCCCACCCAGCTCGCGAGAACGCTCGAGCCGACGCACTGCCGATACCTCCGCAGACGCCCGTGATGAGAACGTTTCGAGTGCTCATGACCGGCTACCAAGAATCCCACCGGCGGGTGATGTTTCGCGCTGATGAGCTGTCACGGCGCCGATGATAGCTGAGAAAGTGCAGTGGTAGCTTCGGTGATCGCTACGGACTCACCGACAGTACGTCCAAGCAATTTCTCGCTCAGAACGAACTCGGCAACGACGCTGAGACGGTCCTCGGCGTGCAGGCTCGCGAGTTGGGGCGATCGTTCGCATATCTCGCCGATCGTCGCGTTCGGAGTCCGCAGGCGCCACAGTTCTTCGAGCGCGAACTGTGCTGCGGTGTTGTGCGTATTGAAGTTCTGAGGCAACGAGCGAGGGGCTCCCCGGCCCGAGATCGTCTCGGTAACCGCAGGTTCGATGGTTCCCGCCAACGTGATCTGGTCGAAGATCTCAGACGCAAGGTCGATGGGCGCAACCACATGGGTCCCCGGATCTGGGGTCGGCTTCGGTGCTGGGGCTGGCGACGTTCGCTGAGGTGCTGGCACATCTGGGTAACGGGTTCGCAGCGCCTGCTGCGACGCGGCGAGCAGCGAGTCACCATTGATCCGTTTGATGAAATGGCAGGTGTTCTCGACGGCGTGATGTCGGCCGCCGGAATCTAGAACTGCCATGTTCCAGCTCCAATCCTCGTAGCCAAAACCGCTGTCGAGGTCGTTGCGGGGGTAGGGCAGCTCGGTAAGGAGCTCTCGTCTGACGAAACTCAGCGCTGTCCACGCGTTGTGCAGACAGAACCGTGACCATCTGAAATCGGGGCTCTCGGAATCGATGTGGTGGAGCAGCGAGTGGTGATCGCCAAAGATGATGTTCACCTGCGGATGGAACACGTCGTAGATGCCCGACGGCTGCGACGTCGCAGCGGTATGGGCCAGGACCAGCCAATGCTCGCCCCAGAGGTCGTCTGCATCGAGGAACGCAAGCCAACTCGCAGCCGTATGGGCTGTTGCAGCGTTGCGTGCGGCCCCGAGGTCTCCCTCGTGCACGGTCACCGAGTCAATCACCGTGTCGACCGTGCTGCGGTTCGTCCACCGCGCCGCGACGTTGGTGGTCGCGGCGTCTGGGGAGTCGAGAACGAGCAGCACGCTGGCCGAGAGACCAGCGGCGATAGCTCGCTGGACCGATCGCCATGCGCTGATGATCGACGGCTCTGCCGTCATGCCTTCTCGATGCAGGTTGACAACGGCGGTGATTGTCTGGCTCACGAGCGTTCTTCGGTCGAATCGAGTGCGGTGATGAGGTTGTTGATTGCATGCACGTGGGTGCGATGGCACGCCTCGAACGTGTTGCTGGCGTTGTGGGCTCCAAGGATGAGGTTCGGTAGCTTCCTTAGACGCTCGTCCTCGAGGGGTTCGACCTCGTATACGTCGAGGGCAGCGCCGGCGAGGTGACCCGAATCGATTGCGTCGGCCACGGCGTCGCCGACCACGATGGGGCCCCGCCCAATGTTGATCAGCCACGACCCCCGCTTCATGCCCGAGATGAACGCTGCGTCGACCATTCCCCGGGTGGCGTTGTTGAGCGGAGCGCAGATCATCACCGCATCGGCGTCGGCGGCAAGGCTCGCAGCATCGCCGATCTCGACCCCGGTGCGTGCAGCCCAGTCCGCTGCCATTGGTGAGGGGTCGGCGCTGGTCACGGTCACGCCGAGAGCGAGGAGTTTCTCGGCGAGCGTGCTGCCAATATTGCCGAGGCCGATCACCGTTACCGTCAGTGCGTTCATCGATCGGCTGGTCTGCTTTGGCCAACCGCCCGAGCGGACGGTGCTGTCGATGGAGAAGATGTCGCGGACGAGGGCGAAGAGATACGCGAGCCCGAGCTCGGCGACTTCGTTGCCAAACATGCCGGGAGTGTTCGTGACCACAATGCCACGTTGGGCGGCGTTCTCCAGATCGATTGCGTCGAGCCCGATACCCCACTTCGAGATTGCTTGGAGCTCGGGAAGTTGGGCCATGACCTCGCTTGTGAAGTGATCATCTCCGGCGACGACACCGACGATGTTGTCCAAGGCTGCAACAAGTTCATCGCCGCGAAGTTCCTGCCCGGCAATGTGGGGCAACACCACGTCGAGTCCGGCATCGGCGAAGGTCTGCCGGTACCCCTCGATGTCGCGAATCAAATGAGTACAGGTGACAGCGACGCGTTTCATGGGGCCGTTCTACTCCCCGGCCGCGTCTGGGTTGCGCATCTTCCACACGGATTCGGCAATGATGAAATCGCTTTCCTCATCGATGTCGAGCGAGTCGGTCGGGTCGGTTTCGATCATCCTTGGCGTCGATCCAATGCGCGAACCCGTCGAGGTGATCAGCTCGCGTGAGAACACGAACGCACACGAGTTTTCGATGAACAACGGTGGAAGGTCTTGCGTTCTAAGGAGTACGTTTGGGTCATGGTTTAGGGGCTCGGTATGTGCATCCCACAGGCGCTGTTGGAGGCGAGTGACCGTGAACACCGAATCGCATGCTTCGTCTCGGAACACGCGAAGTGCTTCCTCGATCGAGGCGACCGGCAGGAGCGGGTTCGTCGAATGGGTTTGCACGATCGTGTCGGCGTTGGTGAAGGCGAGGGCGTGCTCGATGATGCGGTTCATCGGGATCTCGCCGGCGCGCAACGCTTCGGGTCGCTCGACGATGACGACGCTCGGGAAGTGCTCGGTGGCTTGTTCGATGATGATCGGGCTGTCGGTATCGATGAGTACTTCGTCGATCGATGGGCACCGAAGTAGCGTTCCAATGATGTGGTGAAACAGCGGGGCGTCGCCGAACATCCGATAGTTCTTGCCAGGGACCCGTTCGCTCGAATGACGCATTGGAACCAAGGCGGCGATCTTGTTGGACATGGCGACAGGGTAGTTGGATGCGGCAGGCGTGATCGCGTCTCTGCCAACGCAACCACGCTCGCTACCCTGTGCACATGACGCTGGTGAAACTCTTTGTCTACGGAACCCTTCGAACACCGGCAGGCGCAAAGGACTCTGCGGAGCCTGACACGCGCAACCATCTCCGGATCGCGAACGAGATTCGCTCGTCGGAGCCAGCGCTGCTCCATGGCGCCCAACTGCTCTCGTTTATCCACTACCCCGGCATTGTCTCGGGCGAGGCAACCGTGACGGGCGAGTTGTTCGAACTCACCGAAGAGGGCCTCGAGATTTGCGATGGCATCGAGTCGCACCCGGACTTCTTCTGGCGAACCGAAGTGTCGGTGCAGGCCTCGATCAGTAGCGAAGTGACCGCGTGGGTGTATTGGGCCCCCGACACCATGGTCGACTCCGGAACGCCAATCGCTTCAGGAGATTGGTTTGATCGGGATCGTTCGGTCAGCGATGGCCGCACGCTCGAGAGTGCGTTGGCCGAGGACCGCGCCAAGTACTGAACAGGTGCGAACTCGTTGACAGAATCGTGAGCACTGGGCGCAGGGGTCGGTAGCCTCAGAGTCGGCCGTTGGCGCAAAGTTCTCAGCCCAGGCCCCTTCCGAGACCCGATTTCAAAGAAAAGGCGTTCGCACACATGAGCGATTCACCCACCATTATGTACACCTGGACCGACGAGGCCCCGGCCCTCGCCACGTTGTCGTTCCTCCCGATCGTCGAAGCGTTCGCTGGCGCAGCGGGCGTCTCGGTCGAAACCGTCGACATCTCGCTCGCTGGCCGTATCATCGCTGCGTTCGGCGATTGGTTGACCCCCGAACAGCACATCCCCGATTACCTCTCTCAGCTTGGGGAGCTGGCCAAAACGCCCGAGGCGAACATCATCAAGTTGCCCAACATTTCGGCATCGATGCCACAGCTTCGCGAAGCAATCGCCGAACTGCAGGCAAAAGGTTACGACCTCCCCGAGTACCCCGAAGACCCAGCAACCAGCGACGAAGCCGACATCAAGGCCCGCTACGACAAGATCAAAGGTTCGGCGGTGAACCCGGTTCTGCGAGAAGGAAACTCCGACCGTCGAGCACCTGGTGCAGTCAAGAAGTACGCCCAGAAGAACCCGCATTCGATGGGGCCATGGTCGGCTGATTCAACCTCGCATGTGTCGACTATGGGCGAGAACGATTTCCGGTCGAATGAACTGTCGACCACGATGGCCGCAGACGGATTACTTCGAGTCGAACATGTCGACGCCGACGGTTCGGTGACCGTCCTGAAAGAATCGATTCCGGTCCTGGCCGGTGAGGTCGTCGATGCCACCTTCATGAGCACCGCCGCCTTGCAAGAGTTTTTGGCTGCCGAGATCGCCGATGCGAAGGCCAAGGGCGTTCTTTTCTCGCTGCACATGAAGGCAACGATGATGAAGGTGTCGGACCCGATCATCTTTGGCCACGCCGTCAAGGCCTACTTTGCCGACGTCTTTGCAGCGCACGGTACCGCGCTCGATGAGGCCGGCGTCAACGTGAACAACGGCCTCGGAAACCTGCTCGGTGCCCTCGACGAATTGCCCGCAGAGGTACGTTCAGAGATCGAAGCCGGTATCGCCGCTGCCTACGAATCGGGTCCCGACATTGCCATGGTGAACTCCGACAAGGGGATCACCAACCTGCACGTGCCGAGCGATGTCATCGTCGATGCCTCGATGCCAGCAATGATCCGCACCTCGGGCCAAATGTGGAACAAGGACGGCGAGCTGCAAGACACCAAGGCGGTCATTCCCGACAGCAGCTATGCCGCCCTCTACGACGCGACGTTCGAGTTCAACAAGGCGCACGGTGCGTTCGACCCAACGACCATGGGCACGGTTCCCAACGTTGGGCTCATGGCCCAAAAGGCCGAGGAGTACGGCTCGCACGACAAGACCTTCGAGATCGAACGTGCCGGAACGGTTCGGGTCATTGACAATGCTGGCGCCACCGTGTTCGAGCACACCGTTGGCGCCGGCGATATTTGGCGCATGTGTCAGGTGAAGGATGCGCCCGTCCAGGATTGGGTGAACCTTGCGGTGAACCGGGCAAAGGCAACCGGATGGCCTGCAGTGTTTTGGCTCGACGCTACTCGAGCGCACGACGCCGAGCTCATCACCAAGGTCAACACGTATCTTGAAAACATCGATACTGACGGCCTCGAGATTCACATTATGAACGTGGCCGATGCAACGACCTTTACCCTCGACCGCGTCAAGCGCGGCGAGAACACGATCTCGGTCACCGGCAACGTTCTTCGTGACTATCTCACCGACCTCTTCCCAATCCTCGAGCTTGGGACGAGCGCGAAGATGCTCTCGATCGTGCCGTTGATGAACGGCGGTGGGCTGTTCGAGACCGGAGCTGGCGGTTCGGCTCCAAAGCATGTGCAGCAGTTCGAGAAGGAAAACCATCTGCGCTGGGATTCACTGGGCGAGTTTCTTGCTCTGGCCGTGTCGTTCGAACACCTCGCAGAGAACACCGGGAACGCCGCAGCGAAGGTCCTCGGTGAGGCCCTCGACGCGGCCACAGAAAAGTTCCTCGACACCGGCAAGTCACCTAGCCGCAAGGTCAACGAACTCGACAACCGGGGCAGCCACTTTTATCTGGCCTCCTACTGGGCCGAGGCGCTCGCAGGCCAGACCGTCAACGCCGACCTCGCAGCGAAGTTTGGCCCGATTGCTGAGCAACTGCGAGCCAACGAAGCAACCATTGCTGCCGAGCTCATCGACGTTCAGGGTGTGCCCATGGACATCGGCGGCTACTACGCACCAGATATGGAACTCGGTCGCAAAGCCATGCGCCCAAGCCCCACCCTCAACGCGATCATCGACGCCATATAACCCAGGTTCGTGCTGGCCAGCGCAGGCTGACCCGTCCTCCTTGGGGATGACCTCGATCGTCCACAAGGCGGATTACGCAGAACGTCCTGTGCGGTACGGTCAGGTATGGACTGGCAACAGCGCGTACATACCTGGACGAGCAAGAACTCCCGTCTTGTTGGGATTGTGCTCGTGCTGTTCTTTGGCATCGGGAGCACGATCGCGCTGATCTCGATCCCCATCAGTGGGAGCGAGCAACCGGCCGACTGGCTGGCATTCGCCCTCATCTGGGCGGTGGCAATCTGCGCGTACTGGAATCGTACGTATCCGCTGCAAGCACTGCTTGGCGCCGTGACGTTCATGGCTGTGTACTGGATTAGTGACTACCCCGGTGGCACCGAACCAGCAGCGTGGCTGCTGTTCTATAGCGCGACCCGACACGGCGGTGACGACCGTCGACGAGTGTGGCGGACCGTTGCGGTTGGGCTTGGGATCATCACCATCGTTGCGACCATCGGCGTCATCGTGTCGACCGAAGACCTTCCCGCTCTTGCCATCCTTGGCCTATTCGTCCTTCACGGAACCTTCGCCGCGATCGGCGAAGCGTTCTATCAACGGAGCCGCTACGTCGAACAGCTCGAACAGCGCGCCGCCGACCTCGAAGCCGACCTCGAAAACAAGGCAGCACTCGCTGCTGTCGAGGAGCGCACCCGTATTGCACGCGAGATGCACGACATCATTGCGCACGGCATGAGCACTGTCGTCGTTCAAGCCCAAGCTGCGCAAAGCGTTGTCGACACCAACCCCGACAAGGTTCGCGAAGTACTCGAGACAATCGAAAATATTGGCCGATCGTCGGTCGACGAGATGCGCCGAATGTTGGGCGTGCTTCGAAGTAACGCGAACGAAGTGGAGCTCGAACCTCAGCCGGGGTTTGCACTGCTCGAAGAGTTGCGGTCACAGGTCGACGTTGCCGGCGTCGACGTCGATCTGATGGTCGTTGGTGACCTCACGATGTTGCCGCCGGGCATTGAACTGACCGGCTACCGGATTGTGCAAGAGGCATTGACGAACGTACTGCGTCACGCTGGCCGCCCGGTACAGGTCACTGCGCGGATCGACTGCGGGGATCGCGAACTGGCCATCACCGTCACCGACAATGGTCTCGGCGCTGCCGCACCAGTAGAAAGGGCGGGAAGCGGCCACGGGCTGCGAGGAATGCGCGAACGGGTCGACATCTACAACGGCACCTTCCAATCCGGCCCGAAGCCGGGCGGCGGATTCGAAGTGCACGCGAAGCTGCCGCTTCCAGCAAAGGTGTCCGCATGATTCGCGTATGCATCGTCGATGACCAACAGCTGATGCGCACCGGGTTCGAGATGATCCTCGATGCCCAAGACGACATGGAGGTGGTTGCGATGGCCTCCAACGGTCGCGAAGGTCTTGAACGTGTTCGCCAAGCTCGGCCTCATGTGGTGTTGATGGATATCCGGATGCCCGAGATGGACGGGCTTGAAGCAACTCGACACATTGCCGACGATGACGACCTTTCTAGCCGAGTGCTGATACTCACCACATTCGATCTCGACTCGTATGTGTATGACGCCATCCGAGCCGGCGCGAGCGGGTTCCTTTTGAAGGACTGCCCCGCCGACGAACTACTGCGGGCCATTCGCCTCATCGCAAACGGCGAGGCGCTACTCGCCCCGTCGGTAACCCGGACGCTCATTGAAGAGTTCGCTCGGCACGCTCCCGATCAGCCAGTCGCTGCATCGCGGGCCGTCGAGTCGCTCACTGCGCGCGAAACCGAGGTGTGGCAGCTGATGGCCCGTGGACTATCGAACCAAGAGATTGCCGATGCGCTGATCCTCGGAGAGACGACGGTCAAAACGCACGTCAGTCGAGTCCTCATGAAGCTTGGGGTACGCGATCGGGTGCAGGCCGTTGTCGCCGCATACGAAAACGGTGTCATCCGTCCGGGCGACACAGGGTAGCGGCCGTCATCAGTAGGGATGACGACAACGTTCGGTCGAAACATCCGAGCGGGGGATGGGTGATCATCCTTGGTCCTGACGACCTGAGATGAGCCCGTCTTTACCGTTGAGGCATGAACCTTTCACTGAATAGACGACCAGCAACATCGGCAACCAACTCCGCCCACGGCAGTGGCACTGCAGCTGCATCTGGTGCTGCAGCAACAGCCCACGGAGCGACCAAAATTTATGGCGATGGCGACACCCAAGTTGTGGCACTCAACAGTGTCGACGTGGAGTTTGATGCCGGGAAATTCACGGCGATCATGGGGCCCTCTGGTTCGGGAAAGTCGACGCTCATGCATTGCATGGCGGGCCTCGACCGGCTGACCAGCGGCCAAGCGATCGTCGGCGGAACAACCATCACCGAATCGAACGAGAAGGAGCTCACGCAGCTTCGCCGCGACCGTCTCGGCTTCATCTTTCAAGCGTTCAATCTGGTGCCGACCCTCTCGGCAGAGGAAAACATCACGCTTCCGGCCGCACTTGCCGGACGCAAGATCGACGCCGACTGGCTCGACCAAGTGGTCGCCGCTGTTGGCTTAGCCGACCGCCTCGGGCATCGCCCGAGCGAACTCTCCGGTGGACAGCAGCAACGCGTTGCCGTTGCTCGTGCGCTGGCGGGTCGGCCCGAGCTGATCTTCGCCGACGAACCAACCGGGAACCTCGATAGCACGACCGGTGCGGAGATCCTTGAGTTCATGCGCCAAGCCGTGCGTGAGTTCAACCAGACGATCGTGATGGTCACCCACGACCCGGTCGCTGCCAGCTATTCGGATCGCGTGCTGTTTCTCGCCGACGGTGACGTCGTGGGCGAACTGTTTGATCCAACGCCCGATCTCATCCTTGACCAAATGCGCGCCATCAGCGCATAACCGCCGTTCACCTACCTCATCACCTCACGCCATCACCTCAGGAGACCTCATCATGATCGCCACCCTTACCATCAGAAACTTGCGAGCAAACCTCGGCCGCTTTGCCATGACCACCTTCGGGGTCGTGATTGCGGTCAGCTTCGTCGTCTCGGCCTTCGTGCTCAGCGACGGACTGCGCGACACGTTCGGGGACCTCTCGACCGACATTGTTGCCTCGACCGATTTCGAAGTTCGGCCAGTCGAGGCGTTTGGTTCGTCCGAGTTTCTCGACGATAGTGACGTCGCCAGAATCGCGGGAGTCGATGGTGTAGCCGTTGCCGCCGGTTCGATCTCGGCACCGGTGAATTCGGTTCGTCCAATCACTGCTTCTGGCCAGGAGATCCCTGTGACCGGGCCACCCCAACTGGCGTTCAGTTGGATCGACGCGCCGGGCTTCTCGCCATTTGAGATCGTCGAGGGGTCGGCGCCTCGGACCGGCGAGTTCGTGCTCGACCTCGACTCGGCCGACCGCCACGAGTTCGTCGTTGGCGATACCTACACCGTCATCACGGCCACGGGACGCCACGAGCTGAAGCTGTCAGGCCTCACCCGCTTTGGCGAGGACAACGCAACGGTCGGTGCAACGTTGATGGCGATGAATGCCGACCAAACCGACAGTCTCTTTGGGACCGAAGGATACGACAGCATCGCAGTCGGCGTGACCGAAGCGGCTCGCTCTGACCTGGCCGGAACCGAGGCGGCCATCTCGAACGCCGTGCCCGAACTCGACGTGCTCACCCAAGCATCGCTCGCCGATGAGACCGCAGCCGAGTTCAACAGCCAGATCGACATCATTCAATATGTGCTCCTCGGCTTCGCTGGGATCTCGTTGCTCGTATCGATCTTTATCATCGGCAACACGTTTGCCATCGTGCTGCAACAGCGAACCCGTGAGATGGGTTTGCTTCGCCTTATCGGCGCCGACGCAAAGCAGCTGCGCCGCAGTGCACTGGGCGAGGCCGGCGCCATTGGGTTGGTCGCATCTGGCCTTGGCATCCCCGGGGGCATCGGCGTTGCGGCAGGACTGACCGCAGCACTCTCGGCGATAGGCCTTGCGCTCCCCGAGTATGACATTGCCATCGCACCTCGCACTCTGGTGGTTGCGTTGGCGGTCGGTCTTGGCGTCACATTGGTCGCCGCGTGGTGGCCGACCCGTCGAGCCACGAGAATTTCTGCCCTCGCTGCGCTGCGCAGCGACGAGGCGGGTCGTAGCGACACGAGCCGAGCTCGTCTCGTCATCGGGGCCGCCCTCGGCCTCGCAGGAGTCATCGTTGCTGGGCTAGGCGTGGCCAGCAACGGGTCAACAGCAGCCGTGTTGACGATGATGGGCGTTGGTTCCCTCGTGATCTTCATTGCCGTCACCATGATCAGCCCACGGTTGGTGGGCCCCGTTGCTGCAGCCTTCGCCATCGTGCTGGATCGATTGGGAATGCCTGGCCGGCTCGCTGTGCGCAACGCCTCACGTCAAGCTGGTCGAACCGCCACGACGGCCACTGCCTTGATGATTGGACTTGCTGTGGTCTCGATGGCGCTTGTCATTGGACAGTCGGTGAAGTCACAGATCAGCTCGGACCTCGAAACGGCTGTTCTCGCCGACTACCTCCTGACCGACCAAGCGTCCGAGGCAGGCTTTCCGTCTGCGATCGTCGACGAGATCGACGCCGATCCGACCTTCTCGGCAGTGACAGGATTTCGGCTTGCCGAGATGCAGATCGGCAACGACATCGTTGGTGTCACGGCTGTACGCTTCGGTGATCTTCCAGAGTTGATCGATATCGATGTTTCCGACGGCGAGATCAGCGGTGCAGATTCGGGAGTTCTGGTGAGCCGGACACGAGCCGAACTCGACGGGCTCGCCGTTGGTGGAACGGTCGATGTCACGTTGGACAGCGGGGTTGAGACGACGCTGACCGTCGCGGGAATCTTCGATAGCGAATCGGTCATCCAACACGACTGGCTTGTCGATGTTGGTGTGTTCGAGAGCGCAGGAGTGACAGCCAGCGATCTGTGGATTGCGTTGCGGACCGCCGAGGGGATCGACGAGGCGGACGCGTCGGCTGCAGTGGACGCAATTGCTGAGCGCTACCCGCAGGGAGACCTCGAAACTTCAGCACAGTTCCAGGATCGGCTCGAAGGGTTGGTCGACCAGATCCTGTCCGTGCTCAACGCACTCGTCGCCCTCGCCGTGATCATTGCACTGATCGGTATCGCAAATACGTTGGCGCTGTCGGTCAGCGAACGAACCCGAGAGATCGGCCTGCTGCGTGCGGTGGGCATGCACGGGCGGGGTGTGCGTCGCATGGTTCGCTACGAGTCGGCCGTGATCGCCGGCTTCGGCGCAGTCCTCGGTGTCGCAATGGGTATTGGTCTCGGTTGGCTCGCAGTGCAGGCACTACCGGGGTCGTTCGCTGCTGGCACCTCGATTCCCGTTGGCCAAATCCTGGTGCTGGTTGTCGTGGCTTCGGTCGCCGGGCTCATCGCTGCCCTGCTTCCCGCCCACCGGGCTGGTCGTATGAACGTGCTCGATGCGATCGGTGCGTAAGTCGCAGGCCTTAGTCGTCGGAGTCGGCAGTGCTGTCGAGATCGTTCTCCAACTCGATCTCGAACCGGTCGAGGTCGAACGTTTCAACGCTGCTCGCATCGTCATCGGCGGTATCGAGGCTTGCCGAATCGAGCTCGTCGATGTCGGTGGGGTCGCTGTCATCGAGATCAAACGACGCCCGGCTAAGCGCCGGAGGTGCCACTGTCATCGGCGTCGCAGTAGGGGCGAAATCTTCCCCCGCATCGGGGGCGGCCTTGCGTCGACGCCAGCCAAAGAACTCGCGTCCGATCATCGCCCCGAAGCTGAAGGCAAACGGTGTGGCCAAGATGGCGCCGACAACGAACCAGGTACGAGACGTCGGAACCAGATCGGTGGCGACGGTGTTCTCTTCGAGTCGGAAGTTTCGAAGATCATTTGCCCATTGGTTGACCTGGCGGACCTCGAGACGTTCGATCGACGGCCCATTGAGAACGAGCCAGTAGGTGGCGAGGGCCGCCAAGATCACGAAGAGCACTTCGACGATTTCTTGAGCATCAGGCACTGCCCATTTCGTCGTTGGATCGAGACGGCCTCGACGTTCAAGCCGTGCACTCCAGCGGTAGCCGGCGGTACCAACGAACGCGCTGGCGATCGCAACGCCAGTGAAAAGCCATCGAGTTCCCGAGCCGAGCACACACGCCGAGCCATTGCACAGGAACGTCTCTTCACCGAACTGCGAACGGACAACGATGGTCAGCACAGCCGAAACAACAATGGCGAACACTAACGATTTAAGGCGGGACGTAGACACGGTCGATGGGCCTTCACAGGACGGGACTCCACCTATTCAATCACGTCCGAGTCGCGGGCTGGTCGTTGGCAAGCGGCTCGAATCGACCGCGAAATCTGAAGAGGCAGTAGATTGCTGCGAATGACTGCTCAGTTTCTCGCCGGAGGCCCCGTGGCCGAGGCTGTTCTCGCCGACGTCCAGACCCGCGCCGCAGCGCTCAAAGAAACGGGTGTCACCGTTGGGCTCGGGACGATCCTCGTTGGAGACGATGGGCCGTCCGCGTCGTATGTGAAGAAGAAGCACGAGACGTGCGAGGCGGTCGGTATTACATCGCACCACAAAGAGATTTCCGCGGACGCAGGCCAACAGGCGCTGCTCGATGCGTTGGACGAGTTCAACGCCGACCCGAACGTCCACGGCTATATCTTGCAGCTTCCGCTCCCCGACGGCTTTGACTCTGCTGAAGCCCTCGCACGGATCGACCCGGCCAAAGACGCCGATGGCCTGCATCCTGAGAACCTCGGCAAGTTGGTCCTCCAAGAGCCCGGTCCGCTCCCATGCACCCCTGCGGGCATCATCGAGATGCTCAAGTTCTACGACGTCGACGTTGCTGGCAAGAACGTTGTCGTGGTCGGTCGAGGTACCACGCTCGGCCGCCCAATGGCCTTGCTCATGACGACCAAACAACAGGGAGCGAATGCAGCGACAACCGTTGTTCATACCGGCGTTCCCGATATTGCGGCCTACACCAAGGAAGCCGACATCGTCATTGCCGCCGTTGGCCGGCCAGGCACCATCACCAAAGACATGGTGAAGCCGGGTGCAGTCGTGGTGAGTGGCGGAATCAGTTGGGAAGGCAAGAAGCTTCTGCCCGACGTCAACGAAGATGTGGGCGAAGTTGCGTCGTGGATCACACCACGACTCGGCGGCGTTGGTCCGCTGACCGTGGCGATGCTGCTCGCGAACACCGTCGCAGCTGCAGAACGAGCGCACTCCTGACCGAGGTATCAATACTCCGGCGGGGGATGCGGCTTATTGGCCGCAGCTTTCGGTTGCACCCGGTTCCACACGCCGTGGCGACCACCGGCGCGATCATCTTTGCCGTCTCGGTCGTTGCATTAAGTCGGGCGCTTGGTTGGGTAACCGACACGCTCATCATTCCCGCGCTCGGCGATGACGCGGGCTCGACCGGGGCAGTGACAAATAGCCAGCTCGCCGTTGGCTTCTTCGTCATCTTTGGGATTGCGTTGCTACGCGGCCTGGGTGCAATCGTGCGCCGGTACTTCTTAGCAATGGCCGAGTACCGGACGCAGGGCTCGTGGCGCTCACAGCTGTACGAGCAGTATCTGGAGCAACCGCTGAGCTTTCACCGCAACAACTCGACCGGCAAGCTGCTCTCCCACGCCGACAACGACCTGGTTGTTGCGGGCACTGTGCTCAAGCCGTTGGCATTCGCTATCGCCACCGTGGTGCTCGCCGTTCTCGCGATCATCAACCTTTCGCTGTTGCATCCGACCTTCGGTCTCGTCGCCGTTGTGCTGTTGCCGATCCTGTTCGTGGTCAACCAGGCCTACTCGTCACGAGTTGCAGGGCCCGCTGCCCAAGTGCAGCAGGCCGTCGCCGAGGTCACAGGCGTTGCCCACGAGAGTTTCGATGGCGTGATGATGGTCAAGACGTTGGGTCGAACCAATGCCGAGATTGCTCGCATGGAGTCCGCGGCGAGCGACCTTCGATCGAAGCGACTCCTCGTCGGAAGGCTTCGAGCAGTCTTTGAGCCCCTTCTCGAAGCGTTACCCGAGGTCGGGATCATCGTGCTCTTGCTCGTCGGGGCTGGACTGGTCGAGTCCGGAAGCGTCACCACGGGCGAACTCATCGGCGCACTGTCGCTCTTTAGTGTCCTGTCGTTGCCGATCCGTATCGTTGGGTTCTTCCTGCAATCCATGCCGCCGTCGGTGGTTGCGCTCGAACGCATCGATGAGGTTCTTGATCTGCCAGCGCCGCAGCGAACCGACGGGCACATCGACACACTCACCAATGGCCCGCTTGCGCTCGACTTCGATAGCGTGTCGTTCTCCCACGGTGACCATCAAGTCCTCGACGGATTGAGCTTGTCCGTTGCGGCAGGTGAAAACGTTGCGTTGGTCGGAGCGACTGGCTCAGGGAAGACCACGATCATCGAATTGGCAGCTGGCCTTGTGCCTCCATTGCAGGGCAGTATCTCGCTCGGAGATGTGGACTATCGCGACCTTCAAGCGAAAGCTCGGGCCGAACGGCTTGGGGTTGTGTTCCAAGAGAGCTTTCTCTTCGCTGAATCGATCGAACACAACATCACAATGGGCGACGCTGCCGACCGGGCCGACGTCGAAGCTGCAGCACGCACATGTCGAGCCCACGACTTCATTCTCGAAACCCCACACGGGTACGGCACCATCGTTGGCGAGCGCGGCGTGACGCTCTCAGGCGGGCAACGCCAACGGGTCGCCCTGGCCCGTGCGGTCTTTCGTCAGCCAGCGTTGCTGCTGGCCGACGATGCCACGTCAGCGCTCGATCCAAGCGTCGAGGCCGAGATCCTCGAAGGCCTCGATGCAACAGCGATGACGGTGCTGATGGTAGCGCATCGGTTATCGACGATTGCCCTGGCCGATCGGGTTGCCTATCTGGCAAACGGACGAATCGTCGCGACGGGAACACACGACGAGCTGCTGGTCCACGAGGGCTACCGAGTGCTCGTGCAGGCCTACGAAGAAAAGCCTGCGCATGGCTGAGCTTCTCGACGAAGAACAACCGCCGGCCCTTCAGACCCTCGGCCGCGCATGGCGGGCAAGTCCCGAGCTTCGCCAAGGTCTCGGAATCACGATTGGATTCGCGCTCTTGAGCGCCGCTGCTCGACTCGTGCTCCCGATACTGATTCAGCAGGCCATCGACCGCGGGTTCCAGGTCGATCCGGTAGATGTCGGGTTCGTGACGCGAGCAACGATTGCGGCCGGCGCACTTATCGTGGTCATCTATCTATTGACGACGGCCACCTACAAGCGAGTGATCCAGACAGCAGAAAACACCCTGAAGGCCACACGGGTGCGTACGTTTGCCCATATCCAGCGGTTGAGCCTCGCCGACCACACCGCAACCAAAAAGGGCGTGCTCACCGCACGGGTCACAAGCGATGTCGAGACACTTGCCCAGTTCGCCCAATGGGGAGCGCTTGCATGGGTGGTGAACTCGGCGTTGATACTCGGAACGCTCGGCGTCATGACGTTCTACAGCTGGCAACTCGCCCTACTCACCATCGTTGTCTACCTGCCGCTTCTACCGATTTTGCGATCGGTGCAAGGACGTCAGCTTCGGGCATACAACGACGTGCGAAGCAAGACCGCCGAAACGATCGGACGGACATCTGAAGCAGTGTCTGGGGCAGCGACCATCCGGGCCTACGGCTATCAATCTGAGGTGGGGGACCGGTTGGAGGATGCCAACCGGGCGCTCGTTTCTTCGCAGACGAACGCACACAAGTTCTTCTCCATCTTGGCGCCGACGATGGACTTCTTCGGAGGGCTCGCAACCGGCGCTGTGGTCGTGGTCGGCATCTTGCTCGGGCCCGATTCGCTCAGCGCCGGCGAAGCAACGGCGTTCCTGCTCCTCGTCACGATCCTCGTGTCGCCCATTAGCCAGCTCGGTGAGGTCCTCGACCAAACGCAGACCGCCCTCGCTGGCTGGTCCAAGATCCTCGAGATCTTCGATACCGACATCGAGGTCGTCGAAGCCGTGCCAGGCGTGGAGGTCGGTGCGTCCGCACCAGAAGTAGTGCTCGATTCGGTCGACTTCTCGTATCGAACCGGCGGACAAGTCTTGCATGGCGTGTCGTTTACGATTCCGGCCGGAACCTCGGTCGCGGTTGTTGGAGAGACCGGTAGCGGAAAGACGACCGTTGCCAAACTGCTCGCTCGCCTCGCTGACCCAACGAATGGAACCGTCCGCATTTCCGGTGTCGATCTGCGGGAAATCTCCGAGACGAGCCGTAATTCCCTGATCAGGATGGTTCCCCAAGACGGGTTCCTCTTTGACACGAGCCTTCGGGAAAACATTCGATTCGGTCGACCCGCCGCCACCGATGCCGAGATCGACGTTGCGATCTCGTCGCTCGGCCTCACCGATTGGATTGACACCTTGTCGGCGGGCCTCGATACCCCGGCAGGTGAACGAGGTGAGGCAATCTCGGTTGGCGAGCGTCAACTGGTGGCGTTGATACGAGCCGAGCTCGCGAACTCGGGTCTGCTCATCCTCGATGAGGCAACGAGCGCGGTCGATCCTGAGACCGAAGTTCGGATGGCCGTTGCGCTCGAACGCCTGAGCGAAGGGCGAACCACCATCTCGATCGCCCATCGCCTGTCGACTGCCGAACGCGCCGATTTGGTGATCGTGATGGACAGCGGACGCGTCGTCGAGTCGGGCACCCACGATGCGCTCGTTGCACAAAACGGCATCTACGCTGCGCTGCATCGAGATTGGGTTGGAAATACAACCGCTTCGTAATGCGTTGTATCGCCGTGAACCGGCCGAACCGTCTAGATTTAGCCACTACATGCACCGCCTGCAGCGTTTGGCGGGATGCGCAACAAAAGGACCAACAACTATGTTCTCAATCATTGGAGCAATCATCGGTGGCACGATCACTGGATTACTCGCCCGTGCCGTGCTTCCCGGAACCCAAAACATTGGCTGGGGCAAGACGATTGGCCTTGGTGTCATCGCAAACTTGATCGTCGGTGTCTTCTTTGGCGCCATTGCTGGCCCAATCACCGGCCTCATCCTCGGTGTCCTTGTCGGTGCTGGCCTTCTGTGGTTCTCGATCAAGAAGGGCTGGCTCAACTCGGCGAGTCACGCCTAGCCACATTCCCTACACACGCCGTAGACACATCTCGGCGAACCGATCGACAAACCGCTGCACGTTGTTTATCAACCGCGTGCAGCGGTTGTGTTGCTTTTGAACTCGTTGGAAACAGTTGCCGTTCGGCGCAGCTCTGCGTCAGCTCTCGGTACGATTAACCCGTCACATCATCGCTAGAGGAGTATTCGTGAAGAGTCCCGTTCGTGTTGCAGTCACCGGAGCTGCTGGCCAAATTGGTTACAGCCTCCTCTTCCGAATCGCCAGTGGCGAAATGTTGGGGAAAGATCAGCCGGTCATTCTGCAGATGCTCGAGATCACGCCAGCCCTCGGCGCTCTCGACGGAGTGGCTATGGAACTGAGCGACTGTGCGTTCCCGCTGCTTGCCGGCATGGTCAAGACCGACGACGCCAATGTTGCGTTCGGTGATGCCGACTACGGACTCCTCGTTGGCGCAATGCCTCGCAAGGACGGCATGGAACGGGCCGATCTTCTCGAGGCGAACGGTGGAATCTTCGGCCCTCAGGGCAAGGCCATCAACGACAATGCAAGCAAGGACGTCAAAATCCTGGTCGTTGGAAACCCAGCGAACACCAACGCCTTGATTGCGCAGGCTGCAGCTCCCGACCTCGATCCAAAACAATTCACCGCCATGATGCGGCTCGATCACAACCGGGCAATGACCCAGGTTGCCGACAAGACCGGAACCACCGTCAACGACGTCACCAACATGACGATCTGGGGCAACCACTCAGCAACCCAATACCCCGACATCTTCAACGCGAAGGTCGCTGGCGAGAACGCGGCGGCCAAGATCGATGACCAAGATTGGCTCGAAAACGACTTCATCCCGACGGTCCAAAAGCGCGGCGCTGCCATCATCAAGGCCCGTGGTCTTTCGTCGGCGGCCTCAGCGGCGAACGCTGCAATCGACCACATGCACGACTGGGCACACGGTACCCCCGATGGCGACTGGGTATCGATGGGCATTCCTTCCGATGGCAGCTATGGCGTGCCCGAAGGCATTATTTCGTCATTCCCATGCACTGTGACCAATGGGGAGTACTCGATCGTCCAAGGGCTCGACGTCAGTGACTTCAGCCGTGGTCGCATCGATGCATCGACCGCTGAGCTTGTCGCCGAGCGCGACACCGTGTCTGGTCTTGGCCTGATCTAACGATCAGCCTGGCGCGGCCCGCCCGCACATCATGATCACTCGCTACTCGCCACGGGCCATTCTTGGCCTGTGGCTTTTGGCTCTTCCCCCGACCGGTTTGAGCGGTATACAGTGGAAGCGTTGGCGGACAACGATCAGTTGCGGGTTCAGGAGTTACAAAGATGCGTACGCGGAGCTGGCTTACGTCAGGTATTGCAGCGATGCTGCTCACGGCGGGCATTGTGCTCGGCGTGGGTGTGAGTGCCGGAGTCGACGCTGACGAAGCGCAAGCACTGACCCCGACCCCGACCATTCAAGAGACTGCTCGTCTCCTCGGCTACATGTGGGGCGATGGCGAGCAAATTGGCGGCGGTGTTTGGGATGTCAACGGCCCAAGCGGAACATCCAGCCTCATCGAAGAGTTGATCGAGCGTCATGGTGGCACGTTTGTTGATCGTGGCCGTTTGCACTTCAGACTGCCCGCCCCATATGACTGGGACGAGTGGATCACCGGACTTCCAGATGATTCGTCGACGGTTCGCGCTGCTGTGCAGAACCCACACTTCCTCGCTGCGGTACTCGAGACCGAAGCTTCCGTCGGCGGCCAGATCTACGATCAGAGCGCGTGTTGCGTAAACGGCTACACCGTTGGACGCCTTACCGAGCTCCGCGATTTGCTGCGGTCATCGGGGTATTCAACGGCATCGGTTGCGTTGTTCGCAAACCCAAATAGCGGTCGAGTCACGGTGGCTGCTTCACAGTGGGACGACATGCGCCGAGATCTCCGCTTTGTCTGCCCGGCGTTGAACTCCGACATCCGCATTCCCGGAGGCACCAACCTCGACCGCTACGGCAACCTCCTGTGGATTGGATCAGGGTCGCCTTGGGCCGATGTCATCCGGACCGACTGCACGAGGGGCTCTGCGGTTCCCGACGCTCGTCCGCAGGCGGGTAGCTGTTCGATGTCGCTCCAGGGCGACAAGCTTCGGCTCGACTGGACCTACACCCGCGGCGACGTGGTCATTCGCGTCAATGGAGACTTTCGAGCCACCGTCTCGGGCCGTGACCGTTCATGGACTGGATCTGTCGGGGGTGGCAATCACAACGCCACGATTCGCGTCTTCTCATTCGGGACACAAACCACTGCAGACTGCGGCGCCACAAACCGGAACGGCGAAGCAACCCCGGTGGGCGGATGTGTGGCCACTGCTGCGGGAAGTTCGGTCGCACTCGATTGGAACAATGTCGGAGCATCTTCATATTCGGTTCGCCGAAATGGCAAGTGGGTAAAGACTGTGACCAGCACGTCGACTACCGCACGCGGCTCGACAGGCGACGCGTGGATCATTCGCTATCGACAAGCAAACGGAACAGTCGTCGACGTGAGCTGTTCGTCTGCTGCTGGCGACACGAGTCCGTGCTCGATCACAAACCGGGACCGCGGTGTACGCGTCGATTGGGATGGCGTCGATGGAATCGACGACTATCAGGTTCGCCGAAACGGCGCATGGATCGGCGAAGCAACCGGTGCCAGTCGTTTCGATGACCTGTCGGGTTCGGTGAACGACGACTACGAGATTCGCTACTTCGTTCGAGGGAACCGTCGATCCATCAGCTGCTAACACCGCTCGCCTCGGCGCTGCTCGGCTTGTGCCTGGCGGGCTACTTCAGGAACTTCGACGTCGTGTTGTCGGCGAGAACCTTGCCATTGGTCTGGCACGTTGCGCAGTAGTTAACCGAGTACTTCACGTAGGCGACCTCGCGAATCGTGTCGTCGCAGTCAGGGCAAGGCTCCCCGGTCTTGTTGTGCACAGCGGACGGGCGCTTCTTCGAGGCGACGATCTCTGTTTGCGAACGCTCGAAATCGAGTGACGTATCGATGCAGGCACCGATCGCCGAGTGCAGCGCCCCCACCTGATCGGTGGTGAGTTTCGATGTGGTAGCGAACGGCGAAATCTTGGCGTGATGACACACGTCGTTGGCGAGTCTTCGCCCGAGGCCAGCAATGATGCCCTGACGTCGGAGCAGCCCGTGTATGCGCATGGAGTGATCGCTTAGAATTTCGGCGAGTAGATCAGGGTCGATGGCATCGGCGTTTGGCCCGAGCTTCGATAGAGGTTCGACCGTCTCGATGTCCGTCGAGTTGTCGAACAACCAAATGCCGGCGCGTTTGTCGCTACCAGCTTCGGTGAGCAGCAGCGCCGTGCCGTCGTCGAATGTCCAACGCGCTTGTCCGCCGCGAGGTTTCGCTGTTTGTTTCTCGTCGGGTCGGAGTCGTCCTCCCTGCATGAGGTGGATGAGAAACGTGACCTCATCGAAGTTCAGCTGGAGGTACTTCCCTCGGGTCGTGACCGAACGGAGTGTCTGCCCGTGAGCAATCGATGGGTCGGGGGCAAACGTCTTGAGTACATAGAAGGTGATCGGGCGGAAGGCGGTGAGCGTCTTTCCCGACCAGTCCGCTTCGAGACGTTCGGCGTGCGCTTGGATCTCACCAATCTCGGGCATGCGCGACCTCGTTAGCCCTGCGGTTGCGCTGCCAGGAGGCTGCCGAGAAGCGGGCCATGTTCGATCAGCTTCGCGACGTCACCATCGACCGAAAGGCGCCCGGTGAGAAATGCGCCTTGCGCGTGCAAGCTGCCGTCTCGAAGGGCTTGAGCTGTCGCTGCGTCTTGTTTGATCGTGACATCTGGTGTCTGTGCTGGGCCCGAGTGCACTGAGGCTATTCCTGAGCGCAGCACGAGGTGATAGTGCCCGACGGTCGCGCCGTGTTCGGTAATCAGCTGCTCGATCGTTAGATCGACGTCCTCGCCGATCTGGCTGCCATCGACAAATGCGATCGCTCTCGCGGTGTGTGCTGCATACTCGTCGAGCTGGCCGTGCTCCATATGCATAGTCTGCCCTATCGTTGGTCTCGTTGTGACCTCCACTGACCCATTGGCAAATTCGAGCCCCGTCGGCTCCGAGAACCTGCACGAGAGCAACGGGCATCCGGGCTGGGTCGAGGTGTTCGACAATTGGTTCGTCATACCCGGGGAGCAGGCTGGCGGGTATGTCCGGTTGACCATTCGGCCGCACGATTCCATGTGTTGGTATTGGGGTTCGCTAATCGGCCTTGGCGGCAGGTCGTTGGTGACGGTGCTCGCCGACGACCTGCCCTTGCCAAATGGACGATCGATGGAGCTTCGAGGGCCAGGGATTTGGACCGAAACCACCGTGCTTCGACCGTTCGAACACCTCACGACCGACCTCGAAGCGTTCGGAGTGTCGATCGAACATCCCACCGATGTCTGGACCGGGGCCTACGGCGATCGCGTGGCGGTCGGGTTCGAATTCGACTGGGACACTGATGGGGCGCCAGGTCCGTCGCCGGTCACGGGAACCACCGGCTATCGGTTGGTCGGAAAGATGCACGGCGAGCTCCTGCTCGACGAGAGCAAGTGGGAACTCGTTGGCATTGGCGTTCGCGATCACTGGTGGGGAGTTCCCGATGAGACGTCCTCGTGGAACGCATGGGCGAGTCGTGATGGCGAGCTTGTTCACTCAGACGGGGGCCCGCTCGATACGAGCGATGAGGGAGTCGACATCAACGCCATCGTTGGTGGCTTGCCGGTTGGCGAGGTCTACCCCGGGCTTCGCGTCGCCGGTTGGGCGCCAGCGGGTGGGGCGGGCAAACGGCATGCACGTGCGCTACTCGTCGACGAACGCGGCGGCGGTTGGCTCGAGATCATTCGATAGCGAGCCGTGGTCTGGCGCTCCCCGGTTCTGGCTCCCGGATTTCCGAAAAGTACGCACCGCACAAATCAGCCTGCTTGAATGAACGGTATGGAGTGCGGTCGCAAGATTGATGTCATCGATGAATGGCATCTACTTGAGATTTTGGAGACGATGGTAGAACTCCTGGTCGAGACACGTGGTGCATACGGTGTGGTCACCGTCGACGAACCCGAGTTTATGCAGGTCATGGCATTCGACGATGGTGCGCTTCGAGTGGAGAGCTCGGCGAGCGACAAGGTCTTCGCTGCCGACCTGGGCTTCAACGAACGGGTCGAGGAGTACGAGCACATCGCAGCGGCGACTATCCCGGCGTCGTGGCCAGCGAGAGTCAAGATGGTCGCAAAGACCATGGCGGTTCTCGCGGTCGAGGTGCATCAGGTGCAGTTTCCGACCAGCCTCGAGTTCCAGCTCGACCATGCGTAGAAGATCAGGCGTCGACCGTCTCTGGCGCTGGCGACTCGCTCTTGGGCTGTGCCATCGCGCTGACCGCAACGACGACCACGGCGGACACGACCGCAGCAATGACCGCACCCACCCACGGAGCGCCGTTGGGAAGTTCGAGGCCAGTGCCCGGGATGATCTCTTCGGGTTCGATAATTCCTACGCCGTTCGGCCACGGCCAAAGGACGCGTAGCGACCCGAACATCAGGCCAATCAGTACGGCCATCACGGTGTCGTGGTACGTCTCGAGCAGGTGATTGAGTAGCGACGAAAAGAGGGCGAGACCAATGATGGCGCCGATGCCGACAAGCGCAATGTCGCCAATGATGCGCTCGTCTACGGCGTTGAGCACGGCGGCGTACATGCCGATCATCAAGAGAATGAATGATCCCGAGATGCCGGGGAGGATGAGCGCACAGACGGCGAGCGCTCCGGACCCAATCAGCATGAGCGCGCTGGGATCGGCGACTGGGCCGGACTGAAATCCAAGAAAGATGAACACGGCGACCGCAACAACAGCAACGATCGCGCCGTGGGCTGAAGTGGGTGACTTGAGCAGGCTGCGAGCAACCACAATGGAGCCAATCACGAGACCAAAGAACAGTCCAGCCATGGTTTCGGGGAAGTCGTGGAGTGCGTCTTCAATGATGCCCGAGAGCAGCAGGACGGCGCTAAAGACGCCGGTTACGAGTGGGATGAGGAAGAGCCAGTTGACGGCTTTCATTCCGTCGACGAACCCCCCGACGTCGCCCTTCACTAGCTTGCCGAGCGCCTTTGAGCCGGTGCTCACGGCGGTGATCAAGTCTCCATAGATGCCGAGGATGAGCGCGACCGTGCCTCCCGAGACCCCGGGAACAACATCGGACGCTCCCATAAGGAAGCCCCGAACGTATTGGCTGAGAACGCGTGTAATCATCAGTGAAAACTCTATCGGCACGCCATAGTGAGAATGTGATTCATTCGATGCCTGAAACTCCGGGGCTTCAGCACCGCACTCGACCCGTTGCACATGGAGCCATATCGCTGCACACCGAATCACTGCTACCCGCCGGTGGCGTGCGTGATTCACCCGTGGTGCTTCTTTCAGAAGCCGAAGAGCCCAGCAGTCGATGGCCAATCGAATTGCTGAGTTCGCTGGCGGAGCGCACCGGCGGTGCAGTGTGGTTCGACACCCGCGATATCGGTCGTAGTTCGTGGGTCGATGAGCCATACGACATCATCGACCTCATGGCCGATGCGCTGACCGTGATGGACGCCCACGACGTGGGGAGTGCCCACTTGGTGGGCCGCGGTATGGGCGGCCAGATCGCGCAACAACTCGCGCTGGCGCTGCCCGATCGAGTGAGCTCGCTCACGCTGATCAGCTCGACTCCTGGCCGCCGAGAAGAGTTTGGGATGCCCGAAGAGTGGCTCGTCGACAAGATGAGCGAGCGGCTCTTCGCCGAACCTCCGACCGACCCACACGAGTTGGCCGAGTGGATGGTCCAGCAACTCGAATGGTTCAACGGGCCGGTCTTCCCGTTCGACCGTGATGCTGCCTTAGCTCGTGCTGCGAGCGAAATCGATCACGGGTGGCGAGGGCCGAACGGCCACGGCACAGCGGTCGTGGACGCCCCCGACATCGTCGATTTTCTCGGCAACCTCCTCGTGCCAGCGCTCGTTCTTCATGGAACGAGTGATCCGGTGTATCCAGTCGAACATGGACAAGGGCTGGCCGATCGCATACCGAACGCCGAGCTCGTGTTGATCGAAGGCATGGGCCACGAGCTGCCCACGAGCTTCGTGCCACAGCTCGTGTCGCTCTTCGAAGAACGGATTCTCGCCGGGCAATAACGTCGTTGCTGAGGCCCCGATTGCGTCTCGTCTGGCTAACCCTGACTTGGACTGCGTCGCTAGGTGAGACGGTTGACACATCGGCGTCTACACTCGTGCCACCGCCCAACGAGAGTGAGCCTCACGTGTACACATCAAATCTCCCCGACGTCGAGATTCCCTCAGGCATTTCGATTACCGACTACACGCTACGAATGGCAGACGAGCTCGGCGATAAGCCAGCGATGATCGATGGCCCGAGCGGCCGAACGCAAACGTTCGCCGAACTAAAACAGGGCATTCAGCTGATCGCTGGCGCGCTCGCCGAGCGGGGATTCGGACCTGGCAGCACGCTCGGGATTATGGCCCCCAACATTCCCGAGTACGCCTCCTTTTTCCATGGCGCTGCCTACGCCGGGGGCACGGTCACGACGATCAACCCCACCTACACCGCCGGAGAGGTTCGCCACCAACTGCTCGACTCTGGAGCAACGATTCTCGTGACGATCAGCATGTTCCTCGACGTTGCCCGAGAAGCAGCGGAAGGAACGTCGGTGACCGAGCTCGTCTCGATCGACCCGGTCGACGGCGTATCGTCGATGTTCGACTTTCTCGCCAGCCCACCGCTGACCGAGCAAGTTCCCGTCGATACCGATTCTGTACCCGTCGTACTGCCGTACTCATCGGGAACTACCGGCAAAAGCAAGGGCGTCGTCCTTAGCCACGACAACCTCACCGCCAACATCGAACAGTGCAAGCACGTCCTGAACTACGGCCAGAACGACGTCGCGCTCGCGATCCTGCCGTTCTTCCACATCTACGGGATGCAAGTCCTAATGAACGGCCTGCTCGCCAACGGCGTAACGATCGTGACGATGCCCCGCTTCGACCTCGAACAAGCGCTCACCGTAATTCAAGACCACAAAGTCTCGTGGTTCTTCGCGGTCCCACCAATCGTGCTGGCGCTCGCCAAGCACCCGCTCGTCGATGACTACGACACCGACTCGCTTACCGTCGTGTTCTCCGGAGCCGCCCCGCTTTCGGGCGAGCTCGGTGAGGAAGCCGCTGCACGGCTTGGATGCTCGGTAATCCAGGGCTACGGCATGACCGAGCTCTCCCCGGTCTCGCACGCCACCATCCCCGGGGAAGGCAAAGCCGGTTCGTCGGGCATCACCGTGTCAAACACCGAATGCCGGATCGTTGGCCCAGAAGGCAATGATCTGGCTGTCGACGAAGATGGCGAGCTGTGGATTCGTGGCCCGCAGGTGATGAAGGGCTACCTCAACAACGAGGAAGCAACCGCCGCCACGATCGACGAAGACGGATGGCTGCACACCGGCGACGTTGCCCACTTCGATAGCGACGGCCACATCTACATCGTCGATCGCATCAAGGAACTCATCAAATACAAGGGCTTCCAAGTGCCGCCAGCCGAGCTCGAAGGCCTGCTCCTCACCCACCCCGCAATAGCCGATTCGGCAGTCATTGGCATTCCCGACGACGAAGCCGGAGAGATCCCGAAGGCATTCGTTACGTTGAAGCCGGGCGCAGCGGCGACCGCCGAAGAGATCCAAGAGTTCGTGGCTGGTCAGGTGGCCAGTTACAAGCAGGTACGCATCCTCGAGTTCATCGATGAAATTCCAAAGTCGGCGTCCGGCAAGATCCTGCGCCGCGAGCTTCGCGACCGATAGGAGAAGGGCTTCGCCCCGATTTTCTCCTATCGTCCGCTTCGCACTATTTCCCGC
>CALKGG010000070.1 GCA_938084885.1 uncultured Acidimicrobiales bacterium
CTGCGAGATACAGCGCTAGCTGCGAGATACAGCGCTAGCTGCGAGATACAGCGCTAGCTGCGAGATACAGCGCTAGCTGCGAGATACAGCGCTAGCTGCGAGATACAGCGCTAGCTGCGAGATACAGCGCTAGCTGGCTACATTAGCTCGGCGAACATTCCTTCACAGCTGCGCACAGCAACCCGAGATGCCGTCACGAGCGACGGTGAAGACAACGGACTCTCGGCGCGTTCTCGCCACCGCCCAATCGCATCGATGATGGCTTCCTTCTGTTTCTCTGGGCCGCTGTCTTCAGGCAACGACAGTCGCCGTCCAATCGAGGTTCCCGATCCGCCGAGCATTCGTTCAATATCGGCCGAATCCTCCTGGCGAAGCGTGAGCGCCCCGGACCGAATCTCGTTGAGAATCCGAAGTTCAGTGAACTCATGGGCACCCGCAACGGTGCGCTCAATCTGGCCCTCCAACTGTGATGAGGTGCCGTACTCGGTCGCGAGACGTTGGATGGCCAGCAGGGCTGATCGCGCCTTGAGCGTGTCTCGGCGAGCACCGAAGACGTCCACCAAGGTGCGTCGAAGCTGGTCGATCCCACTCTCTTGTCGCATCAACGTCGCCAGTGCAGCGGTCGACTCTACGTCACCGTGTCGAATGGAGTGCACGGCGAGGCGAACACCAAAGAGTCCAAGTCGGTCGAGCAAGGCCCGTCGCGCCACCTCGTCAATGCCACTCGACGTCTCTGCGTTGGTAAACCGGTCCGCGGTCAGCAGCAGCTTCTCTGTCTCTGACTCGGGACACTCGGCGAGTTTGACCAACCGTCGATACTCGAGCTCTCGCAGACCAGTACCAGCTTGAGCGAGGAGGCCAGCGACCGGCATGACGGTTTGAACCAACCGACGCAGGCGAGGGTCATCTCCATATCGACGAGCGATCTTCGATGCCGACGCCATGGCATCGAGACGACCCACCGCTACCTCATCGGCACGCGACAACACCGCAACGCAGTTGATTGGTGAGGGCTGTGCGTATTCGTCTTCCTGGAAGCTGTGCAGAAATGACACGTCGGTGGCATGCAGATGGCGAAGCAGATAGATCACCGCGTCAGAGGGGGTCGACTTCTCGTCGTCGGGCGCGAGAAACGAGTGACTGCGATTGGAGATCTCGGTCGACAACGAGGCGATTCCGGGCGTGTCGATGAGCGTCATTTCCTTCAAGGTCTTGACCGGCCACTCGACCATCAAGCGCTGAATGTCTGCAAGCTCGCGATCTTCGAGGTCGACCTCGATCGCTCCGTCGTCGTGTTTGAAACGGACCGGCTCACTGCGCCCGTCCTTCATCTTTGCTTCGACCTTGTAGACCAAGCCGTGCTGATACCACGTGACCAACTTGGTGCACTCCCCCGCATCGGTCGGCGCGAGCTCATCTCCAACGAGCGCGTTCAGCAGCGTCGACTTTCCCGCCTTGACCTTTCCGGCAATCGCCACACGAAGAGGCTCGTCAGCACGATCGCAGACATTGGCAATCTCCTCCGCTGTCGCTGGCACTTCACTCGCGAGGCTCTGGCCGAGTTCGAGAACGGTGGTCAACAACGATGACCGACTCTGTTCGCCCATTGTCAGCCCCTCTCGAGTGCTGCGACTTGAGCAGACACGGCGGGTACTTCGTCAAGGATCTTGCGCACAACTCGCATCCGCTTATCGCGGGACTCTTGGGTCGATCGGATGGCTTGCTGCGCAGCCGCGAGCGACTCTGAGGTCGACGTGCTCAACTCGTCGGCCCGCTCCATAAAGTGATCCCGGAGCTGGCGGTTCACGTGCCGTAGCGCGTCACGGGCTTCCTTCGACGCAATAAATTGCGCCTCATCGGTGTACTTGCGGACGGCCTGTTTGGCCTGCATTTTGCGTTGGTTCAACGCGCGATCTTTCTCCTCCTTGAGCGTCTTGCGACCAACGAGCCCAGCCACAGCGGGAGCAACCCACGCCGCGAGCACGATCGGTGCCGCAGCACCGAGCACGCCCACCATCACCATTCCACCCATGCCACCGCGCAACATCGTGAAGCCACTGCCAAAGGCACCCTTGCCCTCGGACATCCCGGTGTCTTCGAAGCTCGGAGCAGCGTCGACGGTGGCCGGATCGCTGATGTGTAGATCATCGGTGATTGCTTGATGGTCGGCATCGAAGTGCGTCGACACGTTCTCGGCCAACTGCACCGACCGTTGATGCAACAATGCATAGTTCTGCACGATCGACGTATTGACCCGATCGGTCAGCCACGCCGAAAAGTCATCCCACGTCTTTGCCGGGTCGTTCGCTTCGATCGCTGCTTCTGCGTCTTTGATGATCTCGCGGAATCGTGAGCGAAGATCATGTTCGACATCGGAGTTCAGGTCGGTCGTGCCATCGGAAAGCGATTGCTGCCAGCGCGCTGCCTGGTTGCGAAGGCTCTGTGCACTTTCCTTCTGCGCCTCCAAATCGCGAACTTGTCGAGCCGATTCCTCGGGATCGCTCAGGACGGCAAGCTCGGACTGCAACTGTGGTTCGAGCTCGTCGAGGACTGCTTGCAGGCTTCCCGCATACTCGGCTCGCGCGGTCGAACGGGTCTTGGCCACCAACGTGTCGCGCATGTGCGCGACCAGGTCGCCATACCCCGACTCGGCGTTTAGCTCCGCGTCTTTGGTCTCGACGGCAAGCTGTCGCAGCAGCGTCGAGACCGCAATGATTGGAATGTCGAGCCCGCGGCGTTCGAGGTGCCCTTGGTTGAGCTCGCGGATCCGACGCCATTGCGGGTAGAAGTCGATCTTGGGCATGACCAACGTGACGTGTTGACACATCGAGATCACAACATCGAGGAACTCGATCTCGGGAGCGGTCAACTCTTGGGATGCATCGGACACAAAAAGAACCGCATCGGCCGAGGGCAGCACGCTCATGGTGAGCGCGGTGTGAACCGAACCCAGCCCGCCAACGCCGGGAGTATCGATGAGGGCCAACCCGCCAGCGAAGAGCTTGCGGGGAATCCCAACGCGCACGAGCGCAACCGAGTCGGCGTCTTCGGCGGTTGGAGGCTCGGTGACATAGGAGGGGATCTCCTCGAACTCGATCTCGCGCATCCGCCGCTTGTCTTCGTCGTCGCCCAGCTTGTAAACGAGCGCCACCATGGGCTCGTCAGCATTTCGAATCTCTAACGGTTTGGCGGTGGCGACGTCGTCATCGACGGGACAAAGGGGGGCGTTGGCAATGGCGTTCACCATCGAGCTCTTGCCCATTTTGAACTCGCCCACCACCGCCACCGTGCAGGTTTGATCGGCGAACCGATTGGCCGCAGCGTGTGTACGCAGGTTGAGATCGGGCCGATCTGCCGCGTCGACAAGGCGCAGAAGAGACTTGGCAGCGACGAGGTCGTCCTTCGTCGACGGCTCGGGCACCTTCGGCGCGTTCGATTGTTGTGCGCTCGATTGTTGTGTACCGGCCTGTGGTGCGTGTGTACTCGTCGTCTGGGTCATCAAGCATCCAATTCGATGGCAGCGTCTTCGAGTTCGAGGTCGGCCTGAACTTCCATCTCCATTGCCTCTTCGATTCCGGTGTCTTCAATGAACGGTTCGGGCTCTGGTTCGGGGGCCGGCTCGGGGGCCGCTCCAATGTTGGCGGTCTGATCGCCGGTCAGATCATTCGAATCACCAACGGCGCTTGCCACGTCGCCACCAGCATCGATATCGACTTGGGTTCCAGAGCCGACGTTGGCGTTTCCTCCCGCTTCGACCGCAGTCGCGTCCCCACCAACGGCGAGCGCATCAAATTCGGAATCGTTGACGAGCACGTTTGCGTCGCCGATGGCCGAGTCCTCGATCGAGACATCGCCCCCACCTTGAACACCATCAAACTCTCCGGTGTTGACCGCCGAATCCTCCACGTCTCCACCGACCACTACGGCACCGTCATCGCCGACGTTCGCAGTGTTTGCAATCTCCTGGTCAAAGTCCACATCTCCCTCAGCGAGGATTGTGGTGTTGACGCTCTGGTCGACGATCTGATCGCCCTCTTCCACGTTGGTCACGTTGGTCACCTCGGTGACCTCGGTGACGTTGCGAACAACCGTCACGTTGTCGCCGGCCTGCTGGATCACCTGCGGCGGCTGATTCGCCAAGGCCTCTCGCAGCGGTTGCAGTTGTGCTTGTTGCTGCACCGTCATCGATTCGCTCAGTTGCTCGATGGCACTCTGGAGATCCTCGGACGAAACGTTGTCGACACCGGCCTCATGGATTGCCAGCAGCGACTCTCTCAAGAGCTCGAGCTCTTCGGATGCTTGAGCATCCTCTGCCCCATCCAGTTCTTTGGCGAGCTGGGCCTCTTCTGATTGGTCTGGCACTTCATTGGTGAACAAGTCCCACAGGACTTCTCCGATTTTGCTCAGATCCTCTTGGTCCACCATTTCGGCGCCTCCCTTTTCATCAACACGGGCATCGTATGGATTGGTTGGGTGGGATGAATCGGGGAGAACCCCTATTCCCCCGGGAGAGCGATCGGTGTTGAATTTTGGCCGATCTCGCCACTCGCTGCGGCGTCAGTCGAAGAGTTCGCTGATTTCGTCGGCGGCGGTGTCCTCGAACGCGGTCTCTTCGACGGAGGTCTCCTCGAACGCACCATCCTCAATCGAGCTGTCCTCAAACAAGCTGTCCTCGAACGCACCATCCTCGAACGCACCATCTTCAAACGCTGGCGGCGCATCAAGACCATTGCCTGGGTGACCCGGTGAGAAACCACTACTACTCGGACCGTCGAGGTCTTGCATGGACGTTGTCTCCAACGAGCCGTCGAGATCATCGAGATCCGCTTCGCTCTCCGGTTCGATGTCAGCGCCCGCGTCATCTCCAATAAAGGGATCGTCTTCTCCCACGACATCTTCGAAAGCAACGGGTTCATTTACCGAGTCGGACATGAGATTGGGGAGATCGTCAATGTCGACCGCAACGACCGATTCGAGACCGGCAGAAGGGTCGAGACGTTCGGCGAGTTCCGGCGGAAATGTATCGGCGGCGAGGCGAATGGCCAGCTCGACATCTTCGTTCGTGAAGTCGCCAAAACCATGCGACGGCAGGTAGCCGGAGGGGTCAGAAAGATACGCCGCCCGCTCACTTGGCTCGCGGAGCAAGTTCTCCACGAGCTGCAAAAAACTGCTCACGATTTAGAGGATAGCTACGGCGCCGGGTTGAGCAATAGGTGCGTTCCCCCATCTTTCCCCGTGATGGGGCGAAGGAGTACGCGCGTCGAAGGCGCGAACGGTACATTGCGATTCTTGGCCGAAAAGCCGAGGCGAAAGCGGGAAAGAAAGCGGGAACCTAACGTGGGATATCACCTTGGAGTGGACTTAGGCACGACGTACTGCGCTGCAGCAGTACACCGAAACGGTCACGCAGAAATCGTCACACTCGGGAACCGCGCCTCATCGGTGCCCTCTGTTGCCTACGTGCGAGAGGACGGGGAGATCCTCGTAGGAGAGTCAGCAGAGCGTCGAGCATCGGGGGATCCTGGACGATCGGCTCGAGAGTTCAAACGGCGCGTCGGCGATCCTGTACCCATCGTGACCGGCGGCCAAACCTTTGCACCCGAAGAACTCATGGCGCTTCAGTTGCCGCCGATCATCCGTCTCGCCACCGAACGTCAGGGCGAACCTCCGAGCGCAATCACCTTGACCATCCCGGCCAACTGGAGCGAACACCGACGTCGGATCTTTACCAATGCCGTCTCGTCAGATCACCTCCCTCCGCTGAACATCATCACCGAGCCGGAGGCAGCAGCGATCCACTACGCCGAGAATGAACGCATCGAACCCGGCGAGATCGTGGCCGTCTACGACCTCGGCGGCGGCACATTCGACACCGCCATCCTCCGCCGAACCACCGATGGCTTTGAAGTGCTTGGGCAACCCGAGGGCATCGACCGGCTGGGCGGGATCGATTTCGACGCGGCGGTGTACTCGCATGTAAACCGAACCCTCGACGGGACCCTCGACGACCTCGACCTCGACGACACCATCGTCACCTCGGGTCTCGCCCAACTGCGCGTGAGCTGCGTTGAAGCAAAAGAGGCGCTCTCTGAGGAATCCGACACGGAGATCCCCGTGATGTTGCCCGGGCTTCGCACCGAGATCCGAATGACACGATCCGAACTCGAGGCAATGATCCGTCCGGCGTTGAGCGACTCGATCGGCGCGCTGCGTCGTGCGCTCTCCTCGGCGAACGTCTCGCCCGAAGACGTCACCGTCGTGCTGCTCGTGGGTGGCTCGAGCCGTATCCCCCTGGTCGCTCAGCTCGTGAGCACCGAGTTCGGCCGGCCCGTAGCCGTCGATGCTCACCCGAAGCACGCAATCGCTCTCGGCGCAGCACTCTCTCCGCACCCGGCCATGGCGGCGTCGCCAGCAGCCCCCGTTTCGAGCGCGCCGGTGGTCGCATCTCCAACTCCCCCAATTCAGCAGGCTCCCCCGGTCGAACCAACCCCCGCCGCCGTGCAGGCCCCCGCCGCCGAGGGCTCCGCTCCGGTTGCGGCCGCGTTTTCCCCACCCGATCAGCGCAAGGCCGGCTCGGCGATGTCCCTGCCACTCGTCGGCGGAATCGTTGCCCTGCTCGTCCTTGCAGGTAGTGCGTTCTTCCTGCTGTCCAACGGTGATGGCGGCACCGAAACAGCCGCCGCGTTGAACGCCACCACCGCAACGACCACCGCTGCCGACACCACGACCACCGCTGCCGACACCACCACCGCTGCGCCCACCACGTCCGAGGCCCCGACCACAACAACCACCGAGGCCCCAACAACAACAAGCACGACCACCACAACGCTGCCACCCAACCCGTGTGATGCGCTGAACGCACCGTTCGTCTGCATGGATGACATCACCGTCGATCCCAACGGAACGCTGTCGATTCGGTTCAGTCCGGTCGGCTTCACCCCCAACATCAGCAGTGACCACATCCACTTCTTCTTCAACACCCCCCAGATCATGGAGAACCTGCTCAACGCAGGAACCGGCGGACCAAACGCACAGTCGTGGGTTGTCTGGGACGTGCCAAACCCGGCCACACCATTCACCCTCGAACAGGCACGAGCGTCGGGAGCGACCGAACTGTGCGCGCTGATCGCGGGCTCACTCCACACGGTCAACCTCGGCACCGGACACTGCACCGACATCAGCGACCTCTTGGGTTAGCGGTCAACAGACCGAATAGGGCGCAATAGGGGAAGCCACCGATGCCGTCTCTCAAGTAGTCCACGACACTGATTTCCGTAGTGTTCTTGCCAACTGTCCACCCGACGGCTGGCTGGCTTGAGGGAGCAAACCTTGTCGTACGACCTCGGAATCGATATTGGCACCAGCTACAGCGCTGCTGCGGTGCGTAGAGCGAGCGGCGCGGTCGATGTTGTTGGGCTCGGATCGATTGCTGATTCGATGCCTTCGGTCGTCTACCTATCCGAGGACGGCTCGATTCTCATTGGCGACTCGGCCAACCGTCGGTCGGTGACCGATCCTCAAGGCGCCGCCCGCGAGTTCAAACGACGCCTCGGCGACTCGACGCCCATCATCCTACGAACCTCACCATTCTCGGCCGAACAGCTCTATGCCCGCACCCTCGAACACGTCGTGCAACGGGTCATCGAACGCGAACAAGGACCGCCTCGCTCGACAATCGTCACCCACCCAGCAAACTGGGGCCCGTACAAGCTCGAACTCTTCGACCAAGCGTTGCGAATCAGCAACCTGGAAGCAACAGGGCTGACCGAGCCTGCCGCCGCAGCCTGGGCCTACGGAGCCGAAGATCGAGTTCCGGTCGGCAGCAAGCTCGCCATCTACGACCTCGGCGGTGGCACGTTCGACGCTGCGGTGTTGCAAAAAACAGCGACAGGATTCGAATCCCTCGGAAACAGCACCGGCATTGAACACCTCGGCGGGGTCGACTTTGATGCCGCCATTCTGGACTGGGTTCGCCGAGCCGTTGGCGATGCCTGGCCGAGCGATCCGGAAGACCCCCAGCTGGCAACCTCGATGCTGCACCTGCGCCGATCATGTTCAGAAGCAAAAGAACTGCTCTCCTCAGAGCGCGACGTCCAAATACCAGTACTACTTCCCGGGGTCGACGCGACCTTGACGCTGACCCGACCCGAGTTCGAAAACATGATCCGGCCCAAGATCGATGATTCGATTTCGTCACTCGAGTCCGCGCTCGGCAACGCTGGCGTCTCCGGTAGCGACGTCACCATCGTCCTCG
This sequence comes from uncultured Acidimicrobiales bacterium, assembly GCA_938084885.1. Lineage (GTDB taxonomy): Bacteria > Actinomycetota > Acidimicrobiia > Acidimicrobiales > SHLQ01 > SHLQ01. The sequence goes on from CALKGG010000070.1 coordinate 8,255, forward strand.
TCGGCGGATCGTCTCGAATCCCGATGATCCGCCACGAACTCGAGCACCGATACGGGTCGGTGGTCACCAACGACGTCGATCCGCTCTATGCCATCGCCACCGGAGCAGCGATCGCTGCCGGAGCAAAAGCCGGAGCGCTCACCAGCGAGCCGCCCAGCGTCGATCTGGCCATCGAAACAGATGAGGCGCCAACCACGCCGGTAGAGGTGCCCGCATCTACCCCACCAACAACTGCCCCACCCGCAGCCGAAGCGCCAACACCACAAACCGCGCCAGCACCGCAAACCCCACAGCCAGAACACAACCCAGCGCCCACTCCCGAAGCTGCACCGGTGCACGCCGACAACATCGACCTGAGCAACGAACAGGCACCCGCAGAGCTGTCCCACGCAGCAGAGCAGTCCCACGCAGCAGAGCTGTCACACGCAGCAGAGCAGTCACACGCAGCAGAGCAGTCACACGCAGCAGAGCTGTCACACGCAGCAGAGCTGTCACACGCAGCAGAGCAGTCCCACGCGACATCGTCGAATACTCCCGCTACAGACGTGCCCTTCGAAACACCGAGCAACGGGAGCCCGTCGTGGCTCATCCCCGCGGTGGTCGGTGCGCTCGCCGTGATCGGCGGTCTGGCGTTTGTCTTTCTCAGCGGCGGCGGAGACGACCGAACAACCACCGAAGTCGCCGGAGCCACAGAGGTCGCTGAGTCCGGAGATGACCAGGGCGAACCCGATGCAAGCAACGACTCTGCTGACACTGACGCCGATGGCGACGCCACCGCCAGAGTCGTTGGCGGATCCCCAGCCTCGGCCGAAGGCATGGTCGAAATCGCTGCGGGCGACTACACGCTCGGCACCGACCGTCCCGAGTCCAACAACAGCGAAACCCTCACCCAAACCGGCGTGGCCGTCGACGCCTTCTTCATCGACGCCACCGAGGTCACAAACGCCGACTGGAAAACGTTCGTCGATACTGCAGCGGCAGCCACGCCCGCGTCGTGGGGGCGTTCGGGCTTCGATGAAGCGCTCGCCGAACACCCCGTGCTCGGGGTCAACTTCGAATGGGCGGCGGCATATTGCCACGCGCTGAGCAAACGCCTTCCAACCGAAACCGAATGGGAAGTCGCTGCCCGCGGAAGTGACGCCCGCATCTACCCCTGGGGCGAAGACGTCGCCGCCGGCGGCATTCCCAACATCGAAGAGACCTATGCCGTTGGCTCGATCGACACCAACGTCAGCCCGTTCGGCGCCTTCGACATGGTGGGCAACGCATGGGAATGGGTATCGGACACCTATGACACACGAGTCAACGCGGACTTCCAGGTTCTCCGAGGCGGCCAAAACGGTTATCTGCGAGAGACGGTCACTCGCCTGCCCGTCGACCCTCAACGCTCGAACGCCTTTACCGTGGCCAGCTTCCGCTGTGCAGCAGACGACGTCGACGACTCCGTGACACCGCTGCAGTTCACGTCCGACTTTACGATTCCCGACGTCGACAACGTCGCCATCGAGGTACCGCTGCCGCCGGGCGTACTCATCCAGGACCCATTCACCGATTCGACCTCGGGGTGGGTCGAGCAGACCACCGAAGAAAGCCGATTCGGCTACCACCCGAACGAGTTCTTTCACCTCGAAACCAAAGCTCCAAACACCGAGGTCTTCGCGAACAGTCCCGTCGCACTCGAGGTTGGACGTCCGTTCGAAGTCGTGTCATCGGCGTTCGTCGAACCAAACCTGACCGAAGACGACGGCAGCTTCTTGTATGGAGTGTTCGTGGGTGGCTCTACCGATGGAACGAATGTGTCGTTCTTCGTCGACCCTCGCCGCTCGGTGTTCTCAATCCAGCAGCGTCAAGCAAACGGAACCTACATCACGCTCCAAGAGGTCTCTCGTGCCATCCCCGACGATGTCGAGCTCACCGTCAGTGTCGACAACGGCCGTTACGAGTTCCGACTCAACGGCGCTGTCGTGAACACCCAGAGCATCCCAGGCCAAACCGGAAACAGTGCCGGCCTCGTCGTCATCTCAGATGCCGACTCCTCCCAAGTCCACATCCACTTCGAAGACTTCGAAGTGGCTTACCTCGACGAGACATAAGATGACCACTCCCTCCCCCTACCAGCTCGGCATCGACCTCGGCACGACCTTCACGTCGGTCGCCCGGTTCCAAGATGGGTCTGTCGAAGTCGTCTCGCTCGGCCAGAACCAGGCAGCTCCACCCGCCATGGTCTTTGTCGAAAAGGATGGAACCCTCCTTCACGGAGGCATGGCTTACCGACGAGGTGCAGCAGAACCAGAACGTCTGCTCAGCGACATCAAACGACGCCTCGGCACGTCGACTCCGTTCCTCGTCGATGACAAGAGCTTCCGCAGCGAAGAGCTTATGGCGGCCCACCTGCAGTGGGCCTACGACGAAGCAACGAAGGGTCGCAGCGCGCCAGATGACGTGGTGATCACCCATCCCGCGTGTTGGAACAAGGCCCAACTCACGGCGTTCCACCGTGCCGTCGGGTCAACGACGGTCCCGAATGTCAGCTACCTCTCCGAGCCGCTCGCTGCAAGCGTCTTCTACAACCAACACGCACACCACTCGCTCGGCGAACTCATAGGGGTCTACGACCTCGGTGGAGGAACCTTCGATGCAGCCGTGCTTCGCAAGACCTCCGACGGGTACGAGATCGTCGGAAAACCAGCTGGTGAAACTCACCTCGGCGGACTCGATCTCGATCGCACCATGCAACACCTGGTCAAGTCGAAGCTCGGCTCGAGCTGGAGCGAAGCGCTCAGAGCCAGCCCGGGAGCCTCGGGCCGAGTCGAACTCGCGCTCGAACGCGAATGCACGTCGGCAAAGGAACAACTCTCGACGATCGAGTCGACCGTACTCCCACTCATCTTGGCGACCGGATCGGCCGAAGTCGATGTGAACCGCCGCGAGTTCGAACAGCACATCGGTGACGCCGTCGCCGAATCGGTCGGCGTCTTTGCGCGCGTCTTGCAGTCGGCCGGCGTCACACCGAGCGACCTCTCGGCTGTGCTGATGGTAGGTGGCTCAACAGCGGTTCCGTTGGTACGGGCACGGGTCGGCGAACTAGTCGGCCCAAACGTGTCGATCTTCGTGACCGATCCGCGAAACTCCGTGGCCAAAGGCGCCGCGATCAGCGCGTCGGAAACCGCCACCTCAGCAGTCCCCCGTGCACCCATCGACGTGACGACCCAGAGCGCCGCTGCAACCACCGCCGCACCGATCGTCGCCGTGCCTCCCGAGCCAGCCATCGACCTGTCCAGCCAGAACCAACAAGCACCGGCCACGACCACAGGGCCAATCGCTGCGAAACGGTCGATCATCCCCGCTGCACTCATTGGTCTGGGAGCGCTTGGGCTCCTCGGCGCTGGAGGGTTCTGGTTGCTCGGCGGCGATAACGAAGACACCGTTCCCGAGACCGAAGTGCTTGCCGTCAATGAAGGCACACCGGACACCAACCCGTCCGCCGCCGAGCTGCTCGAGAGCGTCGAGATCGAAATCCCCCTTCCGTCTTCTGCTGGAATGGCCGAGATTGCTCCCGGGACGTTCACCGTGGGTGCGGCCGCCACGGGATTGGAGTCGGTTCAGGAACGCCAGGTCGACCTCGAACAATTCTCCATCGACGAAACTGAAGTGACAAACGCTGCATACCTACCGTTCGTGCAGCTCGAGGGTGCACCGGCTCCCACCAGTTGGGGAACCAGTGGATTTGCCCAAGAGGAAGCAGACTTTCCCGTCATCGGCGTCGAATGGGCGTGGGCGAACGCGTACTGCGCGGCGCTCGGGAAGCGTCTCCCGACCGAAGCCGAGTGGGAAGCTGCAGCTCGCGGACCCGAAGGATCACTGTTCCCCTGGGGGGATGACAGCCTGCTCATCGACTTCGATTCGCTCGGCCGAGAAGCCGTAAGAACCCAAGACGTGAACATCAGCAGCCTCGGGGTGCGAGACACCATGGGCAGCGTGTGGGAATGGGTAGGCGAACCAATCGAACTCACCGCCGAAGCCACACAAGTCGTGCGCAAGGGCGGCGAGAACGGGCGTGTCGATGAGGCGCTCGGCTCGTCGATTCGCCAAGTCGTCCAGCAAACCAACCAAGCAACGATCGATCAGACAGGCTTCCGATGCGCCGCCGATGAGACCGACCCGAACACCGCCCAGTTCGAGTTCATTGCCGACCTCGTCGCTCCCCAGGAGCTCGCCGAGGTCACCCGAGGAAGCGCCGTAGATGTTGCCTTCGTCGAGGACGAATTCGAAGACGTCAGCTCCGGCTGGTTCGACAACCAAGAGGACGGCTGGCGTATTGGCTATCACGCCCCAACCTGGTACCACGTCGAAGCAACGACGGGCGATTCTCAAGTCATGGCGCTCGGCGGCTTTAGCTACGACAACGTTTCAGTCGAGACCTCTGCATTCGTCGAAAGCACAGACACAACTAGTGGGCTCTTCCGGTTCGGTCTCGTCTTTCGTGCAAGCGGCAGCGTCGAAGCACCACCAACGCCAAACGGAAACGAACGACCACTCGACTTCTATGCGTTCACGGTCAACCCCCGAGCCAACACATGGGAACTTCTCCATGAAGACGAACTTCCCTTCCGAGCAATCGCCGAAGGTCCCCTACCCGACGGGATCGAGGCGTTCGACCCCGGCCGCCCGGTCACCATCCGCGCTGAGATGATCGACGTGACGATCACGATGTGGATCAACGGTCAACAGATCACCACGATCGACACACGCGGTTTCCACCCGGCGGGCGATGTGGGTTTCTTCCTCGAAACCTTCGATGAGACCAAAGCCCACATCCACTTCGAAAACATTTTGATCACGCCCGCCGGATAAGCCGACCTTCGGTCCGGCCGCATTCTGTCGATCGGCGAGATCGAAGTACATTCGGGCAATGTCTGCTGAACACTACGACGCACTGGCAAAGACGCAAGCGAACTACGTGCCGCTCACCCCACTCTCATTCTTGACTCGCACGGTCGATCTGTATCCTTCGCAAGACGCACTCATCTACGGCGATCGCCGATACACGTGGGGCGATGTCGGCGAGCGCACAACTCGGCTCGCCTCGGGATTGTGCGCGCTTGGCATCGACGTTGGAGACACCGTGAGCGTCATGTGTCCCAACACCCCCGAACTGTTCGAAGCGCACTTTGGGGTCGCCATGGCGGGCGGAGTACTCAACGCCATCAATACTCGTCTCGATGTCGACACGGTGGCCTACATTCTCGATCACTCCGACGCGAAGGTGTTGCTCACCGACACGGCATTCAGCCAGACCGTGCAGGCCGCCCTCGCCCGCGTCGACAGAAACATCACCGTGATCGACATCGTCGACCCCGCTGGTCCCGGCGGGGAACGCCTTGGCCAGCGCACCTACGAAGAACTCGTGGCGTCGGGCGATCCGAACTTCGACTGGCAAATGCCCGCCGACGAATGGCAAGCGCACTCGCTCAACTACACCAGCGGAAGCACCGGAGTCCCGAAGGGCGTCGTCTATCACCATCGCGGTTCATATTTGATGTCGATGGGCACCGTCACTGGATGGGGCCTGCCAAACCGCCCCACCTACCTGTACACGGTGCCGATGTTCCACTGCAATGGGTGGGGTCATGCGTGGACGATGACGCTGCTCGCAGGAACCGTGGTGTGCATTCGAGACATCACCGCAACCGCCGTGTTCGATGCGATTGCCGACAACGGTGTGACCCACTTTGGCGGCGCGCCGATCATTTTGGCGATGCTCGTGAACGCGACCGAGGACGAACGTCGAGCGTTCGATCACACGGTGCAAGCAATGACGGCGGGCGCTCCCCCGCCTGCGGCCATTCTCAAGGCAATCGAACCGCTCGGCTTCAACGTCATGCAGGTGTACGGGCTAACCGAAACGTACGGTCACGTCAGCCAGTGCGAGTGGCGCGACGAATGGCACGACCTCGACGACGATGCCCGCGCCGACAAAAAGTCGTGGCAGGGCGTCACCATGCCAATGAACGAACAGCTCGCCATTCTCGACAGCGAAACGCTCGAGATGGTGCCGCGCGACGGCGAGACCCAAGGCGAGATCATGATGCGCGGCAATACGGTCATGAAGGGCTATTACAAAGACCCAGAGACCACCGCCCAGGCCTTCGCTGGCGGATGGTTCCACAGTGGCGACGGCGCGGTCTGGCACGAGAACGGCTACGTGCAAATCAAGGACCGGTTAAAAGACGTGATCATCTCCGGCGGCGAGAACGTGTCGTCGGTCGAGGTCGAAAACACCCTCTACAAACACCCGGCCGTGCTCGCTGCTGGCGTCGTTGCCCGACCGCACGAGAAATGGGGCGAGGTGCCGATGGCCTTCATCGAACTCAAAGCCGGTCACGACGCCACCGCCGAGGAAATCATGTCCTTTTGTCGTGCGCACCTCGCAGGGTTCAAAACCCCAAAGGTCATCGAGTTCGGCGAACTTCCAAAGACCAGCACCGGCAAGATCCAAAAGTTCTTGCTGCGTGAGCAGGCTCGGGAGTCGGCAGCTGCCGATGGATGAAGAACTCTCTCCAGTCCAACGAGAGGTACTCGAACAAATCGGCGCCAAACGCGAGACCTGGCCCGAGTTCGCGCCCGAACTGCGCGGCGAACTGCGCGGCGAGATCGAAAACGGTATTGCCGAACACGTTGCCCAACTCGGACCAGACCGCCAGATCTGGGCAAACAAACATGCCATTGCGTCGGTACACGGCTGTGAGAAGCGCTTCTTGGCAGACCGGGAGTTCCCAGGATGGTCTGTGCCGCTCGCCCGGGGCACCGTGGTCCACAAGGCGGTCGAATTCTCGGTTAACTGGCCGAGCGTTCCCATTCCCGGCGACCTCGTCGACGAGGCCATTGCGAGCCTCGAGTTCGGCGAACAGAATATTGCCGGGTTCCTCCAAGACATGTCAGATGCCGACCGGGCGCAGCTTCGTTCCGATGCAATAGACCTCGTCACCAAGTTCGACGAGTGCTGGCCCCGCCTAAAAAAGCAGTGGCGTCCAGTGACCGAATCGAAGGTCCGCCTCGACCTGTTCGACGGCAAGGTCGTGCTTCAAGGAAAGATCGATCTGACCCTCGGACGAGCAGAGGGTGGCAAAGCTGGAAAGGTACTGATCGACCTGAAGAGTGGGAAATTTCAGCCCGCTCACATGCAGGACCTTCGCTACTACGCCATGATCGAAGCCTGTCGAATTGGCGTGCCGCCACGACGTGTGGCCAGCTACTACCTCGACCAGGGCAGGTTCCACCCCGAAGACGTCACCGAAGATCTGCTGTTCTCGGCGGCGCAGCGAGCAATCGATGGTGTGAACCGGATGATCGAACTCGAACTCGATCCGTCGAACCCGAGGGTTGCAACGAGCGCGGCATGCCGGTGGTGTCGGGCCCTGCCGCTCTGCGAAGAGGGACAGGTGAGTCTCCGCGAGTTCGATGATCCCCTCGACGACCTCGTCTAATCGAACGACATATTGCAAAGATGTGCGAACGGCCGCTCGAACGGACCGTCGCCAGTGTTGTAGCTTGCCCTGCGTAACCAGCTACCTCATCGACTTCCCGAGACGATGAGCCCAGAAAGGCACACCCATGAGCACCCAACACTTCGAAGCAGCAGCAGCGACAACCCGATCGGTGATGGAGTCCGTCTCCGCTGACCAAATGCAAAACGCCACCCCGTGCGCGTCGTGGGACGTTGCGGGCGTGATCAACCACGTCGTCGACGGAGCGAACTTCTTTGCTGCGGGCATGAAGGGCACGCAACCGCCCGAATCACAAGACTGGGCCTCGGGCGACTACATCGCCGCCTACGACGCCGCCGTTGCCGAATGCGTGTCGTGTTTCCAAGCCGAAGGCGCCCTCGAAGCAACCGTGGCAATGCCATTCGGTGAGATGCCCGGCGCCGCTGTTATGGGCCTCGCCATGACCGACACGTTCACCCACGGCTGGGACATTGCAAAGGCCACTGGCCAGGACACCAACCTGGCGCCCGAACTTGCTTCGGCAATTCATCAGCAAAGCCAGCAGATGATTCAGCCAGCGTTCCGCGGTGAAGACGGTCAGGCGCCGTTCGGTGTCGAACAAGCGTGCGCCGACGGCTCATGTGCTGCCGATCAGCTCGCCGCGTTCCTCGGCCGTCAGGTCTGATGCAATCGTTGGCCACGTAACGCTGCTTGCTGCTGTTGGCTGACTAGCCAATGGCAGCAAGTTTGGCGGTCACATCCTCGGTCACCGGCGCGCCGCCATGACCAAACGCCGCAACCTGCGGCATGAGTGCCGCCATCTTCGCAACGGACGCGTTGGCCCCGGCCATATCGGGGGTGAAGTCGGGGTTCGCTCCGGTGATTCCACCCGAACCGTCGCCATTGATGGCATCGCCAGCGACCAGCAGGCCGGTCCCGCTGTCGAAGACCGAGATGCTGCCAACGGTATGACCAGGGGTGTTGACGACGCCCATGCCAAAGATCTCGTCGCCGTCTCCAACTTCGGAGAGGGTCAGCGCAGTTTGGATCGTGCCGATGTCGCCGGTGCCAGCGTAGACCGTTGCGTTGGACATCTCGGCCTCGAGCTCGCCGAGCCCCCCAACGTGGTCGCCGTGGTTGTGCGTGAGCACGATATGGCGGACATTCGATGGACCAAGGCCGAGGTCGGTGAGCGCCTCGTTGATCGCGTCGCCACTGCCCGACGTGCCCGTATCGACGATCGCTGCTTCGTTACCTCGGACCAGCACATAGGCCGATACAAAGCCGAGCGAGACGTGCTGGAGCTGCAATTCTGCTGCCGAATTACCCGCCGGAGCTTGGCTCTCTCCGGCGGCTTCTTCTGTTTCAGATTCGGTTGGTGAAGCGGTCGTGTCCGGTTCATTGGCGCTCGCAGCAGGTGTGGTGGTCGTCGCCGCTGTTGTGCTGGCCGAACCGCCGCAGGCGGCGAGGATGGCCATGCTGGCCGTGCCAAGACCTGTTGACACGAGCAGACGTCGTCGGGACCAACGCGACGGTTGGCTGATCCGCTGCAGCGGGATGCGCGTGATTGTTGGCGTCACGTCATGATCGTGGTGGTGGCAGTCTTTTTGGAGGAGGTCTCGTTGGTGGTCGGTGCACATAGGACCGAACCTACGGATGTCCGCCGTCCGGGTCCAGCACCTCGGACCAGAGTTTTGTTTCTCTTCAGGTGCCGTCGGTGCTAGAACCGCATCTGTTGGACCTGTGCTGATAAGCCACCATCAAGAACCCAAAGTTGCCCGGTTGCATATCGCGCTTCGTCGCTCGCGAGCCAGAAGACCAGGTTGGCCATGTCGACTGGTGTGCCGATGGTTCGGAGCGGGTGCACGGCCTCGGCTTCTTTGCGGGCCTCGTTCGGGTCGACGCCGTCTGGATAAAACTGTTCGAGCATCGGCGTGTCGATGTAACCCGGACAAATCGCGTTGACGCGAATCCCCTCCGGACCATGATCGACCGCCATGGCCTTCGTGATCATGTGCACGGCGCCCTTCGTTGCGCAGTAGGCAGCGAGCTTGGGGTCCGCGATGTAGCCGTCGTACGAACCGAAATTGATGATCGACGCACACGGCGAGCGCCTCAACAGCTCTAGGGCATGTTTCGACGTGAGGAACGTGCCGGTCACATTGATCGCGAATATCTGGTTCCATTCGTCGAGCGTCGTGTCGGAGACGGTCTTTTCGATCTCGATCCCGGCAGCGTTAACAACGATGTCGAGCCGGCCGTGCCGGGCCTCGATGGTGGCGATGCCGTTGCGCACCTCATCTTCGGCCGTGACATCGAAACGCAAGAATTCGCCGGCGCCTGGCTCACCGCCTATCGACCCATCATTGGTGAGATCGGCGGCGTACACGTATGCGCCCTCGGCTGCTAGCCGTTCGCACACCGCCCGGCCCGCTCCCCCACGGCCGCCCGTCACGAGCGCAACCCGATCAGCCAACGGCCCCTTTGCCATGATCATGTGTCTCCTCGGTACTGATCGAGGACGAGACCGTGGAAATGGTGAAGCGCATGCTCGCTCAGACCAGATCCGGCAGGGTCGTTGACGATACGCCCTTGGGTAAAGGCTGGTGTCTGCATTCCCCGCTGCACGCTCTCGACCAAGTTGATGTCTTCCACCTGCAGCACCTCGTCGAGGTACCGGATCGATTCGAGTTCGGCGTTGTTTGGCTCGGCCGACTCCAAGAAGAAGTCGTAGGTCTCATAGGTCAGGTCCGGGCCAACCGGGATGATGTTGAGGACGATCATGTTGCCCCGTCCTGGGTAACGCATGAAGCAGGTGTTGGGCCACAACCACCACACCGCATGGTCGGTGACCACCGCATCTGTCACGTCGTACGCCGAGTTCTCCGACGTGCCAGCCTTTGCCATATGACTCGAATAGATGCCGTGGGTGGTCACGGTGTAGGTGTCCATGTCGACAAGAGACACAAAATCTTTGTGGGCCACGTGGCAGTGGTAGCACTCCAAAAAGTTGTCGACGACATTCTTCCAGTTGCTTCGAATCTCATATGTCAGCCGGTGGGCGAACGTCAGATCGGCAACATCGGGCGCCCACTCGGCCATTTCGCCTGCCAGCTCGCCGGATTGTTCAGCCAAGCTCGTCGCCTCGCTATCGAGGTTGACGAAGATGAATGACGCAAACTCCTCGACGAGCACGTCGTCGAGGCAAATGTCAGCCAAGTCAAAGTCGACCAGGTTCGCGGTGTGGCGCGCGGCGATCAGCTGACCATCGAGGTTGTAACTCCACGCGTGGTACGGGCACACAATGTTTCGGGCGGTTCCCTCACCAACGAGCAGATGATGTGCGCGGTGTTTGCAGACGTTGTAGAACGCCCGCAGGTCGCCAGTGGCGTTCCGCACGACCACGATTGCCATGTCGGCAACGGTGGTGGTGACATAGCTACCGGGACGGCGAAGCTTCTCCGCGTGACAGACCCACTGCCAGCTGTTCGAAACAATGTGTTTTTGGTCCACATCGAACCATCGAGGTTCGGTGTAGGCGTCGGCGTGCAGTGACTGTGATGCACTGGGGTTTGGGTCCCAGCCGGTCGCTATCGACTCGTTTCCGACCGTACTCATTGCTCGAACCGCGGAAATCGCATCTTCGGGCCGGCCTCAGCCCAGTCTTGATGATTTCGCACGTAGGCGTTCGCCACGTCGTTGACCGGCAAGTGATCCCACGAAACGAGCGGCCCCGATGACATTGCCTCGTGAAGGAGGTGGCGGGTGCGCTGCGATTCGACCACACGAGCAGTGATCGCGTCGGAATCCCAACGGTCGGCGACCTCGGCGGCGAACGCCGCCGCCATCTCGGCATAGGCCGGATCGCCAGCCAGGTTGGCCCGTTCCAGCGGGTCGGCCGCCACGTCGTAAAGCTGCGCTGGGTCGGTGGCGCAGTGAATGTATTTGTATGGGCCTCGGCGGATCATAAAGATCGGCGCCGACGTCATCTCAGCGGTGTACTCGCCGAAGGTCTCATCGACCGGATCTTCACGACCCGACCATGCAGGCACAAGGCTGCGACCTGGCAGGTCGCTATCGAGGTTCGACCCACCCGCAATATCGACGAGCGTGGGCAACAAGTCGAGGTGCGAACAGGCGTTGTCGATCGATCCTTGCGCAACGCCCGGACCAGCCACGACCAACGGCACGCGGGCCGATCGCTCGTGGAACGACATCTTGAACCATGCCCCACGGTCGCCCAACATGTCGCCGTGGTCGCTCGTGACGATGACGATCGTGTCATCGAGACGCCCGCACGATTCGAGCGTCGTGAGCAGTTGCCCGAGCTGATCGTCGAAATAGCTGACGTTCGCGTAGTAGCCATGGCGCGCGTTGCGCACCTGCTCGTCGGTGTAGCCAACGGTGTCGGCTTGGATGCCGGTGCGGATGCGGAGCGTGTGTGGGTCGAGCGAATCGAGGTCCCACTCGTCGGGCATGTCGATCTCGTCGTGATCGTAGAGGTTCCACCACTCAGGGCGAGCCACGTATGGGTCGTGTGGGTGGATGAACGATGCGCAGAGGAAGAATGGCCGATCATCGTCGTCTCGAACCATGTCGAGCAACCGACGCCGAGCCGCAAAGCCCACCTCTTCGTCGTAGTCGAGCTGGTAGGTCGTGACTGCCTCGCCAGCGTCTTGAAGCACGTCCATGTTGTGGTACCACTTGTCGATGCGTTCATCTGCCCGTTCCCAATTCGGGGTCCACGCAAAATCGGCGGGGTAGATGTCGGTCGTAAGGCGTTCCTCGAACCCGTGCAATTGGTCGGGGCCAACAAAGTGCATCTTCCCGCTGAGGACCGTGCGGTAGCCAGCGAGCGCCAGGTGATGTGCCAGGGTCGGCGTGGCGGCCGGGAACTCGCTCGCGTTGTCCCACGCACCGATCGCCGAAACGGGTTGCCCCGAGAGCATCGTGAAGCGAGCTGGGGCGCACAGAGGCGAGTGACAATAGGCCGCGTCGAAACGTGTCCCCCGCTCAGCGAGTGCATCGAGGTTCGGGGTCTTCACGACCTCATGCCCATAGGTCGACGTGAAGTGTGGGGCCAGCTGATCTGCCATCACGAACAGGATGTTTGGGCGTGTCATAGCCCAATGAATATCACGATACTGAACGATCGTTCAATACGTGACCGTTGGCGGCACGACAAGCGCCAAGAACCTCCGCTGCGGCACACATTTGTTGCGCGCTCAGCGCACACTGGTTCCATGACTGATTTGGCCGACTCTTCAACCGGCACCCCTGAATTCGAAGGCGACCTCGCCCTCGCGGCGTTCAGTGACGACGGACCATGGCAGGTGACGTTAGAAGGCGCTCGATGGCGCGACCGCGTCGACACCATCCGTTCCACCGTCGAACGTCAGATTCCCGGCCTCATTCGACCAACTCGAATGCCCGCGGGCGGGAGACTCATCGAGGTTGCTGGGCGCCTTGGCGGCGCCATTGGCCTTTGGTATCTGACCGGCCGCCGCAAGGGCGGTTCGGAATCGACCGCGGACGTATCGCGGCGCCTTCGAGAAGCCGCCGAGGTCTTGGGGCCCACCTACATCAAACTCGGACAGATCATCTCGAGCGGCCAAGGCATCTTTCCAACCGAACTCGTCGACGAGTTCATCAAGTGCCGTGACCAAGTCCCAGCCGAATCCTTCGACACGGTTCGGGCCGTCGTCGAATCCGACCTCGGCAAACCGCTCGAAGCGGTATTCTCCACGTTCGATCGCGAACCGCTGGCCGCAGCGTCGATCGCACAGGTACATCGAGCCGTCCTCGCCGACCACATCACCCCCGGCGGCGGCAAAGAGGTCGTTGTCAAAGTGCAGCGACAAACCGTGAGCGAACTCGTCCACCAAGACCTCAAGGTCATGGCGTGGCTCGCACCGTTCCTCATTGGCCGTATCCCTGTCGCGGCGCTCGCAAACCCTCCGGCACTCGTTGAAGTATTTGCAGAAACCATCACCGAAGAACTCGACTTCCGCCTCGAAGCAGCAAACATGGTCGACGTTGCCATGTCGCTTCGCCAGCTCGGCCAAACCGCGTACGTCATCCCCCGTCCGCACCCGACGCTGGTGACTCGAAGGGTCATGGTCATGGAAGAGCTCAGCGGGTTCAAATTCGACGACGTTGCCGGCATCAAAGACGCCGGAATCGACACGCACGAGATTGTTCGCACCTCCATGATTGGTTTCCTCGAAGGGGCCATGATCCACGGTGTCTTCCACGGCGACCTGCACGGCGGCAACCTGTTCGTCCAGCCCGACGGCCGCACTGCACTGTTCGACTTTGGCATCACGGGTCGGTTGAGCGAGAAGAAGCGGCAAGCCTTCCTGCGGCTCTTGATGTCGGGAATGATCAGCGATGTGAAGGGTCAGCTCGCCGCGATCCGAGACCTCGGAGCGTTGCCACCCGATACCGACCTCGATGTTGTCTTCCATGACCTCGGCCTCGACCGTGCCCCCATCGACCCAACAGCGCTCACTCCTGACGAGCTCATCGAGGAACTCCAAAAGTTCGTCAAGCTCCTCCTCGGCTATGGGGCTCGCCTTCCGAAAGAGCTCATGTTGTTCGTAAAGAACCTGATGTTTGTCGATGCTGCGATCGGCACCCTGGCCCCCGACCTCGACCTCTTTGGCGAGGTCACCGCCATCGCCACACACTTTGCCCAAAACCATGGACAACGCCTTGCGAGCGAGATGGGCAAAGCCGGGCAAGAACTCGAGGTTGACCTGACATCGTTCAAGGACAGCATCGGCATCGACCGTTCGACCGAATCAGTGACGTACAACGATCTCAAGGCGCGGCGAGAGCTCATCCAAAAACGCATGGCGACCGAGCGCAGTGCAGACAACGCAATGGTGAAGGGCTGGCGCAACCGCTTCACGCGCTAGCGAAACTTATGGAGCGGGTTTTGTGGCGCTCAGCAACGATTGCTCGAGAACGTCCATCCCCTCGGCAATGTCGGCCTCGGTCGCGACCAACGGTACGAGCACTCGTATGACGTTCGAGTCGAGCCCGGCACCCATCAGGATCAGCCCCCGATCAAAGGCGTGACCAACAATGGCCGCCGTTGTTGCCGCGTCGGGCTGACCATGTCCATCGACGATCTCGATGCCGAGCATTGGGCCGAGCCCTCGAACCTCGCCAATCGCGTCGAAACGATCGCCGAGCTCGTCGAGACGGCTACGCATGCGGGCACCCAACGCCTTAGCCGCGTCTTGGAAGTTTGGGTCGAGCACCTGGCGTATTGCCACCTTGGCTGCCGCACACGACAGCGGATTGCCGCCGTAGGTGCCGCCGATGCCTCCCGTGTGCACACTGTCCATGATGTCGGCGCGTCCGGTCACCCCCGAGATTGGTAACCCGCCGCCCATCGACTTTGCCCAGGTGATCAGCTCTGGAGTCACGCCGTAGTGTTCGACCGCAGCGGGCGTTCCGGTACGACCCATGCCGGACTGCACCTCGTCTGCAATGATCAAAATCCCGTGCTCGGCGGCGATCTCCTGGAGTCGCATTGGGTAGTCGTTGGGCATTGGCAAGAACCCGCCTTCGCCCTGGACCGGCTCGTAGATGATGGCCGCCACGTTGCTTGGGTCGACCTGGTTCTTGAACACACGATGCAGCCCGTCGATCGCGTTCTTCGAGGTGATCCCGCGGAACGGGTACGGGCCGGGTGCTCGGTATATCTCGGGGGCGAACGGGCCCATGCCAAGCTTGTAGGGCCGCACCTTGGCCGTTAGCGTCATCGTCAACAGGGTGCGGCCGTGAAAGGCATTGTCGAGACAGATAATGCCATCGCGTCCGGTGAAGTAGCGGGCGATCTTGACCGCGTTCTCCACTGCTTCGGCGCCAGAGTTGGCAAGAAATGCCTTCTTTGCGAAGTCGCCTGGATGGCACTCGGTGAGTAGTCGACAAACGTCGACGTAGGGCTCGTAGCTATGCAACGAGAAGCACTGGTGCAGGTAGTTGTCTAACTGGGTTCTGACCGCGGCGATGACGTCGGGGTTGCTGTGGCCGTGGTTTGCGGTTCCGATGCCGCCCACAAAATCCAGAAACTCGCGTCCGTCAACGTCCCACAGCCGAGCGCCTTCAGCCCGTTCGACAAAGAAGGGTCGTCCGTTGACGCTCGATGACACCCACCGATCTCGTTCGGCGGCGAGGCGGTCGGTATGTGGTGTGTCGGTTGCTGCATCGGTACCCATGATTTGTCCTCCACTCCCATATTCGCCCATTGGTGCAGCTGATGGAAGTTCGCCGACGGTCAGTAGCTCTTTGGCAGGTTGAGACACTTCTGCCCGACGAACGCGAGGATCAGGTTGTTGTTGATTGGCGCCACTTGGTACAGGCGTGTCTCTCGCAACTTGCGTTCAATGTCGTACTCGGTCGCAAACCCGTATCCGCCGTGTGTGTCGACCGCGGCGTTGCCCGCCGCCCACGATGCTTCACTCGCGAGGAGTTTGGCCATGTTGGCCTCGACTCCATGGGGTTGTCCCATGTCGTAGAGGTCCGCTGCCTTCCAGCGCATCAGGTTCGCTGCTTCGATCTGGATGTGGGCCTTCGCCAACGGAAACTGCACGCCTTGGTTTTGGCCGATTGGACGATCGAACACCACCCGCTCTCGGGCGTAGGCCGATGCCCGCTCGATGAAGAAGCGCCCGTCGCCGATGCACTCGGCAGCGATGAGTATGCGCTCGGCGTTCATGCCTCCCAGAATGTGGCGAAAACCGTCGCCCTCGACCCCAATAAGCGAGTCGGCAGGGATCACGACGTCATCGAAAAAGACCTCGGTCGTGCTGTGGTTCATCATCGTCGAGATTGGATTGATCGTGAGCCCGTCGATGAGGGTTCCATCGGCGTTGCGCATTTCGATGAGAAATACCGAGAGGCCCTGCAACCGATCGTTCCCCGACCCTGCCGGCGCCGTGCGGGCAAGGAGCACCATGAGGTCGGAGTGTTCGGCTCGGCTCGTCCACACTTTCTGTCCGTTGACTCGGTAGGTGTCGCCGTCGCGGTCGGCGCGGGTTTGCACCGCCGTCGTGTTTGAACCGGCGGCTGGCTCGGTGACACCGAACGCTTGCAGTCGCATGTTCCCATTTGCCACGTCGGGGAGGTAGCGCTGTTTTTGGGCCTCGCTGCCATGACGCAGGAGCGTGCCCATCACATACATCTGTGCATGACATGCGCTTGGATTTCCGCCGCTTGCCGCGATCTCCTCGAGAATGACCGATGCCCCTCCAAGGCTGAGCCCTCCTCCGCCGTATTCCTCGGGAATGAGCGCGCTGAGCCAACCGTGTGTGGTGAGTTCGCGCACGAACTCTTCGGGATAGGTCGACGGTTCGAGGCTGCGCCAGTACTCGTTGCCGTACGCGTCGCACAAGCGACGAACTTCGGCTCGAATGACCTCGTGTTGTTCTTCGCTTCGGTCTAACACTCGTTTTCCTGCCTGCTGTGGAGCGGTTTGGACACCCGAACAGCCTATGGCTCAACCGATCGGGCAAAATGTTGGGTCGCCGTCATGGTCGCCCGCATCGGCCCGGGAGAAGCGCATCGACGGGTTCGCGGGCCCGTAGATACTGGCCAGACAGCACAACGAGGGAGCACCTGGGGACCTCACCCGGAGTGGCCGCTTAGAACCAAGCGGAAACCTCGCCTAACCTCTCCCCCGTGCGCCTTGTTGTAGCCCGATGCACCGTCGACTATGACGGTCGCCTTACCGCCCATCTCCCTGAAGCCACCCGGCTGATTATGGTCAAAGCCGACGGCTGTGTGGCGATCCACGCCGATGGGGGCGCGTACAAGCCGTTGAACTGGATGAACGCGCCAAATCGACTGATCGAAGATGGCGCCGAATGGCGCGTCGTGAGCCCGAAGGGCGAGACCCTCATCATCACTATCCATGAGATTCTGAGCGATAGCAGTTGGGATCTCGGCGTCGACCCCGGTCTCATCAAAGACGGGGTTGAAGCCCACATTCAAGAGCTGTTGGCCAACGACCCAACCTCGATCGCTGCTGGCTACAAGCTGGTACGACGCGAGTATCCCACCGGCATTGGACCGGTCGATTTGTTGTGCCGCGACGAGGACGATGCCGTTGTCGCCATCGAGGTGAAGCGTCGGGGCGAGATCGACGGCGTGGAACAGCTCAGCCGTTACCTCGAATTCCTTAACCAAGATCCCCGCCTCGCCCCGGTTCGGGGAGTGTTTGTTGCTCAAGAGATCAAGCCACAGGCCAAAGTTCTTGCGAGCGAGCGGTCGATCGATTGTGTCGAAGTCGACTATGACGAGCTCCGCGGAATCGAATCGCCCCAGCTAAGGCTGTTGTGAGCATCCCCTTACTTCACCGTGGACACCGTGCCCCCGTCGTGAGCAGTGCAAGCAGCGTGCGCGGCGTGCATTCGTGGCTGCTCGGGGCGTTACTCATTTCGGGGCTTCTGTCGGGATGCGGTGTTTTCGGCGACGGCGACTCGCAAGCATCGGCGGCCGAATCCGCAGTGGTCGAGTCGCGAACAGTGCGCGTCGCTACCGGCGACCGGTTCTTCGATATCGATCCAACGTCGCTGGTCGATGCGTCCGGTAACCCAACCTCGACTGCGACCGACACCCTCACTAGTCGGGTGTCGGGGCTTTCGGCCGGCACGGCCGATCCAACCAACGCAGGCGTCATCTTCGACGGCGATGCGTTCGTCATGAACCCGTCGATTCCGGGAAGCACTCCCGACATCGAGACACTACTGCGTTTGCTCACTGCAGCAATCTCCAATGACGATGTCGACGCGCTCGATGTCCCCTTCACTCCAATTCGAGCCGAGGTCAGCAACGACGACGCGAGCGCCTATGCCGCGGAGTTGAACGAACGTATCGCCGGTGGGCTGAACGTGTCGGCGGGCGGCGAGGAGGGTGTCTTGTCAGCATCGGTCCTTGGTGAGGCGACTACTGTCGAATGGCTCGACGGCCAATGGGTTGTCTCGGTCGACTACGACGGCCTTGCAAACGAACTGGATGCGATTTTTGGTGACGTCGGCACCGACGGCGGCGAGGCCACGTTCCGAGTCGAACCTGGCGAGGGTGACGAACCTGGCACTGTGGTCATTGTGCCCGGCACACCGGGCACGCGTTGTTGCAACAATGAAGCGTCGGCGAATCGAATTGCCCGTGCACTCACGTCCAATGTGGCGACCACGACGCTCACTCTGGATTCGGTCGACGGCGAACGAGGCGTCGAATGGGCCGAGAGCCTCGGTATCGAGGAGCTGGTTGGCAGCTTCACGACCCGCTACACCGCCGGCCAAGACCGCAATATCAACATCGAGCGCATCGCCGAGATTACCCGGGGCCACATCATTGAACCCGGCGAGACATGGTCGCTCAACGAACGCGTTGGCCAGCGCACGAGAGCGAACGGATTTGTTCCTGCGGGCACGATTATCAACGGCCACTTGACCGATTCGGTGGGTGGCGGCATCAGCCAGTACGCGACCACGATTTTTAACGCAGCGTTCTTTGCTGGCCTCGAATTCGACCAGTATCAGGCGCACACGATCTACTTCAGCCGCTACCCCTATGGTCGCGAAGCAACGATCTCGTGGCCGGCTCCGCAGCTGGAGATTCACAACCCAACGCCGTATGGCATTCTGATCTGGCCAACGACGACGTCGAACTCGATTACCGTCGAGTTGTATTCGACCAAATGGGCCGACGCTGAACAGACCGGCCAGTTCGAAAACACTGTCCAGGTTGCGTGCACTCGGGTGACGACTGAACGGACCCGAACCTTCGTCGATGGAACCACCGATGTGGATTCGGTCTTTGCCATCTACCGTCAGGAAGGCATTGGCTGTGACGGTGAGCCGACCGACGACCCGGATGCTCCACCGCCCACGACTACCGTTCCCGTAGACGATGAGGACAACGGCGAAGACGATGAGGGCAACGGCGAGGACGAAGAGGGCAACGCTGACGGTGAAGGGGTTCCTGAGGGAGAAGCGGCCCCAACAGCGCCAGAAACCACCGACCCCGGCAACGAGAACCCAGAGCCGGTGAACGAGCCCGAGGACGATGGCGCTGGCGATGGCGCTCCTGACCCGCCAGCACAGCCGGCTGATCAACCCCCAACGCAAGATGCGCCTCCTGCTGATGCTCCGCCGGCAGATGCGTCAGATCCAGATCCAGATCCTGATACGTCAGATCCTGATACGTCAGATCCTGGAGCCGACAGTCCACCCGCCGAAGACCTCGCAGCACCAGCACAACAAGACACCGCCTAACCGCTACCGGCACATTTGGGGTCAGACCCCAAATGTGCCGGTAGCGGCGAGATGGCTGCTGAGACCGTCGAGATGCAGTGGCGCTAGCTACCCTTAGCTCGTGATCACTGTTGAAACTGCGGTAGTCGGCGCAGGCCCAGCGGGCGCCGCTGCAGCCCACTCGCTCGCCGCATCTGGCCATGACGTTCTGCTCATCGACAAGGCAACGTTTCCTCGAGACAAGTTCTGCGGTGACGGCCTCACAACCCTCTGCCTGCGCCAGCTCGAAGACATGGGATTCTCCGCCGAGGCAATCCCCTCGTTCACGCCCATCCACGGTGCAAAACTTCGGGCCCCATCGGGGCGAGAACACGACATCCCCCTTCCCGACGGACCCGGCCTTTACGCAGCGGTCGCCCGGCGCAGCGAACTCGACCACGCACTCGTCGACTTCGCCACCTCGGCTGGAGCAACACCAATGTTTGGCCACAAGATCACCGGTATCGACACAACGAACGGCGTGATGCTGACGACCGACTCGGGCGAAGTCATCCAAGCCAAACACTGCATCGCCGCCGACGGTATGTGGTCGCCACTCCGCAAACTTCTCGGTCTCCACATCGAGAACTACCGCGGCGACTGGCACGCCTTCCGCCAATACTTTGCGAACGTTGGCCCGAAAGCTGAAAGCGCACTCTGGATTTGGTTTGAACCGGACGTACTACCTGGCTATGTGTGGTCGTTTCCACTTGCCGACGGTCGAGCCAACGTCGGCTTTGGCATCCTGCGGGGAAGCGGGATCTCGACCCAGGAGATGAAACCGCTCTGGCCCGAACTGCTCAATCGCCCCCACATCCGTGAGGTCATCGGCCCCAACGCCATCCCCGAAAGCCCGCACCGAGCATGGCCAATCCCAGCTCGTATCGACCACGCATCGCTCGTTGCCCCGAACACGCTCTTCGTCGGCGATGCTGCCATGGCGTGTGACACGCTGACCGGCGAAGGCATAGGTCAAGCGCTACTCACCGGACGAGATGCAGCCGCAGCGATCCTCGAACACCCGAATGACTTCAGCCAGATATCGCTCGCATATTCCACCGCTGTTCGCGACGAACTCGTCGCCGACCACAAAATGGCCTCGCTTCTTGGAAAGGTCCTCTCCAAGCCAAAGGCCGCAGAGGCTGCACTCGCAGCGGTCGGCACCAACGACTGGACACGTCGGAACTTTGGCCGCTGGATGTTCGAGGACTACCCAAGGGCGATCGTCGCCACACCAAAGCGCTGGAAAAGGGGCATGTTCAGCGGTCCGGGAGCAGTCGTTACTCAGCCCTAACAGGCTTCCGAAACTCGAGCTTCTCGCCTGAGGGTTCGAAACATCGCTCGGTGACCCAGGACCGCGGCAACGTAACGCCGGAGTCCTTGCCGCAGCGGTCAGCTATGCGTCAGCGGCTTCTCGAGCGTTCTTCATCCGCTTGATTTCGCGAGCACGCGTTGTCGAATCCAGATTGACTTTGCGCAGCCGGACATTCTCTGGCGTGACCTCGACACATTCGTCGTCGGCGATCGTCTCGAGCGCTCCCTCGAGCGACAGCACCTTTGGCGGCGTAATTCGGATCGTGTCGTCCGATGACTGGGTGCGAATGTTGTCGAGCTTCTTCTCTTTGCAGATATTGACGTCCATGTCCTCATTGCGAGGGTTCTCTCCAATGATCATGCCCTCGTAGACATCGACACTTGGCGGAATGTAGAACAGGCAACGTTCCTGCAGATTCTGGATTGCGTTCGTCGTGCTGGTGCCGGTGCGGTCGGCCACGATCGAGCCCTTGTTGCGCATGCGGATCTCGCCCTGCCACGGAATCCAGCCTTCGAACACGTGGTTCGCTAGGCCGGTGCCGCGGGTTTCGGTGAGAAAGCCGGTCCGGAAGCCAATGAGCGCTCGGGCCGGGACGATGTACTCGAGACGGACCCAACCATCGCCGTGGTTGGCCATGTTCTCCATCTTGGCTTTGCGCTCGCCCAAGAGTTGGGTGATGCCACCGACATGCTCTTCGGGAATGTCGATCGTAAGACGCTCGGTCGGTTCGTGGAGCGTGCCGTCGATCTCTTTCGTGAGAACAGCAGGCTTACCAACAGTGAGCTCGAAGCCTTCGCGCCGCATTGTCTCGACGAGCACAGCGAGTTGGAGCTCACCACGACCTTGGACTTCGAAGTTGTCCGGACGGTCCGTTGGCAAGACGCGAATCGACACGTTGCCGACGAGCTCTTTGTCGAGCCGGTCTTTGATTTGGCGGGCGGTCAATTTGTCGCCGTCCTTGCCAGCGAGCGGCGACGTGTTCGTGCCGATGGTCATCGACAGAGTGGGCTCGTCGACGGTGATGGTCGGAAGGGCGATTGGGTTAGCCGGATCGGCGAGGGTGTCGCCGATCATGACGCTTTCCATACCCGAGATCTGCACCAGCTCGCCCGGGCCAGCGTCATCGATGTCGACGTTATCGATACCTTCGGTCGCGGTGAGGGTGACGACCTTTTGGTTCGTGACGGTGCCATCTTCCTGCATCCAGGCCACTTGTTGACCCTTCTTGATCGTCCCCTGCATCACCCGGCAGATCGCGAGGCGACCAACATATGGGGATGCGTCGAGGTTCGTGACCCACACCTGGGTCGCCGCGTCCTCTTCGTACTCGTAGGGAGGAATCGTGTCGATCAGGGTTTCAAACAGTGGCGACATGTCGGTGCCTTGTTCGCCGTCGGCGTCCATCTGGGCGTAGCCGTCGCGGGCACAGGTGTAGACGATTGGGAAGTTGATCTGGTCATCGTCGGCGCCGATGTCCATGAAGAGTTCGTAGACCTCGTCGACGACCTCATCGACGCGTGCATCGGGGCGGTCGATCTTGTTGATCACAAGGACGACGGGAAGGCCACGTGCCATGGCCTTGCCGAGTACGAATCGTGTTTGCGGAAGTGGGCCTTCGCTCGAGTCGACGAGGAGGATCACGCCGTCGATCATGGTGAGCGCTCGCTCGACCTCACCACCGAAGTCGGCGTGGCCAGGCGTGTCGACGATGTTGATCTTGGTGTCGGTACCATCTGCGGCCTTCCAATGCATTGCCGCATTGTTTGCGAGGATGGTGATGCCCTTTTCTTTTTCGAGGTCGGTGTTGTCCATGACCCGCTCGACGGCTTCGCCGTGGTCACTAAACACTCCGCCCTGACGCAGCATGGCGTCCACGAGGGTGGTTTTGCCGTGATCGACGTGGGCGATCATGGCGATGTTGCGGAGGTCGGTTCGCTTTTGCACTCCTCGACGGTAACTGCCCAGCATCGCGCCCATGCGCACCCCGCCACAGTTCACACCAACGAGTATTCGCAAATTTTCGGGAACCAGCGCCGCGGTGGGGTCGTATCAGGACATGAGAACCCCGAAAGAACCAGGAAACCTCATGGCTACACACACGCGAATTCACCATATTCAGCCGAAGCAACGTCACGGCGTTTTGCGGCTTTGGCTGCTCCTTGCCATCGTGGCGCTACTCGCCGCGGCCTGCAGCGGTGAGACGTTCGACAGCGTGACCGACGCAGCCGAGACATCGGCCGACGCGATCGATACCCGACTCGTTTCAGCCAACGAAGAAGCCATGGAAGACGAAGAAGCCATGGAAGATGAAGTAGAAGCCATGGAAGACAACGAAGAAGCCATGGAGGACGCTCCGTCGCCAGCGAGCGCCGATGCTCAACAGCTCGCCGCATCCGCCAGCAGTACCCCTGCCCAAACTCCCAACGATCTCGGACGTGACATCATCTTTACCGCCGTGCTCACCATCGAGGTCGACGATGTTGCCACGTCAGGTCGACAAGCCACCGAAGCCATTAGCGAGCTCGGTGGCTTTGTGTTCGGCGAAGAGTCGACCGGCGGCAACCGACCCGAAACGACCCTCACGTTTAAGGTTCGCCCTGACGACTTCTCCGCTGCCCTCGAGGCCCTCGGAGGATTTGGCGAGCTGCGCAGCCAGCGCATCACAACCGACGACGTAACCGAACGTGTCGTCGATCTTCAGGGCCGCATCACCACGACCGAGCTCGGGGTCGAACGCCTGCGCACCGCCATGGAGAACGCAGCAAACGTCGAGAACTTCGCTCGCCTCGAACAACAGCTACTCAACCGTGAGAGCGACCTCGAACTCCTTCGTGGGAGCCTGCGAACAATCCGCGACCAGATCGATCTCGCAACCATCACGCTGACGATTGTTCAGGACGAAGTTCGCAACGGCATTGAGGTATCGACGTCACGCTATGAAGGACACGATGCTGGTGTTGGGTGCCCGGGTACCGGTGGAGGTTCGACCGAACCTGGCGACGACATCACCGTGTGCTTCGAGATCATCAATGTTGGTGACCAAGCGCTGACCAACGTGCTCTTCACCGACAGCGTGCTGGACCTCGATGACGAAGATCTCACCGTCGTCTTTGGCGACGCCGACGACCTCCAGCCGGGCCAAGCGCTCATGTTGGCCTATGACCTCACCGCCGAGCGCAGCCTCAACATGCGGGTCACGATTACCGCAACGCCTACCAACGGCACGTCCACAGAGGCTGCTGGCGACGTTGTTCGTACAACGTTGACCCCACACATCTCGGTCGACCAAGGTGCCCGGACCGCAGGCTTCGGCGATGGCTTCGATGCAGCGACGTCGCTGCTCTCCAGCCTCTGGGCCTTTGCCCAGGTGCTCGTGGGCTTCATCATTCCGCTGCTCGTATTGGCCCCGTTTGCCTGGCTTGCCCTCCTTGGGATGCGCCGCCTGCGCCGCTCCCGCACCGAGGTCGAGACCACCGAGACCACCGAGTCCACCGAGATGCCGCCACCTCCCGCTGCGCCGGTAGCCGCTGAGGCCTAAACCGTCTAGCGTTGCAAAGGCGTGAGCAAGCGGATCAAAGTACCCAACACCTTCCAGCCCATCGACGACGCCGTCGATTCGGCGTGGGACACCATTCGGGCAATTCCTGGCGCCGACAAGGTCTTCTACGGTGCGTCAGAAGCAGCCAACTTCTCCAAGATCTGGCACGGACTGTCTCTTGCTCAGGCCGTTGTGCTTCGAGACCCGAAGCGGGCCATCGCCACAAGTGCAGCACTAGGTATCGAAGCGGCCCTCGTGAACGGCCCAATCAAGTCGTTGTTCGAACGCGAGCGACCACAGGTCGACGATCGCCCCATGAAACTACGCAAACCAAAGACATCGAGCTTTCCATCGGGTCACGCCAGTGCAGCCGTCGTCGCAGCGTCGTTCATTACCCCAGGCATGGGACGTTTCGCCACATTCGGCGTTCGAGCGATCGCCGCTGTGGTGTCGACGAGCCGAATCCACGTGCGCATTCATCATGCAACCGATGTGGCTGCGGGCGCGGCGACCGGTTGGGTGCTCGCCCGAGCGCTCAAACCTGCACTCGTTCGAGTTCTCCGTCGCGTCTAGCACAGCGGCCAACTGCTCTGACACACTGAGGCCATGTCCAGCGAAATCGAACGGGAACGTCAGAAACGCAAACGCGAGATTGCCCTCGGCTATCGAATCTTCGCGAGCCTGCGCTGGGGCGATTTGGGTGACGGACATATCACGGCGAGCGACCCTGAACTCACCGATCACATCTGGTTACTGCGGTACCCGTACGGCTTCGAGAAGGCAACGATGCGCGATCTCGTCCTTGTTGGACCCGACGGAACCGTGGTCGAAGGTGGTGCTCCAGACGTCGAAATCAACACGACGGCGTACTACATCCACCACCCCATACACGAGGCCCGACATGACGTGGTTGGCGTTGCGCACACCCACACGCCGTGGGGGACGCCCTTTGCAGCAACACGAAGGCCGATCGAACCCATCACCCAGGAAGCGTGTTCTTTCCATGACCGGTGGTCGCTATTTGACGAGGAAGAAGTGCAGATTCTCGGGCGCGACAGTGGCGTCAGGATTGCCGCATCATTGGGAGACAACACCGTCAGCATCCTCGCAAACCATGGGCTGCTCAGCACAGGCCCGAGCGTGGGAGAGGCAATCAGCGCGTTCGTCACGCTCGAGCGAGTGTGCGAAGCGTTGATGAAGGCACCCAATGGTTCGTCAATCTCAGACGAAGCCGCAATTATCGCGCGAGATGACCTCGCCGAAATGCGAGCATTTCAGGTGTCGTTCGAGTTTCTCGTGTCTCGTCACGTTCCTGACCCGTCGGTGGTCGAGTAGGACGCTCAGGTCACTGCTGGAACTGGCTCAGGTATCGCT
Source organism: uncultured Acidimicrobiales bacterium (assembly GCA_938084885.1). Lineage (GTDB taxonomy): Bacteria > Actinomycetota > Acidimicrobiia > Acidimicrobiales > SHLQ01 > SHLQ01. The sequence continues at coordinate 34,280 of CALKGG010000070.1, forward strand.
GTTGGCGTTGGTGCAGCAGCGAGGATGGAGCGTACGTCGAGAAGCAGGTCGGCAACTTCGGTCGTGCTCATCAGCTCGCGCGACATTGTGAGCCCAAGGCACTCGTCGATCAGAGCGAGGGCTTCGTTGATGTTGACTTCTACGGTGTCGGTCATGACATGCCCTTCGATCGTGTGGAATCAGATTTTCTGATTCCGAATATAGAAAGCAACCTACAGATGGAGGCTGACATTCCGTTCTTGCCGTACTCTCACGGTAGCCGCGCTCGGCCGCTCGCAAACAGCACGAATGGCTTAATTTCATAGAAGCGGGCGACACGTGCAGCAGAGGCGGGCGACCCAGAGGAGATCTCGCATGGACATTCAAGACAAAGTTGTTGTCGTCACCGGAGCCGGAGCCGGAATTGGACATGCCCTAGCCGCCCGATTCGTCGCTGTTGGGGCCAAGGCGGTCGTTGCTTCCGATATCACCACAGACCTCGATGCCACATCCCACGAGATCGGTGCACACCCGATTCACGCCGATGTATCAAACGAATCCAGCATCCTCTCGCTCATCGAGGAGACCGAAGCCCAATTCGGGCCCATCGACCTCTTTGTTGCAAACGCCGGCATTGGCGGGCAACCGGGTGGAGCCGAGGTGCCCGACGACGAGTGGCAAAACATTTGGGAGATCAACGTTATGCACCACGTGTGGGCAGCTCGACACATGATCCCCCGCTGGCAAGAACGAGGCGGCGGCTACCTACTCACCACGGCGTCGGCTGCGGGCCTGCTGTCGAATCTCGGCACCGCCCCCTACACCGTCACCAAACACGCTGCGGTCGCGTTTGGAGAATGGCTCGCCATCACCCACGCCGATGAGAATATTTCAGTGTCGGTACTGTGCCCGCAGGGTGTTCGTACAGCAATGACGAACAGCGACGACCCCGCAGTTGCAAACGTCGTTGCGCAGGGCCTCATCGAGCCGAGCGATGTTGCCGACGCCGTTATTGCTGGTCTCAACGCAGAGTCCTTTCACATCCTCCCCCACCCACAGGTAGCCGAATACGTTCGACACAAGGGTGCCGACATCGAGAGTTGGCTGGGGGCAATGCAACGGCTCCAGCGCAGGTTCTTCCCCGCTGACTGACCACAGACACACACGACCAGCTTCGCTGTAACCGCAGCTTCGCTGTAACTCAGCTGGCGAGGAGGATCCGAGCGTGCGCGTTCCACGACAACGTGCTCCGGGCTGCGACCAGCAAATCGTCCCAGTGCTGGCGCTGCTGCGGGGACGCATCGAGCATTGCGATGGTCTGGTCATACAGCGAACCCTCCGGCGCTGGCCCAATGCCAAGCTCACGGACCCGCCCAACAACCGAGCCCGCACCCGCAGTCACGACCGGCATCTTCGCACCAACCGCTTCGATCAGCACGCCGCTCTCGGACGTGTAGTTCGTATACGGCAGAACCAGTGCATCGTGGCTGTCGAACACATTGCGGACTTCGCTGTTCGCAACGAACCGTTGCTGCACTTCAACCGTTGGTATCGCAGCGAGCCGATCAAGTTGGGCCGAAACGTCGCTCGACGACGGCCGGCCAATCACCGAAATGGAAACCTCCGGGCGCTCGAAACTGAGCCGTCGAGCCAGCTCCTCGAGATTCCGCAGTCCGGAATTTGCTCGCATCACACCAAACATCAGCAGTTTGGTAACCGGCGCATCAAACGAACGCTCCGGGCTGGCAGTGGCACGCCACTCGGTCCAGACTCCATGAGGCACAACGTCGATCGAGGACGCTCGAACCATTGGAAATGCCATCAGCTCGTCACGCTGAAGTTCGTTGTGCACAAGGACTCGGTGCGGCACCGAAAGCGCGGCGAGACCAAGCACATGACGCAGCCGATCTACCCGACCCGCACCGTGGGGACGAGTGTTGTGAACCATCGTTGCGAGTCGCCACGACGTTCGTGCATTGAGCAGCAACAGCGAGGCGGCACGAAGGGGCGACGACTCCTCGAACACAACGATTCCTGGGCCGCCACGGCGATGCAGAAAGGAGACAATCGCTGCTTCCTGACGATGCCACCCAGCCGACACATCGGGGATCCTGACCCGCTCGATCGGCACTCCTTCAAAAAGATCAGCCGAATCAGCAAAGGCGCTCGCCGGTTGCGCAATAGCGACCGCGGCCCCCTCGTCGTGAAGGGCGCGAGCCAACTCCGCGCAATACCGCGGGTGGCCTCCGTGCGGCGCACGGCTCACGATAACGACACGCACCGGGGCATCCATCCCCGTCATACTCGCACGGTTTCTACGCCCGGTTCGACACCATTGTTGCCGACCACGCTCCTAGCCGCTGTCCCGTTCGGACCGTGTGGCGCGGGCCATTGCTCGACGTTGGCGTGGATTAGAGCGACCGTGTCCTCACCCACGGCCTGTCGCAGCTTGCTAACGTCGGAGGCGGCGAGCAACGCCGAGACCCAAAGGGGAAACCACATGAGCAAATTCGACGACGTTATGGATGGCTGCGTCAAGCAGATGAAAGAGCAGAAGATCCCGGTGAACCGGGAGCTACTCGAGGCAATCGGCAAGTCCCTCGGTCCGTCGCTGTACAAGCGCGACGCTGCGCTCGTCGCCGCCGGACAAAAGTCCGAGCTCGAAACCATCAAGAAAAATTTCCTCATCAAGAAGCTCGGGTGCCCCGACGACGCAAAGCTCGACAAGGCGCTCGACAAGGCCGTAACCAAGATCGGCAAGAGCCGTCGCAACAAGATGCGCCCGGTCTTCTACTACCTCCTCGTGCGAGACCTAAAGAAAGAAGACGTCTACATCTAGGGTCGGCCCGGTCGGTTTACGCCGACTCGTTCTCACCCCCGTCACCTCCAAGCGTCGCCAGGCGAGAGTTGAGAAACCTCTCCTCGGCGCTCGACGGGGCACAACCAAGCGCGAGTCGGTAACCCTCGCCAGCCCCTGCGGTGTCCCCTAGCCGTCGACGCAATTCTGCCGTTGCGCTATGGAAGTAGAGGTAGCCGTTGAGAATCTCGCGAAGTGGTTCGATTTCACGAAGCCCAGCGTGGGGCCCGTCGGCGTAACTCACGGCGATAGCGCGGTTCAGTTCGATGACTGGACTGGAATGCAGCTGCAACAACATGTCGTAGGTGCGCACGATCCGAGGCCAGTCCGTGTCCGTAAAGGTCGCCGCAGTGGCGTGCAGCGAAGCCAAAAGAGCCTGAAGCCCAAAAACTCCTAGCGGACCGAGCTGGATTGCGCGACCGAGCGCCGCGAGTCCGTGTTGTATCTGCGCTCGGTCCCACTCGCATCGGTTCTGATCTTCGAGCATCAACGCCAACCCGTCCGCATCGACTCGGGTCGACCGGCGGGCGTCGGTGAGCAAGATCAATCCGTGCAGACCGTGCACCTCGGAGTCCTCTGGGACGAGCCGGGCGAGCAATCCAGCCAACCATGCTGCTTCGTCGCAAAGGTCGCCGCGCACCAATTGGGCGGCGCTGTGGCTCGAATGACCTTCGGTGAATATCAGGTAGATGACGTGCAGGACCGCTCCCAATCGGACTCGCAGCACGTTCGCATCGACCGGATAGAAGGGGATTCCGGCTTGACGAATCTTTGCTTTTGCCCGGGTGATGCGCTTCCGCATCGTGTTGTCTTCGACGAGAAAGCCTCGTGCGATCTGCTCGGTCGTTAGACCAGCCACCAACCGCAACGTCAGCGCTACCTGCGCCTCAAGGTTGAGCGCCGGGTGGCAGCATCCCAACAGAAGCGTCAACCGTTCGTCGACGAGATCGCCGGTCGTTGAACGCTCCGGTCCGCGTTTGGCCTTGACGTCAAGCTCGGCGAGTTTGTCTTGATACCGCGACGATCGCCGGATCACGTCAATTGCGCGGCGCCTCGCTGTCGTGGTCAACCACGCTCCAGGCCGATCGGGAACACCGTCACCACCAATCCATGTTCGGTTGGCTTGTACGAACGCGTCCTGTGCACAGTCCTCGGCGAGCTCAAGATCACCGAAGTCCCGCACCAGAACAGCCACGAGTCGCGACCATTCGGTGCGAAAGACTTCGTCGAACGATATTGATGCGTCCATTGAACCCTTCGGGTTACCGACCGCTTGCTACTCGGGGATCTCCATGACCGGACGGATCTCGACCGAGCCATAGGGAGCAGACGGAATTTTCTCCGCCCACGCCATTGCCTCATCGAGGTTCTCAACATCGATGATGTAGAAGCCTCCGAGCACCTCCTTGGTTTCGGCGAAGGGACCGTCGGTCGTGATGCGCTCGCCGTCGCGCACCCGCAACGTCGTCGACATCGCGACCGGCAAAAGCGCCTCGCCCCCAAGATTGTGGCCTGCTTGGGTGAGCTCTTCGGTGAACGAGAACCACCTGGGCATCTCGTCCATCATTTCCTTCTCGCCCTGCGGGCCAACATCCTCTGCCGAGTACAAAAGCAATGCGTATTTCATGATGATTTCCTTCCTGAGCTCTGCTCAGATTATGGGTCTTGCCTCTACGACGATCGGCGATCGGAAATACGGACAGCGTCCGGAAAGAACATCGAAATTCGTGGACGTCACACTGCCAGCACGAGATTGTGAGACAACCAAAACCCGATCGTCCTAGGCAATTGTTGGCACGTCGGCGATCGCCGCCGCCAGGACCTCGTCGGAGAGGTCGTAGTCGACCATGTCGCCCGACAAGAACGATTCATAGCTCGCAAGATCGAGATGGCCATGACCGCACAGTGCCGTGAGGATGACGGTCTCCTCGCCGGTTTCCTTTGCCTTGTTCGCTTCGCGAATGGCCGCAGCGATTGCGTGCGTTGGCTCGGGAGCCGGAACAATGCCCTCGGTCCGAGCAAACTGCAATGCGCCGGTAAAGCACTCGGTCTGGCCAATGGAGATCGCCTCGACAAGACCAAGGTCATAAATATGGCTCACAAGCGGCGACATGCCGTGGTACCGGAGGCCGCCAGCGTGAATTGGGTCCGGCACAAAGTTGTGTCCCAACGTGTGCATCTTCATCAGTGGCGTCATCCCAGCAGCATCGCCAAAGTCGTAACGGAACTCACCCTTGGTCAATGTGGGGCAGGCAGCCGGTTCGACGCAGCGAATCGTCGGGTTCATGTTGCCCAACATTTTTTCGCGAAGGAACGGGAACGAAAGCCCACCAAAGTTCGACCCGCCGCCGGTGCAGCCCACGAGAACATCGGGGGTCTCGCCAGCCATCTGCATCTGCAGGAGCGCTTCTTCGCCAATGATCGTCTGATGCATGAGCACGTGGTTGAGCACGCTGCCGAGGGCATAACGCACATCATCGTGGGGCGCTGCCTCGCCAACGGCTTCGGAAATCGCAATGCCGAGGCTGCCGGTGTGATCGGGGTTCTCGGCCAGCAGCGAACGCCCGTACTCGGTCACCTCCGACGGACTCGGATGCACGGTTGCTCCCCACACTTCCATCATGGTCTTGCGATAGGGCTTCTGCTTGTAGCTTGCCGCTACCTGCCACACCTCGCACTCGAGGCCGAACTGGGCGCATGCGAATGCCAGCGACGAGCCCCATTGTCCGGCCCCGGTCTCGGTCGTGAGCTTTCGCACTCCGGCTTTTGCGTTGTAATAGGCCTGCGGCACCGACGTGTTTGGCTTGTGCGAGCCCGCAGGGCTGACACCTTCGTACTTGTAGAAGATCTTCGCGGGCGTGTCGAGCAACTTTTCGAGGCGGCGAGCCCGAAACAGCGGCGATGGGCGCCAAATTTTGTAGATCTCCTGCACTTCTTCGGGGATATCGACGTAGCTGTCCTGGGTGACCTCTTGCATGATCAGATCCATTGGGAACAGCGGCGCAAAGTCGTCCGGTCCGGCTGGCTCGTGCGTCCCAGGATGCAGCGCCGGGGCCGGTGGCTCCGGAAGGTCAGGGATGATGTTGTACCACTGCGTTGGCATTTGGTCTTCGGGCAGAAGGTACTTGTGCTGGCTCATCTGGTCTCCTCAATCGGACGGATCCCAGATTCTCGCGGACGCGAAGTGTGACGTGCAACACAGCACGCCTGCGGGCGAGCTAGACGTTCACGTCTGCCACCGAGGCGGCGTCGTCTTCGAGAGACGCAGCTTCAGCTGCGGCCGCACGTGTCTTGCGGCCGCGACGCCACGGTGTCTGCACCTTGTCACGCAACCACTCAATACCGAGGTAGTAGTACGGGAACGACACCAACACGAGAAACGTGCTCGAAATCAACCCGAAGATGATGGTAAACGCCAAGGGCTCCCAGAACGGATCGGACAGCGCAAGCGGAAGGAGACCGCCGACGGTCGTAAGCGACGTCGCAACGAGCGGACGGAACCGTCGTCGCACCGCCGTCGCAATCGCATCTTTTCGATCCGCACCAAGGTCTCGTTCTTGATTCGCGAAGTCGACGAGAAGAATCGTGTTGTTCACCGCAATACCGATCAAACCAAGCACGCCAAGCATGACAAAGAAGCTCAACGGGTTCCCGGTGATCAACAAGCCACCGAAGAGACCAAAGAAGCTGAATGGGATCGCAAGAAACACCAAGACCCATTGGACAAGGCTCCGGAACTGCACGATGAGCAATACCACCAACGACAACATTGCAAGACCGAACGCAATCGGTAGCGCAGCAAATGACTCTTGGCTGTCGGTTTCAATACCGAAGTCGAACTCGAGCGCATCAGCATCAAGGCCAATGGCGGCAAGGTCTGCTGCTGCATAGTTCTGCTCGAAGAACTCTTGGGCAGCTGCCGTCGTGCTGGTTACTTCGCTGTTGTCGAACCGGGCTCGGACCTCGATGTAACGGCGCCCATCATCGCGTGCCACGACATCTTCGAGGGCCAGATCGGTTTCCAACACGTTGAACGTATCGCCGCTTCCAAGTTCGAGCGCACGCCCATCGATATCTGCTCGCAGCGCTTCTCCGGCTGTGGTGAGCAAGTCGATATCTTCGTCGAACACCTGCATCGTAAAGGGGAACTGCGCTTCGGGCGGACCGCTGCTGATGGCAGCAAACACCACCCGGGCTTCAGTCTCTGCGTCGGCGACCTCAGAGAGTTGCTGGACGAGCTCGGGCACCGTTGGACGTCCACCGATCGGGGTGACATCGTACTGGGCCAGCGCACTTTGCTGATCTCCAATGAACACGTAACCCTGCACCAGTTCATCGCCGAGGACTTCGGCTGCTGCCTGGTTGACTTCGAGGGCAATGCGCTTCGCGTCGTCGATACTCGTGTTCGCCTCATAGTTGATCGACAGCGAAATTGCCGTTGAATCGTTCGCCGGCGGGAAAATGTTGAAGCCAACATTGGGGGCAAAGACCCCGAACCCGATTCCGGTCATAACAACGGACAGGCCAACGCCCACTACTGCAATGAGCACTCCGGTTCGGCCACGAACCGCAGGCAGCGACGCCACCCGCTCGGCTAACCATTCCTCGGCTCGAACGAGCGGACCAGCAGCCTTTGGTGCAGGCAACGTCAGATAACGGGCGGCGACAGGGATAAAGATCAGCGACAGCGTCAACGACAAGATGAGCGACAAGATGATGGTGATTGGCAGAATGCGAATGAAGCCACCGAGGATGCCGCCGATCAGCAACATTGGAGCAAACACCAAAACAGTCGTGAGTGTCCCCGACAAACTGGCCGAGCCAACGCGTTGAATCGCACGACGGATTGCGGCCAAGTGCCCTTCGGCGGTGTCGCCATCGCCCTCTTCGCGGAACGCATCAATCGATTCGGTGATCACGATTGCGTCATCGACGAAGAGACCGAGTGCCAGAATCAGGGCGAACAGCGAAATCGTATTGAGCGTTGCGCCGACGATGAACAAGGCTCCCACCGACGCAGCGAGCACGGTTGCAATGAACAACGCCGTGATTATCGACGCCCGCCACGAGATCAACAGCAACGCGACGAGCGCAACGACGAGCACACCGAGCAACACGTTGCTTTGCAACGATGAAATTTGCATCTCGACGATTCGGGCGCCGTCGATGGCGATGATTGCGTTGAAGTCGTCGGGCAACAGCGCCCGAGTATCATCGAGCGCTTCGGCGGTTGCGTCACGAACAGCAATCGAATCAACGCCAGGGGCCGCCACGACCCCGATGGCCACCGACGACCGGAACTCGTTGCTGTCGTCGGTCAGCTGGTTGAAGCTAGTCTCGAGGACGACGGTCTCACCGGTTGCTGGGTTGATGCCCTCATCGAAGAGCTCTTCAACCTCAGCCGAGGCAATGTCGGGGTGCGAGATGCCAGCGGCCAACGCAACGGCGGCGGCTTCCAACTCGGCACCTGTTGCGTCGACCGGCCCAAAGACGCCAATGAGCAGGTCGTATTCGTTGAGGAACTTCGATGCGTCGACCGATTGGACGAACGTCTGTGCATCGGGAGGGAGGTCGGTTTCGGAAATGATGTCATCGAGAAGCGCTGCTCCTTGCGCACTCGAGATCGATTCTTCCAGCGCGACGATGATCGAGAACGACGAGTCACGGCTAAAGCCGGTGACTCCCTCGACCCCGTCCCGACCAAGAATGGCTTCGGTCAATGGCAGTGTCACTTGTTCATCGACGAGGTCTTGGTCGTCGACGAAAAACCCTCCTGCGGCAACAGCGATTGGCACATCGACCGGGGGAAACCCTTCGCGAGGCAAAAAGACCAGGTACGACGCGACCCCAAAGACCACGATCGTGAGCCATAGACCAATCGACTGCAACGGGCGTGAGGCAAAAACGTTGACAAACTTCGCGAGCATGGCGAAACCCTCCGATTATCTCCTACGACTGTACGACCTTTGACGAACCAAGAACAGCTTGACTGCTTGTGACAAATGGCCAGGAATAGACGGGGTCAAAAAGCGTTGCACCGCACCTGCGAGACCTGCCTACGGGGCCAGCATGTCGATCGCCGCCGCATCGCTCGTGCCTGATCCGGGAACGATGGCGATTGCCGCCGTGTCGATACCGGCATCGAGGTACTCGGTGATCTTTGCTTTGCACTGTGCCGCGCTGCCATGGATCACCAGATCGTCGATCACGTCGTCGCCAATTGCCGCCATTGCGGCCTTGCGATCCCCGCTCGCCCAGAGATCCCAGTGCTCGGTGAGCGCTTCGGCTCTTCCCATCCATTCGTGAAAAGCGCGATAGACGGGCACATTGACGTAGGCGCCCATCAAGAAACGGGCAATGGTGCGAGCGGCCTCAGCATCTTCGGTCGGGATGACGAAAAGCCGGGCGGCGATCTCCGCATCGGGGTTCTCGCCACGGACGATGGGCACGATGGTCTCGAGGTCCTTCGGCGCAAGCCAGTTCAAGATGGCGCCGTCGGCTTCGCGGCCCGCCATCTTCAACATCCCTTGACGTAGCGCCGCGATGAGGATCTTGGGCTGTTGCTCGACATTGGCCATCAGGCGAAAGCCCTTGACATCGAACGTGTCGTAGCTCTCGGTGACTTTCTCTCCGGTGAGCGCGACGCGCAGAAACCGGACAAGATCTCTCGTGCGCTTGTACGGCTCGGAGAATTCGACCGCATTCCAGTTCTCGACGATGACGTTCGATGACGTGCCAATCCCAGCAACGAAACGTCCGGGCGCTGCTTCACACATTCCCGCAATGGTCTGGGCCATGAGCGCGGGGCCTCGGGTAAACGCCGGGAGAATTGCGGTGCCGAGTCGCATCGTCGGCGCCCATTGGGAACAAAGCAGCAGCGGCGAAAGCCCGTCGACGCCCATGGCTTCAGCCGACCACACGTCGGTGTATCCGGCCGCCTCGAGTTGTTCGATCTGTGCACGCTGGGCGTGCAGCGGTCCATCGTTGAGGGGAACGGTCATGCCCCATCGTCGGGGGTGAGCCGTAGGGGTGTTGGATACGGCGGACATCAGCTGAGCGCCTGACCGACGGATGCGGACACAGTACGCCCGTCGGCTCGACCCGCTGCCTTTGCCATGACCTCTTTGATCGCTGCGCCCATGTCCTTCTTCGTGGAATATCCGCCGCTTGCAATGACGCTCGCGACGAGCTCATCGAGCTCATCGGGGGAAAGCGGTTCGGGCAAGTACCCCTGGAGCACGGTGCGCTCGTCCACTTCGTTCTGGTATCTCGCGGTCTCTCCAGCGCCGACGAAAATTTCGGCGGCTTCGGTCCGTTGCTTTACCTCGCTGGCAATGATTGCCAGAACCTGCTCCTCGGACAAGGCGTCCCCCGCTCCGTCGGCAGTCTCGGCGGTCTTGATCGATGTCAGCACCGCCCGCAAGGTGGTCTTCTTTACGTCGTCGCCAGCCTTAATTGCCGCAACGAGGTCTGTTTGAATCGTGTCCGCTAGTCCCATGCAACTCATCGTTGCACAGGTTCGCCCACGATGGTGGTGTCGCTGCGGTGTTCGTCGAAGGCGACCTTCGCTGAGATGCGGGAGGGCCGGGTTAGGCCGCGGCGGTTGCGACGATTTCCTCGAGGGGTTCGAGTGTCGTGTCCGTCACGTCGATGACGTCTCCGGGCACGTGTAGGGCAACGCAATCTGCAGTTCCCGACAGCGGTGCGACATCATCACCAACAAAGAATCGGAGCAGCTTTACGAGCGGCCGATCCCAATACTCATAGAGCGCCGCATCGGTGTAGTGCCAGTCGGCAACTTCTTCAATACGTAACGTGAGCTTGTTGGTAAGCCCGTCGATGAGTTCTGCCTCGGTTGGATGTGGGTCGAGTGGAGGATTCCATTTCGCCGTCATGTTGCACCGCTCTTTCTTTCGTTGTTTGTGTGATTCTCTACTTTCCTGTCCAGCCAATACACAGCCGATGGACTTCCGAGTGCCCCCGGATTTCAATCTCACGTGCCAATCGGCCGCCCGCACCCCCAATTGAGTGTTTCTGCAAAAGTTTCTGACGATATTGCAATCTGCGTAACATCGGAACGAACCGAAACATCCAATGTCACACCCCCTGTTCATACTTGTGACATGACAACAACACGTACCTCCAAAGACAACAGTCGCCTCGGTATCGACGCTCGACCACGCCAACCGCAACTGCTCCTCATCAGCGATAGCCCGACAGCGGGCACAGCCAGCTCGGCGAGCTGGACGCTCGATGAAGAAACCCGAGAGACCGGTCGTCGTGGCCTCGCGAAGGCCCGGGCTGCGCTTCGGGCCACACGCCCGCCTCACCTCGATATCGCTGCGTAAGCTACCCTCAGGTCATCTTGGCCGCGTCGCTATGTAACCGTCGGGCCCTCAACCCAACCAGCCCGTAGGGCACTGAGTTGTTGAGGAATGCACGCTCGCGCCGCACACATTGCACACGCCACGTCGAGGTTTTGGGTTGTTGTCGCCCACGTCCTCGTCTGGTCCGTCATGTTCTCTGCGTGCAGCGTGGCATCGACCATCGAACCAGATCGAATCACCACTCTCGTCGAGGTGATCGACGGAGACACCGTCATCATTCGCTTTCCCAATGGCGAGCAGGAAACGGTTCGTCTTCTCGGCATCGACACACCCGAAACGGTCGACCCGACTCGCCCAGTCCAGTGCTTTGGCCGTGAAGCCTCAGAGCACCTCGCCAAGCTTCTCCCCGTGGGCACGCCACTGCGCCTCGAACGCGATGTCGATGCCCGAGACCGCTTCGGCCGGCTCCTCGCCTACCTCTACCGAACCAGCGATGACCTCTTCGTCAATGTCGAAATGTTGCGCCTTGGCCTCGCCGACGTCTCACTCTTCGAACCCAACACTGCACATCGGACAGCGCTGATACACGCTGTCACGTCTGCTCGGACAGGTTCGATCGGCCTGTGGGAAGCGTGCGGAGGACCAGATGTCCCCCTCGATCCCGATGAGTACAACTAAACCGCAGACGCCCAGGCATGCTGCCACGGCGGGCCAGCAAAGGCCGGTGCAAGCTCATCGAGCCACATGGCGTATGCGCCTTCGATTTTGACATCGCCAGCCATGAACGCTTGGTCTCTCGTTCGAGCCCCCGACCACAGATCGATCAGCACAGACTCCGTGGCCGTAATTGTCACATCGGGCGTGACACCGCGGGGAAACTTTCCAGTAGCAACAGCAACAGACCCCTCGTCCATTTCGATGCGAAAAGCAACCTTGCCCTCGTCGGTATTGGTCACCACGTAGAGAATGCGCACGGGTTCAACCAACGCAATGCCCGCACCCTTGCCCGCGGCGAGCCCAAGCGCCTCGCACCAGTCCTCGTCGTAGCGGGCCATCAGCTCTCCCCTCGGACTCCGGCGAACAGATCGTCCTCGATACCGTCGGCGAGGTCGACCTTCGACATTGCCAGCTCATAGTCATCGTACGGATACACCGCTGCGGCAATGTCGCGGGGCAACGGGAACCAGAACGACTCCTCTGGATCGACCTGTGTTGCATGCGCAAGCAAGGCATCGCATCGCTCGTTCCAGAAGTCCTGAACGTCGATCTTGGCCGTAATGAGGTGGTCCTCTGATTCACGATCAAGGAAGCGCTCGTCGAACGGGCTCTCGCCATTGACCTCGAGGCACTTCTCGTGTGTCTTGACGATCCGCTCGTGAGACCACGCCGTGTAATACATCTTTGCGGGCTGCCATGGCTTGCCAGCTTCGGGGAACTGATCGGGGTCACCAGCAGCGTCGAACGCCGGGATCGAAATATCGTTCACTCGAAGATGATCGGGATGCAAGTACCCGGACTGATGGTCGCTGTACGTCACGATCACGTGCGGACGTTCTTCACGGATAATGGAAACGAGCCGTTCGACAGCCTCATCGAGGGGAGCGTTCGCGAAATTGCCGGGATGGGCGTTCTCTGGCATGTCGGGCATTCCCGAATCGAGATAGCCAAGCATCGCGACGCGGTCATACCCAATGATCTCGGCTGAACGGTCAAGTTCTGCCCGCCGGATCGCCACGATGTTGTCCTTGTTCTCCGGAGTGTCGAGCGTCGCGTTGAGAATGTCGCCCGCTCCCCCGTCGGTGCAGCAGACGAGCACACAACGAACGCCTTCGTTCTTGTACTTGGCCACCGTCCCGGCGCCCTTTGAAGCTTCATCATCGGGGTGGGCGTGAATAGTGAGTAGTCGGAGGTCCGATTCCATTCGCCGCACGATATCGCCGCGAAGTCCCCGTGCGGGAGGTCACAAGGTAAGCTGCCCGCTGCAACGCCCAACGCACGTGACTCAACCACGATCGTCGGCGGACGCCACCCCTCGAAAATGCTGGAGATCGAGTGCGAGCTCGCGCAGAACAATTTGGTACCGCACTGCGCCCAGGAGCCATGCTCGGTCTCGTCGTCACCGTGATTGTCAGCCTGGTCGGTCTCGTACAACTCGATCAGCGACTCATGCTCATTGGACTGATAGCGGGGCCGCTCATCGTGCTCCTCAACGCCGTCATCGTTGGTGTTTTGAGATGGCATCACAAAAACACCCACCCCGAGGCCACGTATCTGTCAGCCGAAGAGATGGTGCGGCTCCAAAGACTTCAGTCCAGCCGCCGAGCCCGATAACGCTCCCGGCTATCGTTGCGCGCCTACGGTTCGAGCGCCGCCAACTCGTGGTCTCCAGCCTCATCGTCGGCGACGAGACTCCAACCAAAGATCGCCGCGAACTGTTCACGGCCTTCATCGGGACCACTGGCAATCACTTCATCGCCGACCGAAAGCCGGTCGCGACCCGTTGGCCGATGACGGTACGTCGATCCTGTCTTAATGGCCAGCACCGTGTACCCGGGTGCAACGTCGAGTTGTAAGTCGGCAAGCCGCTGGCCTTGCGCGCCGCAACCCGGAGCGACCGGAACCCGCAACACCACCTCGTCAGCGTCGGCCAACGCCACACCGAGCACCGGATGCACCTCTTCACCGCGCTCGACAAACATCACCATCGCCGACGCCTGGTCACCAATATCTTCCGAAGCCGCAGCCAGGTGCAACAACCCGCGAAGCGGCGACGGCTCCGAGCTCGACGCTGCTGCACGCAACACCCAGGTCTCAAGCTGGTCATGCATCTCATCGAGACGGGTTTCGAGATGGCGCACTTCAGCAGCCAAACCCCGATCACCAAGCACCAGCGCCGAGTAGGCCAAGCCAACCGCAGCTTCCGACAGATTCTTCATCTCGACCAAAATGTCGATCGCCCGGTCGAGCTCTTCAATTGGTTCGGTCTCGGGAATTGGCTCACGCGGCGGGGCGCCTGCGAGATCTCGGACTGCCGGGATGCCGCCAGGTGGCCCCTCAAGAAACAGGACATCGTCTGGGACCAGAATGGTTTCTCCCGACACCGCCGTAGTCCAACCATCTCCTCCACGCACTGCGAGAATCCTCATACCGGTATGGACCGGCAATTCGAGATCGACGAGCGTCGAGTGCGCCATTGCCGACGACTCGGCTACAACAACACGATGAGAGACCTCTTCAGCATCGCGAAGCTCCTCGACCAAGTGCGCGGGAATCCCGAGGTTGTTCGTCACGGTGCGAGCAATATTCACCGCGTCGTTGCCAATACGCTCGATCGCCGAAATGACCTGCAGGACACGCCCCATGCCCGGGGCCTCCCGGGGGTGACGCACGCCGAGAATTGCAAGCGAACGCATGTCGGCCACCAACTGGGTGAGCACCAACTCGAGGTCGCGAACTTCCTCGGCCATGTCCGGATCGCCGAAGTACACCGCAGCGTATGCGAGGTCGACCATCAGCTCGGACGTGTCTTTGGCATCGGCCAAAAGCGTTCTCAGATTGCGAGGTTTGTCATCCATGAGTTTCTAGTTTCTTCGGCCACTGTAGAGAACCGAATCGATTGAGGAAAGGGTGATCCACTGTTTGGGAGGTCATGTGGCAACTCCGAGCAGAAGGAGCGCTCCAACCAACGTGAACGCACCAACGAGGTCGAGCACCGAGTTGGTTAACGGAATGGTTGCGGTGTCTGGGTCGAGCCCAACACGAACCGCCCCGAGCGTCCCGTAATAGGCAACGGCTAACACCACAACGGTTGCTCCCGTACCAGCGAGCAACGCAATCGCCACCATCGTCCCAACACCGGGGCTTGCCGCGTCGACAACGACCGACCCGAGGTGAGCAGCGAGGCCAACCGAAACAAAGATCGGGACAGCCAATGCCGCCACCGAACGAATATCGAGCCACGCTTCGCGCTGGGGAATGGCCCGCGGCTGGATAAGACCCAAATGCACCTTCGAACCGAGACGACTCGACAATATCCCGCCGAGTGCACCTGCCATCCCAAAGTACGCGGGGACCAACACGAGAAGCGCCGGCTGTTCAAGAAAGGTCCCAAGAGAACCCTCCACGACTATCCCTGCAACGAGCGAGATGAACGACGCAACCGAGAGTACCGGGAGCGACTCGAGGACTATTCGTCGAAGGAGGGGTAGACCCCGACGGAGGCAGAGCGTGAGAACAACTGCCGCAAGAACCAAGACGGTCAGACCCACGAACGAGCCCACACCCCCAGATCCTCCATCGGCCTTGCGACCAACAAGAAGCGACGCCCCAAGCAACGCCGGAAGCGTGACGAGATCTCCCGTGGCCGTCACTAGCGGAGCGGTCACGTTGTCGAGGTCCCAACCAAATCGTGTCGAACCAGCCGCAAGGGCAACGGTAATCCCCAGCACAACCACCGACGCAACAACACCTCCAACGGCCGAGATCGTGAGGAAGTCGAGAATTCCCATTGCACCCTCGACCCGAAAGAGACGTGCGAGCAGCCAAGCAACCAGCCCCAACCAGGTAGCGGCGATCAAACTCAACCCGAGCGATGCCAGAACGTTTTGGCCAAACACGGTGTCAGGGCGACGGGAGATATTGAATTCGCCCGTGTGAATAGCGGTGCCCATTCGGCTACCGAGCGCACCAAACACGTTGCCTCGTTGGGCAATCGCGGCAGGTACAAGAAGCAACAACCCCGGAAGCTCTTCCAACCGCGTCTCGGCAGACGCGAGCGTGAGCCCTGCACCGAGGGTCGCAACGACCGACACCAGCAGCGCAACTCCGGACTGCGCGACCGCAGCGGGGTCAGGCCCGAGAATGCGGACCAGCCGCGCGACGAAAGAGCGCATGGACGTAAGGGTAGGCCAACTTTGGTCGCAGCTCTCATGTTGCATCTCGCCAACCCGATAGTTCATTGCCCCCCAACGTGGATGGGCTTATTGATCTTTTCGCAGCCCGATCGGGATGAACGAATGAAAAAACTCAACGGTGTTATCACCAACCTCAGGATCATGGTGGTCATGGCCGTCGTTGCGACCACCATCGTCGTCTTCCAACTGCCGAGTTTCGCTTCGCCCACAGGCCTCGACGCCTGCTTCTTTCGTGACCTCAACGGGTCGAGCATCCAAGGCGACAGCACCAACGTTGGAGCCGGGGACGAGGTGGCGTTCACCGAACCCATCTCGGTCGAGCTCGTCGACCAAACAACCGGTGGAACAACGCTCCTGACAACGAACCCCACAACGGGATGTGTCGACTTCCCGAACCTGGCCGACGCCACAAACTACCAACTCAACGTCACCTACCCGCCAGAGTACCGGTCGTCACCAACCGGCGGTGACACCGACTTCACCCCCAACGGAGCCCCGGCCACTGCTGGAGACCCATTCACTTCGACCTACACCTTCACCTACACCACCGGCGATGACCTCGCTATCACCGGCGGTGTCAGCGGCATCCCCCAGGTGTCGCTCGGTTATTTCATTACCCCATCGGGCAATCCACTGATCGAGACCGGCACAGCGTCGTTCAACACCAGCGGTAACTGCCCCGTCCAAGAACCCGGCGACGATTGTGGCGAACTCGACGACGTTGTACGGACCAACGACATCACCACGATCGGCTACACAATCACCGCCGACAACATCCCCGACCCAAACACGAACCCCTTGAACGACATCGTCGTCGAACAGGTCATTACGCCAAACAACGGCGCCGTCGTCAGCGTGCCGTCGCTACACCCAAACTGTTTGACCTCCGGGGTGTCGCCCGTCTCGTCAATCGACACGGATCCAGCGACCGGAGTTGTCACCGTGACCTGCAATATCGGGCCGAAAGGTAACGGAACATCGATCCTGCCAATGTTCATCAAAGCGAACGGCGACTCGACGAACGGCTCGTTCTTCGAGGTCGACGCTCGGGTCTACACCGGTGACGACAGCGCTCAGCTGTCAGACGAAAGCATCATTGCGACCGAAGAGATCTTCGTGTCCGCCGCGCCGCGTTTCGACATCACCAAAGGCAACGATGCCTCCAACCCGTTCAACCGGGTGATCTTCCTCCAGTTCACCGAACGGGTGAACCCAAACACCGGCCTCACCGAGTTGGGCGCAGGATACCGCTGGGACATTTCGGTCTTGTACGACGGCGGCGCCAAAGGCCAGGCGGCGCTCGCCGAACCAATCACCTTCTCCGACGTCATCCCCGCCGAGTTCCCAGGCTTCAAACTCCTTGCCTGCCGGTCCAACCCTCAAGGCGGCGGTGGGCTTCCAGCCGACTTGGCTGGCCCTCAAGACTGGGGCGAGCGAGGAACGTGGAATTGCGTCGAGGACAGGGCAAACAACGAGATCGACGTGACGGTCACCAATGTCGACACCGACGGCGACCCGGTCCCGACCCAGGGAAACAACGGAACTGACCTGTCGTCGGGCCCCTTTGTGGCATTCGCTGGTTCAATCGACATCTGGTACCCCGTGAGCGACTTCTACCGAAGCGTCGACCCCGACTGGCAGCCCGGTGATGACCCGATCGAGGGAACGTACCCCCTCAACAACGTCATTTCGAACTTTGCTCCCGTCGACTCGACCGGACAGGAAAACTACGGCGGCGCGGGCGAACCCACCGAGAACAACGATCGCACAACCAACGTGCAAATCGCCGAAGCTGGCGCGTTCAGCAAACTGCTCGGTTCCTATGAATGGGCCGACGGCCGAATCCCCGATGGTTCGCTGACCGGCACCGCCGCGCTGTGGCCGTGTAGCGGAGGTGCGATCGCTGGCGGGTCCCTTCCCTCAGGCCAGACTCAAACCTGCAACGCCGGCGATGCGCCTGCACAGCCCGGAGAACGAGCCCACTTTTGGTTCTGGCTGAGAAACCAAGGCACCTTTCCCTGGCCAGCCGACACCGTTGCGCTCTGCGATGCCTTCGATAACACCACCATGAGCCTCACGCAATGGACCGGCGGCGAAACGCTCTACATCCGGGGGTCATTCCCCGACGACGCATACATCGTCGAGTACGCAACCGCTGGTTTCAACAACGACCCAACCACGAACGATTGGACCGACCAAGTCGCCGCGGTTCGAGACTGTGCGGCACCGAACAACGATTGGTCAGAAGATCCCTTTAGCTTCGACGCCGACCCTGACACCTCACTCGAGATGGTCGGTATGGTTCGGGTCAGGCTCGACAGCAATGTCGT
Organism: uncultured Acidimicrobiales bacterium; assembly: GCA_938084885.1. Lineage (GTDB taxonomy): Bacteria > Actinomycetota > Acidimicrobiia > Acidimicrobiales > SHLQ01 > SHLQ01. Next base: position 52,686 of record CALKGG010000070.1, read on the forward strand.
GTCTGAAGTCGCCCCATCGCAGTTCTACCAAGTGTCCTTGCCTGTCGAGATTCGGAACACCTTCAACGGTGGCCCAAATGACGGCGAACTCATTCCCCCCGGAACAGTCATTGCCAACAACGCTAACCGCACGTTTGGCTCGACCGCCTATACAAACACCGTCTTCGGCGCCGAAAACTACACCCAGGCAAACCTTGGCGATCGCCTGATCCTAAACCGCCACCAGGTTCGCATCTCAAAGACCGCCTCGGTCGACACAACGTCGCCGACAGATGATGACCTCTCGAACGTCGAAGGTTCTGACACCGTCATTTGGTGGCTTCAGCCAGCGGTCACCGCTGTTACCTCGGCGATAGCGCCAAACGTGCAGGTCATCGACACCCTTCCGGCCGGAATCACCTTCGACTCGTTCTGTCAAACAAGCCAGGCCTACCCCGACGCCGATGTCTCGCTCAGTTCGGTGACGAACAATCCCGACGGCACCACCACGCTGCTGTTCGACCTCGGCGATCGACCGACCAACGTGGCGATTGGCCCAATCCCGGTCTGCACCACCATCGACAACTTCCTCGATCCCGGCACCGATCTTACGAACAACGTCGAGATTCGATCGGACACCGACGTGTCCCCTGAGGGCACGCGAAGCGACGAACGCACCGTCTCGGTGATTGCTTCGGGTGAGTTCCAACTGATCAAGGCTGTCGACGCCCCTCTCGAACTTCAGCTTGATACCCAGGCGTTCACGATTGGTTGGAGCAACTTGTCGGACGACTTCGACTTCCAGCCACCCGACGTCATCGACGTGTGGCCATACAACGGCGACGCACTCAACCCGCTGAACGAGCGCACCGAGTTCGACTCGAACTTCTCGGGAAGCTACGAGCTCACGAGCTGGTTGCCTCAACCAACGACCACCGCTGGAGGGGGCGCCACACGCCCAACGACCGGTACATGGTATTACACCGCAGATGACCCCAACACGGTTCCCTACGATGCTGCTCATCCTGACAACGACCTCGCTGCACCCGGTGGAGTGAACTGGTGCACGCAAGCTGAACTGACAATAGGAACAGCACCCTGCGACTTCACATTCTCGGACTCGACAGGCGCACGCTTTGTCCAAGAAGAGATCCTCTCCTCTCGTGAGACCGTCACCGTCAACTACACATTCCAAGCGGGATCGTTGAGCGACCCGAACCTGCCAGGAGACCGCTACGTCAACCGTTTCGCGGCCCGAACCGCCAGTGTGAGCGGTCTGATCCGCTCGAACGAAGTCCTCGTCCAGGTGCTTTCGATGAGCTTGGGCGACCTTGTCTTCCTCGATGCCGACGTCGACGGCGCATTCACCCCCGGTATCGATGTGCCAATTCAAGGCACCGCTGTCGAACTATGGATCGACAATGATGCAGGAACATTTGTCCAAGCTGACTCGACCATCACCGACGCAGACGGCCGGTACATCTTCGAAGGGTTGCTCGAGGGCACCTACGAAGTACGGATTCCCGACGCCGAACTGAATGGTGGCACCCTCGACACCTTCACGCAAACAGTCAACCCCATCGCTGCCGACAACGATGACAACGAAAACATCGATCACCAGGCATCGAACTCGGGCCTTGGATACACCACGTCTGGACCTGTCACGCTGAGCGCCGACACCACCGTCGACCCTCCACTCGGGCTCGAACCAGTGGGAGACAACGTCCTCGGCATTGGGAACATGTTGACGTTTGACAACCTGACCAACTTGACCGTCGACCTCGGATTCCGCGGCGACCCCGCAGTCCGGCTCGTCAAAGAAGTCTGTGACCCAGCCGTTGGGTCTTGCGACCTGACGACCTCTGCACTCGATCCGAGTGACGGGTGGGTAGAAACAACCACCGTTGCATTCACCGACACCGCGCAGTGGCGAATTTCCATTCTCAACACCGGTTTCGAAGTCCTCACCAACATCGCTGTCGCCGACGATGCCGAACCCGGTTGCAACCAGGCGGCAGGATCCATTCCTGACCTTGGTATCGGCGAATCGTTCGCTTACGTGTGCTCGACGAGCAACGTGTTGCGCGACGTATTGAACACGGCGGCAGTTTCCGCCGAGGGCTTGGGCTCTCGCGACGCTGTCGAAGACGACGACTCCGCTGCGGTCGAGACTCCTCCCGAGGATCCCGATATCGAGGTCGTGAAATTTGTCAATGGCAACGACGCCCAAACCGCACCCGGCATCTTCATCGACCCGGGCTCGCAGGTGACCTTCACATACGAGGTCACACTTGGCAGCGGTATCGTTCCGCTCGCCGATGTCGCCGTCGACGACGACAATGGCACCCCGCTCGACGCAACCGACGATTTCGCAGCAGTCTTTGTGAACGGCGATACCGATGGCGACAACCGCCTCGATATTGGAGAGACCTGGCTCTTTGAAGCCACCGGTTTCACTGCACTCGCCGACCAGTACGCAAACTGGGCTACAGCGACCGGCACTCCAGTCACCGCTGGAGCCGCAGAGCTCAGCGACATCGACCCAGCGCACTACTTCGGTGTCGAAGCAAACAGCGACCTGACCAAGCTCGTCAACGGCCAGGACGCCAACTCCACGCCGGGTATCTCGGTCGCTGCCGGCGACCCCATCACCTTTAGCTACGTGGTGGAGAACACAGGCAACACTCCGTTGTTCGTCGTTGCCTTCACCGATGACGCTGGAACAACGAGTGATCCCACTGACGATTGGACTCCGGTTCTCGTATCAGGTGATACCGATGGCGACGGCCTGATCGATACGACCGAAACGTGGACCTTCGAGCACACGGGCGAAACCGCCGTTGCGAACCAATACACGAACCTCGCGGTCATCACCCTGGCCGATCCGCTCGGCAATCAGGTGAACAGTTCGGATCCAGCGAACTACTTCGGAACCAACCCGGCGTTCGCCGTTGAAAAGTCGACCAATGGAGCCGACGCTGACGTGGATCCGGTCCTTGTCGGTGCCAATAGCGCGCTCCTCTGGGAGTACGTGTTGACCAACACGGGCAACGCGCCGATTAGCAGTCCTCAGGTCGAAGACGACAACGGCACTCCAGCCGATACCACCGACGATTTCATCGCCACGTTCGTCTCCGGCGACGCAAATGGTGACGGTGTGCTCGACCTCGACGAAACCTGGATCTTCCAGGCAACCGGTACCGCCACAGAGCTTGCCTATACAAACAACGCAATCGCCACCGGCGAAGGCCCGACGTCGCTCGACGTCGACGGCAACCCGGTAGCCGGCGTTCCGGTCGAGGCTGAGGACCCGTCGAGTTACATCGTTGCGAGCCCGGACGTCGCGATAACAAAGGCGACCAATCGCGTGAATAGTGCGACAGCGCCCGGCGTCTTGGTGAGACCTGGCGATCTGGTGACGTGGACCTACACGGTTACTAACCCCGGCGACGTTCCGCTCAGCAACGTGATGGTGTCCGATGACAACGGCACCGCGGCCCTGCTGACCGATGACCTGACCGCAGCCTTCATCTCCGGCGACGCGAATGGCGACGGCCTCCTCGATGTCGACGAAACCTGGACCTTCCAAGCAACCGGCACCGCCATTGCTGGCCAATACCAAAACCGAGCGACTGTCACCGCCACACCACCAGAGGTCACGGACCCCGACGGAACCACCAGTGATCCGCCAACGGTGACTGACAGCGATGACGATTACTACTTCGGCATCGACCCCGAGATCGAGATCGTCAAAGCAACCAACGGCACAGACAACGCAGCCGCACCGGGTATCTATGTAGCGCCCGGCGACCCGGTCACCTGGACCTACACCGTCACCAACACCGGCAACATTGCCGTCGCCGCAGAGGTGTCCGACGACAACGGCACGCCCGCGACGCTCACCGACGACTTCGCCGCGAGCTTGGTCACCGGCGACACGAATGGCGATGACCTCCTCGACCTCGACGAAACCTGGACCTTCCAAGCCACCGGTACCGCCATTGCGGGCCAGTACCAAAACACCGCAACGGTCACCGCCGCCCCGCCCGCGGTCACCAACCCCGACGGCACCACAAGTCCGGCCACTCCAGTCACCGCAGACGACGACGACTACTACTTCGGCGCCGAACCAGCGGTCGCAATCATCAAAGCGGTCAATAACGATGACGCCAACGACACCCCCGGTGTACTCGTACCCGAAGGTGAAGAGGTTTCGTGGACCTACACCGTGACGAACACCGGCACCGCCCCGTTGGTCGACGTCTTGGTCGACGATGACCAGGGGGTCGCCGTCACCTGCCCAACTACGACGCTCGATATTGGCGAAGAGATGGTTTGCACAGGCGCAGCCGAAGCAGCCACGCTCGGCCAATACACGAACATCGGCACGGTGCAGGGCACTCCAGGCGAACCAACAGAAACGCCTGGTGTCTTCGCTGCACTCGTCGACCCAACCACCGGCGCCCCGGTCGAATCAGTCTCGGCACGTGACGCTGCAAACCACTTCGGCACCGGCCCTGGCGTTGAAATCGTGAAGACCGTCTGCACCTTCGATGACACTTCCACCTGCGATATAGAGAACGAAGACCACTGGGGCGAGACCACGGTCATTGCCGATGGTGACGATGTCACGTGGCGAATTCAGGTTGTCAACCTTGGCAATATCGACCTCATCGACATTGTGGTGGCCGACCCACTCGCACCGTCATGTCAGCAGACTCGACCGCTTCTCACCGTCGGCGAAACATGGACCTATGCCTGCTCGGAGAGCGGCACCACTGAACCAACGACCAATACTGCGTCGGTCGAGGCAACGCCAGCAGACGGTGGTAGCCCCGCAATCACCAGCAGTGATTCTGCCGAGACGCTCGAACCGGCAGAACTCGCACTCGCAAAGTCCGTGGATCAAACTGGCGTGCTCGTCGGCGACACCGTCACCTACGAGATTGAGCTCACCAACACCGGCGTGCTCAATGCCACCGACATCGAGGTGCTCGATACCTTGCCCGCCGGCATCACATCGATCGCCTTCTCAACTACCGATCGCCTGTTCTACAACGAAGCGGATCACACGATCGTGTGGTCGATTGCCGAGCTCGCTGCCGGCGAGACCGCAGTGGTGAGCTATAGCGCCGAAGTTGAGTCGACCGGTGACTTGGTCAACGAGGTCGCCATTCTCAGCGACCACGAGGAAAACAACCTCGACAACAACAGCGACAGTGCGTCGATCACCGCCTCACCGGTTCCCGAGTCCGCTCCTCCGCTGGCCTTTACCGGTGCGAACTCGATGACCACCGTCGTCTGGGCATTGACCCTGCTGGGTCTTGGCGTGGTGCTCGTGATCCTCGCCCGCCGTCGCCAGCTACTCAGCAACTAGCCGAGGTTAGGCCCGGGCCAGAACCTTCGGGGCCTGTTCCCCGGTGGCTAGGTGCGGGAGCGGTGTTCGGTGCCGAGGCCTGCGGTGATGAAGACCGCCGTTGTTGGTTCGGTGACGTTTGCGGTGTGCCACGTGCCAGGTTCGTTTATCGCGTACTCGCCGACCTGCAGCGTGGTGGCAACCTCTGAACCGTCGATCTCTTGAACGAGCTCGATCGACCCAGCGGTACACAAGACCACCTCGGCCCCCAAAGGATGCATCTCCCACACGTCCCATGACTCGGTGAACGTGTGCATCGAGACCAGGCGGCCCTCAACTCCGTCGCCGCCATGACGTTCTCCGTAGCCGCCATACCAGTCCATCTCGCCGGTGAAGAGCGGTTGGGAAACCGCCGTAGCCCCGAGGCCGAGGTGAAGCGGATGCTGGCTCAGGTTCTTCGGTGCGTTGCTCATGGAATCGACCCTACAACTTCACGACCCACCGCTGCCGAGGCGCCACGACATGAGCACATTGGTTGCTCGTTCGCAAAGGCGAACATCCCAATCGTGGTCGCCAGCCCCAGAGCGACGCAATTCGATCGATGGTTCTCCAAGGTCGACGGCCGAAGACTAACGAACACCAGCGGCGCATTGGTTGCCGACCAATTGGGCGCCCGCTACCGGAAGTCCCGAGATGTGATCGGGGCGACCATCGAGAACTCGACGAGCTTGTCGGCAACCACGTTGATCACCCCTTCGGCTATCTCGACCCGCCCTCGCACGATGAGCGCAATAGCGGTGAGCGCAACCTGTTTGTGCCGCTGCCAACACCCCTGGGAAACGATCACGTTGATCAGCCCGTGTTCGTCTTCAAGGTTCAGAAAGGTTGTCCCAGCTGCAGTCGCTGGTCGTTGACGATGGGTTACAACACCAGCGACCAAAATGCGGTCGCCTGAGGTTTGCTCGCGAAGTTCACTCGACGACAACACCCCGAGTTTGTCGAGGTCACCTCGGTAATAGACCGTGGGATGACCATTGGGGGCAACGCCGGTGGCCCACAGGTTGGCCAACGAAATCTCCCGGTCACTCATGCCCGGAAGTTGCGGTGCTTCGGTGCCGGTGATGATCCCGGGCAATCGAGCGTCGGACGCCTGTGCTGCTGCCCCCGCTTGCCAGAGCGACGACCGCCGATCACCGAAGGCACCTGCGGTAGCGAGCGCCTCAAGCACTTCGATCGAACACCCCGTCCGTCGCTTGACGTCTTCGATCGACACCCATGGCCTGCCAGCGTCGAGCGCCTTTGCGAGATCGTCGCCGACGTGGCGAACCGACCCAATCCCCAGCCGCACTGCTGGCCCACCCTCGCCCCAACGAGACGGATCGACCCCAACACCTTGACGGAACGCCGGATCGACGGCCGGACCATTGGGCCACTCGAGAGTGGCCTTGGCTCCCGAGCGATTGATATCGGGAGTCAACACCTCGACCCCATGACGTCGAGCATCGCCCACCAACGAATGCGGCGAATAGAACCCCATGGGCTGCGCATTCAACAACGCCGCACAAAACGCCGCCGGGTAATACCGCTTGAGCCACGACGACGCGTAGACCAGATAGGCAAACGACACCGAGTGGCTCTCGGGAAATCCGTAGTTCGCAAACGCGGCCAACTTCTCCCAAATCTGATCCGCAATATCGCCCACGATCCCTCGTTCAGACATACCCGCATACAGCCGTCCCTTGATTTCCTCCATCCGTTTCCGACTGCGCTTCGAGCCCATTGCCTGACGCAGCTGATCGGCTTCGGCTGGGCTGAAGCCCGCAACATCGATCGCCATCTGCATCAGCTGCTCTTGGAACAACGGGATGCCGAGCGTCTTTGACAGCGACTTCTCGAGCAACGGATGCAGATAGGTAACCGGCTCCTTACCGTTGCGACGACGAATGTAGGGATGCACGGACCCGCCCTGAATCGGGCCCGGGCGTATCAGTGCAATCTCGACGACGAGGTCATAGAACGTGCGAGGTTTGAGCCGCGGCAAGGTCGCCATCTGCGCCCGCGACTCGATCTGGAACACGCCGATCGTGTCGGCCCGGCACAACATGTCGTAGACCTCAGGGTCTTGAGGCATCGACGCCATATCGATGTCGGTTTCGTGCACGTCGGCAATGAAGTCAATGGCGTAGTGGATGGCCGACAACATGCCGAGACCCAACAGGTCGAACTTGACCAAGCCGGTGCGCGCACAGTCCTCCTTATCCCACTGAAGCACGCTGCGGTTCTCCATGCGTGCCCACTCGACCGGACACACTTCGACCACCGGCCGGTCACAGATGACCATGCCTCCCGAGTGAATACCCAAATGCCGGGGGGCATGTTCGAGCTCGGTCGCGAGCTCGGCGACATCTTGAGGAAACGAGCTGGCTTGCGAGCTAAGCCCGCTCCAACCGTCGAGCTTCTTTGAGAAGGCGTCTTGTTGGCCGACTGCGTAACCGAGCGCTTTGGCCATGTCGCGCACCGACGACTTCGCCCGATACGTGATGACGTTGGCGACCTGTGCGGCATGCTCGCGTCCGTACTGCTCGTAGACGTATTGGATGACCTCTTCTCGACGGTTGGATTCGATGTCGATATCAATGTCGGGTGGGCCATCTCGCTCGGGCGACAAGAACCGCTCGAACAACAGCCCGAGCGCAACCGCATCGGCGTTGGTGATGCCGAGGGCGTAACAGACCGCCGAGTTCGCCGCCGACCCACGACCCTGGCAATAGATATTGGAACGACGACAGAAATCGACGATGTCGGCCACGATGAGGAAATAGCCGGGGAACCCGAGTGATGAAATGAGATCGAGCTCGCGGGCGATCTGCGCATAGGCGCCGGGCACCCGCTCGGCGCTCTCGACCCCATAGCGACGACGCGCCCCCTGGCGGGTGAGTTCTCGAAGCCACGACATTTCGTCGTGACCCTCGGGGCAGGGATACGGCGGCAGGTTTGGCGCGACCAATTGCAGGTCGAACGCGCACTCCTTCGCAATCTTGACCGCAGCTTCAACCACCCCCGGATACCGTTCGAAGCGACGGACTTGTTCGGCGCCGGTTCGCAGATGCGCCGTCGACGCAGCGGGGAGCCATCCGTCGTGCTCTTCGAGCGACCGCCGACTTCCGACAGCCGACAATGCCGTGGCCAACTTTGCATCCTGGCGCCCGCCGTAGCGGACATCGTTGGTCGCCACGACCAGAAGGTCGCGCTCGAGACCAAGACGCGCCAGGGCATCGTTGCGTGTACTACATATAGGCGTTGCGTGATCCCATATTTCAACGGCGAGGTTCGGCCGGCCGAACGCGTCGATCAACTGATCGAGACGTTGCTGAGCAGCGATTGGCCCTGCTGATTCCAATGCTTGGTTGAGCGGCCCGTCTTGGGAGCCGGTGAGCACCATCCAGTGCCCCTCGGCCAACTCACTCAATCGAGAAAGCGTGTAGTGCGGCGACCCCTTCTCCCCCGCCATCTGCCCCTCGCTGATCGCCCGCCCTAACCGGGCATACCCCGCAGCCCCTCGTGCCAACACCACGAGATCGCCGGTACCAGCAACATCGAGCGGACCAGCGCTGCCAAGACCTTGCACGCTGAGCTCGGCACCGAACACGGTCGCCAACCCGTGCGCTCGTGCAGCTTCGGCAAACCGAACCACCCCATAGAACCCATTTCGATCGGTTAGCGCCAGCGCATTCAGCCCGAGACGCACCGCCTCTTCGACCAGCACCTCGGGATTGCTTGCCCCATCGAGGAAGCTGAAGTTCGAATGACAGTGGAGCTCCGCGTATTCTTGCGAATGTCGCTCGAGCTCCGCTGAACCCTCCAGCGCCTCTTGAAAGCCTGTGGGTACTTCATATCCTTCCCGCTTTCGCGACCATGCCGGGCTGTCGCCGCCTGTTCGTTCGACCGGTTCTTGGGTCCGACCGTTCGAGCCAGGCGCGGGAGAGCGACCACGATCGGAAAGCGTTCGTTCAAGCTCGGACCAGGGAACTGGTGGGTTTTGCCATCCCATAGGGACTCGCGAGACTATCGAACATGTGTTCGTTCTGCAATCTCGCTCCCTTGTCGAGCTGCCCAATGATGCCTACAACGTGGCGAAGGCCCGCACGGTGAAGGTTCCAGCGCCCTCGATCTTTGGGGGCACCGCGGTGAAGGCGAACCCGTCGCCGGGAAGCTGGTCGAGATTGGTCATGTGCTCGATGATCGGAATTTCCGAACCCAACAGCACCGTATGCACTGGACGATCATTGCCGCGGGTGTCGTCGATGTTGAAAGTATCGATGCCCACACAGGCAACATCAGCCTCGACCAACAGCTCGGCCGAGGCTGCGGTGAGGAACGGGTGATTACTGAAGTACCGGTCCGTTCCCCAGTGTTTGGCGTGCGCGGTATGGATGAGCACCGCCTTCCCAGCGCATTGACTCACCTCGTCATGGGAAAGCGCAATCTCTACCTCTCCACTACGGTCGAGACACACCGCTGGGACGCCAGCGACGCGTTCGAGGGCCAAGCCGGCCAGATCGTGTCCATCGGCGTACCGGTGGAAGGGTACATCGAGGTAAGTGCCAGTATTTGTGCAGATCTCGATCTGGCCGATCTGAAACGACACGCCCGGGGCATAGATTTCCTCTGCTGCCTCACGGGAAAGATGCGTGCCGATGACCGGGGCGGGTAGCCCTGGGTAGGTCACCATTCCGTCGCTGATTGTGTGGCTGAGGTCTACATATTCCATACGACAGGCTATGGTCGCGCGCTGGGGACTCGACAGATTCGCCATCTGCTACAGACACATCACGTAGGACCACGACAATGACACGTTCAAACTCCATGCGCGCAGTGATGACTGCGACGCTCATCATTTGCGCATTCTCGGTATTCCTCCTGGTTAGCGGCGATCGCGCAAACGCCGATACTCCCCTCGAATTCGGCATCTCCGTCGACGGAGACCGCAACGCCCTATTGACCGCAGCGGAGGATCAGATCGACCGCAAGTTCGACGTTGTTCGCTCGTTCTATCGGTGGGAGGAGCAGTTCCCCTCGAACAACGACCTCCAGCTGCTCGATGACCGCAAGGCCCTCATCTCGATCAAACCAACCCGCAGCAACGGCTTTCGTATCCCGTGGGCCAACATTGCTGCTGCCCGCCCCGGTGATCAGCTCTATCAGGAAATGGTCGACTGGGCAGAGGCACTGCGCCCCTATGAGGATCAGATCTGGATCACGTTCCACCATGAACCCGAGGCCGAGTCCAACCGTCCCAACGGCAATGCCGCCGAGTTCATCGCGGCGTGGCGAAACTTCATGACAATCATGGATGCCAACGATTTCGACCCACTCGGTCGGCTCTGGGTAATGACCGACTACTCGTTTCAGCTTCGCGAGAGCGACCGTCGATTTGCGGCGAAGTGGTATCCGGGCGATGCGTGGGTCGAAGGCATCGCCGCCGATGCATACAACTGGTACGACTGCCGTGAGGGTGTCGAGATCGACTGGCTAACCCTCGAACAGATCATCGAAGGCGTCCGCCTCTTTGGCCAGCAGCATCCGAACGAAGAACTGATGTTGGCCGAGTTTGGATCGGCCGAGGATCCACAGCGCCCCCAGAGGAAAGCCGAGTGGTTTCAGGACGCTCAAGAGCTTTTCTCCCAGCCCGGATACGAACAGTTCACGACCGTCTCGTACTTCTCGCTCCACCATCTCGAAGGTAACTTTGATTGCGACTGGCGCTTTACCTCGTCGTCGCCGTCGACGGACGCGTTCTCGACGTTTGCGAACGACCCACGCTTTGGAGGAAATGGGCCGGTCGCTCCGCCACCACCGCCTCCGGCACCAGATTGTGTTGCGACCGTCACCGGCAACGGCATTCGGCTCGATTGGTCCGAACCTGGAACACCCGTTATCCGCCGGAACGGTGCGTGGGTGACGACGCTGACTGCGGGCACCACAACCTACTTCGATGCAAGCCCACCACAAGGTGCCTCCTATGAGGTCATTGTTCATCGAGGCATTCGAAGCCAACTCGATTGCGAATTCGCGGGCGGCACTCCGCCGACTCCGCCGCCAACTGCCGCATCGTGTAGCGCGACGGTTTCGGGCAACTCGGTCATCCTTTCGTGGGATATCGATGGCACCCCCGTTGTTCGGCGTAATGGTTCGTGGCTGGCCACGCCACCGGCCACCGCACGAACGTTCACCGACAACAACCCACCCACAAACCCGACCTATGCGATCAGAACACGAACCGGCCAGACAGGCCCCATCGACACTGCATGCACCTTGACCGGGCCTCCCCTTCCACCTCCCGCACAAGACTCGTGCACCGCAACCTCAACCGCGAACGGCGTCACGTTGGACTGGACGATTTCGGGCGAGGTTCAGGTCAGAAGGAACGGACACTGGCTGAGAACTGTCACAAATAGCCAGACCACGACCGACGCTGCTGGCAGGCCGACCGACAACTACGTGCTTCGTACGTGGGGTACAGGTAGCCCAGTCGACTATCGGTGCATCCGCTGACTCAGCGCCACCCTTCCGGTCGCGCAAAGAAAGCCCTCAGTCGCCTCGATTCCTAGCCGAGGTGGCGAACAAGCCAGGCATGAATCGGCGTCACGCGCTCCAATTCGTTCGCGCACCAGTCGGCGAACTTTGCCGTCGTGATCGACTTCGGCGTCTTCTTGATCCATCGAACCTGAAAGCCTTTGTGGCGTAGGAGATCCCCACGAGGATGATCCTCTGCATACGGCTTCGGGACCTTCTTCAAACCCTCGCCGACAACATCGGCCTTGGTCTTGCCCACGAGCACGTCGAGGTCGACGGCGAATGATTCCCCCTGTTCATCGATTGCTTCGCGCCAACGGTCGGTGGACCGAAAGGCAATGCCACTTGCGAACCCAACGCCATCGGTAGGGCTCATTCGCACCCACAGCATGGGCGAAACTTTCTTGTCAGGCCCCTCCCAAAATTTGAACATGAGGTGGTCTTTGTAGGGACTTGCATCGGGCGTGAACCGAAGATCGTTGTTGATCGGAGCGATCGAGCCGTTGGTCTTCGGGGCGTACTCGATACCGCCCGAGATCCGGTCGGCGAGCAACTCACCCAGCTCGACAACGAACGCCTTCGCGTGTGGCACGACGTCACTGTCGTAGATGCTGCGATTCGCGTCAAACCACGTCTTGTTCTTTGTCCCGAGCGTTGTGAGAAAGTCGAGCCCCGTTTGGGGAAAGCCGGTGAAGTCAGGGATCTTGCTCATGAGACGAACTCAAATCCCTCGTCGAGCAACTGCTTCCAAAGCGATCGATCCCGAGCTGGCACCTGCACCCATTCGTGAAAGACCTTTTTCGCTGGTGCGAACGACAAACCATCACCAGAAGCAATCAACGCGTCGACACGCTCTCGTGGCAACTTCACCACGAGATCACCCGTCTTGTACTCGGGCATCGCGAGGAACTCCTTGCCAACCCGAACACAACGACTTCGCATGAGCTCACCTTCAACGATCTTCCCCGCACCGATCATTGGCTCGGCTAGGTCCCAAAATAGTTCATCGTCCACATCTGGTGAAGCGCTCATGACATCTCCTGTTCTATCGACTACATCCTGCTCTATCTCTTGCCATTTCGACGAACGAGAAATCCGCGATTGGACAGGCCGCCTCACGCGAGAGGTTGCGTTCCAATCACCGGAGCTGGAAGACCGGGATAGGTGACCATGCCGTTCGTGATGTTGTGGCTGAGATCAATGTGCTTCACGAGGTGACTCTGTCGATGGTTCCTTGTACCTTCGGCTTGGTGCGAGAAAACGAATTTGGCCAGCCGATCGGCGACGATCTCGGCGACTGGACCCCACCGAACGGACTTCCTCCCCACACCAACCATGTCGGCCGCTACGTCACGCTCGAGCCGCTACAACGAACCCAACATGCCATCCCGCTGTTTCACGTGTTCAAGCAGTCCGACCCCCAAATGTGGACCTACCTCCCGAAAGGCCCCTTTGCCGACGGAGCCGAGCTCGGCCAACTCATCGGAGCACTCGAGCAACTACCGACCACACTCCCCTATGTGGTGATCGTCGACGGTGACCCCCTCGGCTTTCTCACACAAATGCGCATTCGCCCCGACGAGGGGGTCATGGAAATCGGGTGGGTCACCTACTCGACGCAAATGCAACAGACACGAGCGTCGACCGAAGCGCAGTATCTACTGCTGCGCCATGCCTTCGCCGAGGGCTACCGCCGCGTCGAGTGGAAGTGCGACAGCCTCAATGCCGCCTCTCGAGCCGCCGCTGAACGCCTCGGCTTCGAGTTCGAGGGGATCTTCAAGAAGGCCAGCCACTACAAAGGCCAGAACCGTGACACCGCGTGGTTCGCAATGACCAACGACATGTGGCCAGAGATTGAAGCCGGCTTCGAACATTGGCTCGACCCGGCAAACTTCGATGACTCGGGCGTCCAACGCGAACGCCTCGGCCATTAAGGAGCCAAGTCGGCCACTAGGGAGCCGAAGCGAGCCGCAGGTAGGCCGCGCGGACGGCGATGGCTTGACGAACCTCGCTGTTGCTGTCCTCGACGAACTCCTCGCGGTAGGTCTCGTCGGTCACCAGCGACACGGCGAACTGCAGGCCGCTGAACGAGGCAACGATGCCAGCGGTAACGAGGTGGAGCGCCGTCAAGATGATGCGCTCCCCGCCAACCGTGAGCGAGCCGAGCGTGATCGACACCATGTCTTGATCGCCGAGCGTGGTCCATTGCAGGATCGTGTCCTCTCGAACCGTGAGTAGCCCAAAGAGGACGTAGAAGCCAAAGATGAGGCCCGTAACCAACAGGACCTGCGCGCTGAGGCCAACGACAAGGCGAAGCGTGAGGTTCGTTCGTGCGGCGCGTCCCAACGGGACTTTCCTCGGGCTGCCATCAAAGTCGGAGGTATCGCAAGGCTCGAGCGGCGTGCCGTCGAGTTCGGCCCTGACCTCGCTCCACGTTTCGAAGAACCGCAAGCTTTGAATGGCTCCGGTCATCGATCCTGCCAAAAAGGTCACGCCGATCAGCGCGAGCGAGCCGACGACGATCGCGAAGAACACGAGCGGCAGATCGTTGACGACCTGCCAGATCTCGGCGTTCAAGAAAAGAAACGCCGAGAACAACAGCATCAGCGGCAGCACTTTGCCGAGAAGTTGCAGGATCTGGGTGATGTGGACCCACATTGTGATGATCCCCCAGCGGAGCATCGGAAAGAGCCCCCAGGAAAGCACCAGGTACACGACGATCAGCACCGCCAAATTGAAGGCGACGACCTGTAAGACGCTCACAAGGTCGCCGTCGCCGAGCAGGCGGAGAATGGGTGGAACAAAGACGAACAACGCCAACTCGCCCGCGCCAATCGTCTGCGGGCGAGCAAAGTTGGATCGACCACGCATCCTGTTCACGAGCACAAAGGCGCCAAGCGCTACCCCTAAGCCGCCGACGAAAACGCCGGCTTGTTGCCACCCGTTGAAATCGTCGCCAAAGGTCAAGAACAGTTCGGCGACGAACACGAACCCAAGCCAACCAAGTGCACGAGTCCAGACATCTTCTTTCGCACTGAAATCGTCGATGAAGTGAGGAATCCCGTTGTGCACGAACCATTCCTCGGTGGCGTCGATCAGTTCGTCGACACTCGTTTCACCCACAGATTGCACGCTACTCGTAGACCGCGCCTCGCATGTCGATATGAGAAATGCTCACCTCGGCGCCGCGAGGAAGCGCATCGGCAATGCGTTGGGCTTGCGAAGGCTCGCACAATGCAGCCGCAGTTGGACCGCTGCCCGACAACCACGAACACCATGCCCCCGCATCTGTCGCTGCATCGATGGCAGCAGCGGTATCTGGAAGGCTTTGCAGGCGAATCTCCTGATGCAGGCGATCTTCGCTGGCCATTGCGAGCATCTCGGTATCGCCGCTAGTGAGCGCAGCGATGAGCAAAGCCGTGCGTCCCATATTGAAGACGGCATCCTCCATCGAGACCATCGACGGCAGCTTGCCCCGCGACTCCCTCGTCCCAGAAAGAGTTTTTGGAATCCACAACACCACCGTTGCCTGAAGCCCAAGCTGTACTTGTTCGACACGATCGCCAACAGCAACGGTGACGCCGCCAAAGACCGAAGGCGCCACATTGTCCGGATGCCCCTCGAGTTCGGTTGCTTCAAGGAACAGCCAACGTCGGCAATCTTCGAGCGAGCTTCCCTTCTGCACCGCCGCTGCGAGCAGGCCAGCAACCCTCGCTGCACCAGAAAAGCCAAGCCCCCGAGCCGGGGGTATCGTCGACGAGATCTTCAGGCCACCCGTGCCGCCGAACTTGCGAAAGACTCGCATCGTCAGGTGGTCTTCGCTCCCAACGCCCTCTTCGGCGAAATCGACCTCGAGATAGCGGTCGACCGCCATGCCAAGCACGTCGAAGCCCGGCCCGAGATTCGCCGATGAGGCCGGTACACGAATCGTTCCCACTATGCGTCGACGACCCCTCCGCCGACGAGCGGCGGCATCGTCGACCATGGAAACTCGATCCACTGATCGGTTCGTTTCCAGACGTACTCACACTTGATAAGCGAGTGCGACTTTTCGTAGAGACATGCCGACCGGACATCGCCAACAACGTCGGCGCAAAAGTCGTGCACATGTCGGAGGGTATGTCCAGTATCGGCAACATCGTCTGCAATGAGCACGTTCGAGTCGGTGAGATCAAACTTGTCGAGGTATGGGGGCAGAGTCGTGGGCACATCAAGACGCTCATCAACGCCGGTATAGAACTCGACGTTCATGACGTACAGGTTCTTCACCGAAAGGGCATATCCGAGCGACCCGGCAACGAATAGCCCACCTCGGGCAATCGCCAAAATGATGTCGGGCTGGTAGCCGTCATCGGCGACTAAGGCGGCCAATTCTCGTGCAGCAACCCCGTATGTTTCCCAGTCGAGATGCTCTCGTTCTTCTGTCATGGCCATGACCATAGCGAGGTCCGGTCAGTAGGTCCCAGCCAGCCACCATATGCCTTCTTGCACAAAGGCCAAGATGGCCTGCCCATCGCGGTCGACCAGCTGAAATCTCGCTCGCCGACGAGCGCGCTTTGGGTCCCACCACCGCTCGTCGAGCAGCCATGGGCCCGCCCATGCAGCGACCTCTTTCCATTCACTTTTTGGGCGACGAAATTTGGCAGGCGAGGCAGACAGTTCGCCACGACCAGACACCGAAATCACCTGACCTGCATCGTCGACGACGTCGATCTGGGTGTGCGTAAAGAGCTCCACCGGCGACGGGGCCGGCAACTGCCCAAGCCACGGACGCTCATCGAATACCGAGAGTTGCCGATCGGCGAGTTCGACCGTTCCCGCCGGGAGAAGCTGCACGTTGTCGCTTGGCTCTCTACCTCCCTTCCACTGCGCCACACGTACGTTCTCAGCCCCGACCAACGCTTCGAGCCGGGCAACAGCCCGACCAGCACGTTGATCGGCTTCGGTTTCCCCTCCCCAAAAGCCCAACTGTCGACCCCCTGCAGGGATGAGATCAACGGGACGAAGCGTGAGCAGGCTCAGCCCGCCGCTCGGCCGGACCGAAGGCGATGCATTCAGCCAACCGTCGAGCTGCCAGCGGACGCGATCGGTCATCGCCGAAACCGACAACGCCCCCTCATGTCTCCACGCTCGAACGTAATTCTCGCCGTGTTCGCTCTCAGCTTCGATAGCGACGCGGGTACATGCGGCTCCTCGAGCAGCCAACTTTGCCTCGAGATCAAGGGCGAGCTGTCGAGCAGCGAACGCTGCCTGATCGATCCGCTCGATCGGAGGCTCGAGCACAAGCGAGACCGCCATCTCCAGCGGCGGGTCGACAACGTCGGCGAGGCGTTCATCGAGACCCGATGCCCGACGATGGGCAGTGAGCCCTTCTCGGGCAAAGCGACCCAACACATCTGCGGAATGTAACGCGGCAAAATCGCCAAGTGTGCGCAGCCCCAACCTCCACAAAATGTCCGTCAGCGCAGGCTGATCGAGCGTGGTGATGGGCATCGGTGACAAAAAGTCGGGGCTCTTAGATGGGGCAACAACATGCCCACGTTCACCACCCACCCGCATACGAGCAGCCAAACGAGCAGTAAAGACCCCGTCGGCAATACCAATATGACACGACGTTCGCCCATCGAGCACGTCGTCGAGCGCGGCGATCATCTTCTTGGCCAGCGCCTCATCACCGCCAAAATACCTCGACGGGCCCCGAACGGGGAAGATCGCGGTGCCGGGCTGGATGACTTCAACCCGAGGCGTGAACACTTCGATCGCGTTGGCGACCGCTTCGAACGAGCGCGCCTCGGTTGCGAGGTCACGTTCGCCAATCTCGAGTTCTGGGCAACGACTTTGCGCCTCCCGTCGACGGATGCCGCGAACAACACCCATTGCACGGGCGGCCTCGGAAGACGCAACGACCCGGTTGGCGTGCAAGATCGCCCCTGGTTGATCAGGGGTAATACCCGCAGCGACGACCGGCCAGTCCGGGCACCAGATCGCCAAGATGCGCTGTGGGCAACCGTTACCCTCTCGGCTCTCGTTGCTCACTCAACTGCGGCCAGACGCTGACGCTGAGCTGGCGCTGTTACCGCAGCTGGCGCTGTTACCGCCCGCAACGTTCCGTCATCTCCAGGAAGCTCAAAGTATCCGTGGCGACCCTGCCCAGGAGCCCGACGCCCAGAGACCGCCACCCGCAAGCTGCGCGCCCGAAGATGACCGTGCCCGCAGCCCAGACCATCCCATGCGAACGGATCGGCGGTAAACACCATGTCGTACGGCAACTGGCCCGCAGCATCGAACCGTCCAGATCGCATCGATGCATCCGCCTCGAGCTCCATAAGCACCGTCCCCCGTTCGCGACACCTCGATGCGATCTGGCGATGGTCGCTTGGACGAACCCGATGGCGAGGTTCACCAAAGACAATGACATCGACCGCGCCAATGAGCGCACCGATCGTTGCCGACCACACATCGGTACCGACGTTTTGGACCACGAGCACCCGCTCAACAGCAACACCGAGCTCGGCTGCGGCTGCCAGAGAGATTCCATCGACATTGACCGCTGCCACCCAACGGCCCGACGTCGTCACGTCACTCACAAGCGCCCACGCCAACGCCCGAGCCGATGCACTACCACCAACCCGAGTCGTCCACCCTCGTTGAAGGCCACCCCCGGGCAACAACGAATGAAATACCTCAGGCACAGCGAGCACCTGTTCGCCAGCGAGAAGGACAGGAGCCACACGACGCACATGTTCTGCAAGTTCTGCGGGAAAGGCCATACCCCAGTATCGAACACCTGTTCGTTCTTTGCAACTCGCGGTTTGTGCGATCACCCGCAGTTGTGTTTCAATACATTTCAGTACTTCACGAGTCAACCTGCGTTCTCGGATATTGGGTCTCGCCCCGTCCACGGAACCACTGACCACCAGGACACCGAATGCCCGAGACCACCTCCCCCAATTCCACACTGGCCGAGACCGCCGCAGAGCTCGAACGCGAGTCCATCGAGACAGCACGGCTTCAACGCGAACTGGCTCGAAGCAGACAATCGCTCAACTACCTCAACAACCACGCCGAAAGCCACGATTCCAACGCGCTCCGTATGCGACAGATCGCCGCACGCCTCACCAACGAAATCCAGCCCCTCCGAACCGTGTTTACCCCACTTCGCCAACTCCACACCTCCCACACTTGGGAAGGGCAGGCCGCAACGGCGAGCAGGCGTCGTCTCGACCAACACGAAATTCGCCATACCGCTGCCATTCGAGGTATCGATCGACTCATCGACGACCTCGAAACCACCGCCCAGTGGCATGCAGCTGAATCGGCCGAGCTCTCCACCCAGATCAACAATGTCCGTTGGGCAATACAGAGTCTTGAACGACAGCTCTAACGAGCACTGAAAAAGGATTACCGCTCAGCGCTCAAGAACGACCACGACCTGCCGACGCAGCAGCAATGCACACCCATGCCGCGCCGACACGCGCCATTCCTGCGCTGGCGGTAGCGTTCTTGGCCCTCATCGTACTCAGTACACAAACGACTGTTTCTGCCCAAACCACCGCGCCAGCTCGAACCACCGTGGACGACCTCGTCAACTACGAGATTCCCGACCAGCTCTTCGACGGCACATGGGTCGACCCGACAATCCGGTTCGACCTCGACCCGGCAGACCTCGTACCGCTCGAGAACATCGACATCACCCACCTTTCCGCCAGCCGGACCTTTGCCGCTGGCGTCGAACTCGCACAGGTCGAAAACGACACGACGCGAGCGCTCGCCGACCGCCACACTCGCGTTCTGCAGGTCATCGCAACACTCGACGCCGAGATCACCGCACTCGAGTCAATAATTCGCGAACGAGAACCCGAAGTCAACACGCTCCTCACCGGAATCCGAGTCGAACAAGACAACGCAGCCCGCCTCGAAGAGGAGATTGCGATTCGTGAGCGAGCCATTGCCGAGTTTGCAATCCGGACGTTCATTGGGCAAGACCAGGCCGATCTCGTCCTCACCGAGCCCGACACCGAATTCAGTGAGGCTCGCGTTGTCTCAGCTGAGGTCCGCAACGACCACCGAGCCCAGATCGCCACACGCGAGCGCGACCTCGCCCGACGCATCGAAGCACAGGTTCGAATGACCGTTGCCCTCGACGCTGTCCGAGACGAGCTTCGAGACCTTCGCCGCACACGCGTGCAACGTATCACCGACCTCGAAGAGGCCGAATCCTTGTCTGAACAAACCGCCGGCAGCTACCAACTTGCACTTCACGCTCGCCTTACCGACTTCGTTGCTGGGACCGACATTCCCTTCGTTGCCCTAAACGCATATGTCGTTGCTGCTCGCACGCTCGAGTTCGAAGCTCCCCAATGCCAAATTCACTGGTCGATGCTTGCTGGCATTGGCCGTATCGAGAGCTTCCACGGCTATTTTGGCAACTCGACACTCGACATCAACGGACAGACCACCGAGGACATTCGGGGCCTTCCGCTCGATGGACGCATCTTGTCTGGAGCCGAGTTCGTCTCCGAGGGCGCTAGCGCACCCGCTGCCACTGGACGCACGGCGGAGACGGTCGTTACCGCCCCCGCAGCCGGACCGGATCGCGCACCTGAACAACCGTCACCGCCAGCACAAGCAGCCAATGAGAACAACCCTGGAGAACACGCGGTCGAGCAACCAGACACCGAGAACCCCGAGGGTGCAAAAAGCGCTGAAGGCGCAACCGGTGACAGCGCTGCGGGCGCCACATCAGGTGTGGTCAAAACGCTCGCGCTGATCCTCGATACCGATGACGGCGTCCTCGACGGCGATCCGGTCTATGACCGTGCGGTTGGACCAATGCAGTTCATCCCAACCACATGGCGCCTCTTCGACGCCGACGGCAATGGCGACGAGAAAACCGATCCGCAGAATATCTACGATGCGGCCCTCGCCTCTGCCCGATACCTCTGCGCATCCACGTCGACCATGGCGACCCCTGCGGGAGAGCAACGGGCGTACTTTGCCTACAACCACGACCTCGACTACTCCCGCAACGTCACCGAGGCGGGTCGTCGTTATCGGACCCTGATCACGATCGACAGCCCCGAGATCGTCGACGGTCACGGTCGCTTCTATCGCGGCATTCTCGAAGCGGCAGAAACCCCCGAAACGGCCGAGGTCACCAAGAAGAACGCACCGCTGGTCGACCTTGCCCAGCTGCGCACCGACCTCGCCACACTCACGCTGCCGACCTGGTAGCCCCTACGATGGCTCGGTGACCGAAGCGCACTCTGCAGAGGACAAGCCAGAAGTCGGCGTTGGGCCTCACCCGCTTCCGTGGCCGACCGAGGACCATTTCGACCCCGAACTGCTCGCCGAGGGCGACCGGCGAAACGTCGTCGACCAGTACCGCTATTGGACGCGAGAGGCCATTGTTGCCGACCTCGACGCCAGTCGCTCGCCGCTCCACATCGCCATCGAAAATTGGGAGCACGACTTCAACATCGGCACCGTGGTCCGCAACGCCAATGCGTTCAACACCGCCGGCGTGCACATTATTGGCAAGCGTCGCTGGAACAAGCGAGGCGCCATGGTCACCGACCGATACCACCATGTGCAGCACCACCACACCGTCGATGCATTCATTGCGTGGGCCGATGCCGAGCAGTTGCCCGTGATCGGGATCGACAACCTGCCGGGCTCGGTCGCAATCGAGCACACGCAACTACCCGAGGCGTGTGTGCTGGTCTTTGGCCAAGAAGGCCCGGGCCTCTCCAAGGCCATACGCGATCGATCCGCACTCACCTGCTCGATCGCACAGTTCGGGTCGACCCGCTCAATTAACGCAGGCGTGGCCTCTGGAATCGCCATGCACACGTGGGTAGTCCAGCATCAGCTCAACAAGATTCCCCGCAGCTAGCTCCGGCACAGCTCGCTCTGAGTCATCTCACGCCCGTGCCCGGAGTGGCTGTGACTGTTCGCCAACGCGCTAGCGCTACTCGACAGCGGCCATCAGTTCTTCGTCGGTGGGAATGACGACGCCCGGGACGTAATAGGTGTAGAGGTCGACGATAATCTCTTTGAGGCCGGACGAATCGGCTGTGGAGAGCTCGACGGTGACGACATTGCCGTTGATCGACACGCCGTCGATTTTGCCCGTGTCGAGCAGGCGTCGAGCAAGCTCGTCTGGCGGTCGATCCCCGGTTGGGCGGGTTGCCTCGGTGAAGCGCTCGTGACCCATGCCCGTGAGCGCACGGTTGAGCACATAGCGGACAATGCCTGGCTTGGTGGATGGCTTTTCTACAACGGTGACGAGCTGACCCATAGTCAGGATCGTATCTTCGAATCTTGGCGAGCGGCGTACTCTCGGACCGCGAGCACGCTGAGGGCGACCGTTACTGCCCACAGCATCGTATGCACGACTTTGAACCCGGTCTCCCATTCGCTGCTCGCCAGGATGGCAATTCCTCGGGTGGTGAAGCGGGCAATTCCAGCGACCACGAGGACACCGAGCGCTCGTCCGTGCCACGCCACTTCCTTGACCATCGATACCCCAACGGCGATTGCCGCCGCGATGAGAAATAGCGCAACCGCGAGCGAGGTGACACGTTCGAGTCCGCCGAGCTCGTCATCGACGACGATGTTTCGCAGCCGACTTCCCCAGATAGCGACCGTCCAGACAATCAGCAGCGACCGGATGGCTCGTCCCGAACGGGTCTGCCCAGAGACATGTGCGGTGGTTGTGCTCACACGAAGAGCGTACCTTGACCGCCGTCGGGGATGTATCGCGTCAACCCGCGCCAAGCCAGCGAATCCATGAACGCCCAACTTTGACGGTGGATTGTCGACGGGCCAAGTATCTGCAACGCCGACCGGTGCCGGTGACACGGGTATCCCTTGTTCTCCGACAGCCAGTAGCCGGGATGTTCGTCGTCGAGCTCGCGCATCAAACGGTCGCGTGTGACCTTGGCCAGGATGCTCGCTGCCGCGATCGACAGGCTCTCGCGTTCGCCGCGAACAATCGTTGTTGCTCGCCCTCCACCGACAAAGTCCCACTTGCCGTCGAGCAACGCGACCTCGACCTCGGCCCCACCAATCTGTGAACTCAGCGCGTCGAGGCAGCGTTGGGCTGCAAGTCGTTGCGCATTGGACATGCCGAGCTCATCGCATTCGCTCGGGCTGGCGTGGCCCACTGCCCAAGCCTCGCACCAGTCGGCAATGCGATCGAAGAGTTCCTCTCGTTCGTCTGCGCTGAGCATCTTTGAGTCGCGAACCTTGTAAATGCGCCGGTCCTTCGGCACGATTGCCGCCCCAACGGTAAGGGGCCCCGCCCACGACCCCTTGCCGACCTCGTCGAGCCCGGCAACAAACTGCACGCCGCGATCCCAATGGGCGCGCTCATGGCGCAAACCTGGGGCCGATTTCTTGAGCGACCGACGGAGTTGGCGGACCTGACCGGTCAAAGTAGCGACCTCGACGATTTTCCATCGGACTCGGCGTTGCGTTGTGCGAGCAGTGTCTCAGGGACGGCAAGCAGTGCTTCGCCAGAACGCTCGGAGCTGGAGAAGGCCGGGTCGAGCCGGGTACACCGAAGGGTCACGGCCGGTGCAACAGCATCACCTTCGGGATCAGCAAACTCCCACAAAATCGCTGCTCGTTCGCCGTGCCACCGCAACGCCACCGAGAGCCGTCCCGCCGCTGTGGCCATGTTCGTGAACGACACCTTCTGACCGAGCCAGCGCGATGATGCTCCGGGGAACACATCGATCTCCCCGTCGGGCATTTCGGACATGCACAACGACAACAACCCAACAAGCAGCGACGCTCGAGCGTGGGGACTATCCCCGCAACCATTGCGTGGCCAGCTCCACGTCGACCCGGCGAGCGACCGCAGTGGAACGAGCGGTTCGTAGATGTGGTTGGTCGCAGCAGAAGCTGCCATAGCCAAACCAATTCCCTCAGCGGTTGGTTTCGGCGTCGCAGCGAGTGCCTCGCTGAGTGCTTCGGCGCTTTCTGGGGCGACCCCGAAGCCGTGCCGGGCATACACGACGCTATCGAGAGCATTCGACGGGGTGCCAACAATCGAGGCAGCGTCTGTCGACGCGTCGGCTCCGTGAGCCGCTCGAACAGCGGCGACCAACGGGTCGACCAGGTTCGGTGTTCGGCTCTTCGACAAGGCGTAGCCACACACGGCAGCCACGGCATCGCCGTGACGGGCGAGCACGACCTCTCCCTCGGGAGAACGCGAGATCGAGCCGATTGCCGCAGCCATTTCGGCCCACGACTCTCGACCGATGCGTCCTTCGGTGACGTCGGCGAGCAATGCGTCGGCCACGTGCGCTGCAGCCCAGTCAAGACCGGCCCGGCTGAGCGCCGCGACCCGAATCGAATCATCGACCGGTGTCCAACCAGCATCGCCGAGCGGGCGACCGACCAACGCCGTCGACCCAAGCAGGCTCGACACTAGGGCTGCCGGCACGTGTTTGGGCCACCCCGGAAGATCGACGTCGGGGGTAACGCGCATGTGCGCCTTCCAGCCCGCCTGCACTGTGTCGAGCGGGGCTGCTGCCACCACCGCGTCTTCTCGTCCTTCAAGTATCTCAATTTGGCGAGTCGCCCCCCGGGTCAACGGGATGATGGCCGCAATCGATGCGGCGCCGTCGGTGCTGGTGAGGTGCGGTTCGCCCTCGATGTGCGCGTGGCTCAACTCGAGTTGTGCAAGAAGTGCCGAACCGTCGGCGCCATCGTCGATAGCGGTGACGACTGCGCCGGGCACACGACCAAGTTCGATCAGCGGCACCTTGTCGACGACAACGAGCGAATCGACCGCCCGCACCAATCCAATACGGCCGGGACTCACAAGGCCCTTGGGCCGAACGACGACGGCCACCACGACCGACGCCTTTGTTTCGTTCGAAAGCTCGGCGATAACCCGACCCTGCCCGTCACCGGACTCGTCGGCCCAGACGGTTTGCACAACGTCACCGTCGTCGATCCTTTGTCGGGTTTCGATGATCGGCAGCCCATCGAGGCGTGTTTGACGCAGTCCGTCGCCAGCCCCACCACGGACCCAGCGCTCTCCATGACCAAACCAGAGCTCGACGGCGACTGGGCGGGTCCGGGGATAGATCGCCCCCCGGTCATCGACGTCGGCGACCGGTCCTGCCTGAAGCGTGGAGAGCGTGTTCCACCGGCGCTCGGGGGGCGCATCGGCGGTCGTGGTGCTCGACGATTTCGAAGCCGCAAGGGGACGACCGAGTAGTTGACGAAGAGGCCTCATGCCCTGACCCTAGACTTACCGAATGGACGTTCCGCACTCGGCACCCGGTGACGTTGGTCGGACCGCAGTCCTCATTGCGTTGCGCTCGCTGGACGGCGGGAAAGCCCGTCTCCACGACGCGTTGACACTCGCTGAACGCGTGCAGCTCATTCGCCTCATGGCCGAGCGCGTCATTGCGTCAGCTCATGACCTCGACGTGCTCGTCGTGCACGATGATCCAAAGGTCGAATCGTGGGCGGTCGAACGGGGTGCCGCCACGCTGCGACCGAGCCAACCCGGCTTGAACACCGCAATCACTGCGGGTCGAGATCATCTGCGTGCAGCCGGCTACGAGCGGGTCATCGTGGCCCACGCTGATCTCCCATATGCCGAGGACCTTCGAGTCATGGTGACCCGCCACCGAGTGGCGATCGTCGCGGACCGCCACGGTGACGGAACCAATGCCATGGCCATTGCGACCAACCTCGACTTCAGCTTCGCGTATGGCCCAGGCTCGTTCGAGAATCACGTGCGGATGGCTCGCGACCTTGGCATCGAACCCCATATCGTCGACGCACCGGGTTTGGCATGGGATGTCGACCATCCCGATGATCTGACCACCGACCTTCGCGGTCAGCTTGGCTCCCGGACCCAAGCCAACGAAATGACGAATCCTGACAACGATCCACTAGGGAAGTCTGCGACAGATTTCACCTAGCCAGATGGAAATGAGCACGCAATGCCATCGATAAACCTCCCAACGCCCAAGAGTGCGCTCGCAATCGCTGCGCACCCAGACGACATCGAATTCGAATGCGGCGGCACACTCGCCAAGTGGGCCGCGAATGGCTGCGTTGTGCACCATCTCATCTGCACGGATGGTTCGAAGGGCACGTGGGATGAGCATGCCGACACCGTTGCACTCGTCGACATCCGTATGGAAGAACAGCGCGAAGCTGCTCGACGCCTCGGGGCGACCGGCACGGTCAACTTCTTGGGAGCCGTCGACGGTGAGCTAACCGCCGATCTCGACATGCGACGCGAGGTTGCACGGGTCATTCGTGAGACAACCCCCGATGTCGTCTTTGGTCACGACCCGTGGAAGCGCTGGCGGCTCCACCCCGACCATCGCAACGCTGGCTTCCTCGCTGTCGAAGGAATCGTTGCAGCGCGAGACCCGTTCTTCTTCCCCGAACTCGGTCGTGCGCGTCATCGCCCGGATGCACTGCTGCTCTTTGAGAGCGAAGCACCCAATCACGTCGAAGATGTGAGCGGATTCACTGAACCAAAGGTCCATGCGCTTCTCGCTCACGAGAGCCAGTTCGAAACGACCATGGTCATCACAAACAACCCCGATAGCGAGACCGCCGAGTTCGAAAACCGCGAGCTCTCACAGATGCGGGACATGGCCTGTGACGAAGCCTTCGAATTCGGCGAGGCCTTTCATCTCATCACCGACTTGTAACGGTCTGTACGCCGTCGGGCACATCACCTGAAAACGAGAAACTCCCCGAACCCTTGCGGGTCCGGGGAGTTTGCGTGTTATCGAGTCACCCGGCGTGTACGCCAGGCGTCAGGACCGGTGATTACTTGCCACCGTCGAGTGCGTCGTACACCTTTGGCCAGAAGCGGTCACGTGCTGCCCAGATGCCACCGATGCCGAACTTGATGACCAGGATGGCTGCAAGGCCGGTGGTCAGTGCGTTCCAGAGCTGGTCGATGATGTCTGCGCCGAAGCCGAGCTGATCGATGGCCATCATGCCGCCGAGAACCCAGATGGCTGCGACGATGACCTTGAGAAGCGTGTCTCCTGCGGTGACGCTCGCCATTGTTGGGGCGAGGAGTCCACGAACGAAGTTGGCGATTGCGCCGGTGATCACGATCAAGATGATTGCGATGATGACGTTAGGAATCCAAGCGACAAGCTGGTTGATGAGATCCTCGATTGCGGCGATGCCAAGGGCGCTCACTGCGAGCTGGATGAATACCAGCATGATGATCCATCCAACGATCTTGGCAAGAAGTAGCGCCGAGTCGGGGTATCCGCCGCGCTCGACCATTGCGCCGAGACCGCTCTTGTCGATGACTGCATCGAACTTGACTGCCTTCAGAAGCTTGTGAGCGAGCTTGACAACAATGCCAGCCACGATCTTGCCGATGAAATACAGGATAAGTGCGCCAACAATGCGCGGGATGAACTCGAGGAATATACCCACCGTGTCCGATAGTGATTCAATTATGTTGTCAATAAACATTTCTGTGTTGCCTCCAGAGCATCATGTAATCAGGTGACCTAGGGACGCAAGGTCCTCAGGGAAAGTCGCGCCGCATTGCGGAATTTCTTTACGCCAAATTTCTTTCGAGTAATCCGCGACAAATCCGTCCCGCACGTAGTCGAAAGACCATGGCAACCGGCACGCTACCGCTAACACACAATGCGTTCGTCGATACCTCTGCATCGTTTTTCGCATTGGTCGACAGTTCATTGCGTCACGGTCACGCGCCGCTGGCCTCACCGGGCGTGTTGGCGTCCACCAGAACCACCAACGACGCTGGTTCTGGAAGCTTCGACCGCCGAGGACGCGAAATACACACCATGGAAACATCTACTGAGGCTTCGCCAGAACAACTTCTCGATGAGCTTGTTCGTGAACATCTCGATGCGGTGTATCGGGTTGCGTTTTCGGTTGTACGAGATTCGGCCCTAGCCGAAGACGTCGCACAAGATGCAATACTCAAAGCCTGGCGGGCGTTACCCACATTCCGTGGGGACTCCTCGCTTCGGTCATGGGTCCTGCGCATTACCCACAACACGGCAATATCGACGCTTCGGAAACGCCGTGAAGAGCTCTGGGACCCAGCAATGCTCCCCGAGCAAGAAAGCAGAACGAGCACCGAAGACGAAGCAGTGCAACACATGTCGATCGATGCGTTTGAAGAAGCGCTCGATCAACTTGACGAGCTTTCCCGCTCGATCATTGTTCTTCGAGAAGTCGAAGGACTGCCATACGATGAAATCGCCGAACTCGTCGGCGTACCACTACCAACCGTCAAAACGCGACTCCTGCGGGGTCGTCGAGTTCTGGCATCAGCACTCTCAGATTGGAAGCAGTAATGGCGCGACACCTAAGCACCAAACAGCTCACCTCCTGGTTGAACGGCGCGGTCGATCATGAAGAGCACACCGAACACCTCGATTCGTGTAGCAAATGTGCAGCGCGCATCGAAGAACTCCATGACAACAACGTGGAACCACTTACCGCGGAGTTCGCTCCAGCGTTGCTCCAGATCCTGCAACCACCCGCAGATTTACACGAACGAATCAGCAAGCGCATCGCGTTGAGGCTGCAAGCGCAAAGCGACAGAGACCTCTTTACTTCGATGCTCGGCGTACCAGTCGAGACGCTCAAAGTGATGACCGAATCGGACATTTCAAACGTAAACCTCACCGACAATTAGTTCTTCTGACGAACTCCGACCTATCGTGCTGAGGAATCCTCATTCACGATGAGAGGCAGTTCGTGGAATTTCAACCGAATATTTTGGCGCAAAGCGGGACGACTACCGCGCTCATAGCGGTTGGGCTTGTCGTTGGCGGCTTTGTCCTCGGCTCTGTCGCGGCGTCTATCTCACGGCGCATAACGTCAAATGAGAAGCGGCCCGAAGTCGTGCAGAACTCCGCTGGAGCGCTCGCGACCCTCGCGTTTTCGATCGTGCTCATCATTGCGTTGGTTGCAGCACTTGGCGTCGTCAACGCCGCTGCGCTCGATCAGCTCCTCACCGACGTCACCCTCTTCTTGCCAAAGGTCATCTCGGCGGCAATCGTCTTGATCATTGCGAACATCGTGGGCAATCTCGCCGAGACCGGCGTGGCACAGAGTCTGGGTCATGTCAGCCCCGCCATTCGCAAACGTGTTCCCAGCATGGTGCGGATGCTCATTGTTGGTTTCGCGGTCGTCATTGCGGCAAACCAGTTGGGAATCAACACCAGCGTCATCCTTATCGCCGTCGGCGCAATCTTCTTTGGCCTTGCCGCTGCTGCGGCCATGCTCGCTGGCTTTGGAGGTCGCCCGGTGGCCGAGGAGATCGCCGCTGGTCGAGCAATTCGTCGCGATATCAAAGTCGGCGACACGGTGCGTGTGGGCAACGTCGAGGGCGACGTCACCGCAATTGGTTCCACCACGACGCAAATCACCAGCTCGCAACGAATCACCCTCGTGCCAAACACCGAAATGCTCACGCAATGGGTTGAGGTAATCCAAGACGAGCCGTCGATTCAGCTCGCTCCGGATCCTGACGACACCTAGAGCTGTTCATCAACTGGTCATCGCCACGAATTTCCAAGGACCATGCCTCAATCGAGTGGCGTCTTTACCGATCTGTATTAGGCAGGATGGTAGGAGAACCTCGGACTATGGCGATCAGCCCAGAAGAACTACGAAAAAAGACGTTTGCTGTCGTTCCAAAGGGCTACGACCGTCCTGAGGTCAATCGCTACCTCGGCGAGATTGCCGACCAACTGCAGCAATTCAGTAGCACGAACAACGCCGGTGCAGAGACCAG
>CALKGG010000071.1 GCA_938084885.1 uncultured Acidimicrobiales bacterium
CTAACCCTCGACCTCGAGTGCTGTACTGCTAACCCTCGACCTCGAGTGCCATGACCTGATCGACTCGACGTTGATGCCGGCCACCCTCAAACTCGGTGGTCGCAAAAAGGTCGACAATCTCCAGCGCAAGGCCCACGCCAACCACTCGCGCTCCCATCGAGAGCACATTGGCATCATTGTGCGAACGAGCGAGCCCCGCAGTGAACATGCAATTGCACAGTGCTGCTCGCACGCCCCGAACCTTGTTTGCCGCAAGCTGTTCGCCCTGCCCCGAACCACCAAGGACAATGCCCCAGTCGGCAGACCCGCGCACAACCTCACGGCCAACGGCAGCACAGTACGACGGATAATCGACCGACTCGGTCGAATTCGTCCCCAAATCGATGGTCTCGTGGCCCTGTGCATCCAGATGTGCAATCAGGATTGCTTTGAGCTCGAACCCAGCATGGTCACTTCCTAAGGCAATACGCATGCCCACATTGTGCTCGGCCGCGCACCCTCATGCGTGAGCGGGGAACAAACGCCAATTCTTCGTTGCCCACAGCACGTAGGTCCAACGCATTGTTTGTGCGTTTTCAGTACAGATATTTCTTCGACATGCCGAATCCCCATCCATGGTGAAAAAGGCAATCTTCAGGCGCACGCGCCGCTCGGCAACAGAACGGGCAGGCCGCGGCAAAGGCGAACGCGGCGCCGCGCTCGTCGAATTCGCCCTCGTCGCACCACTCTTCTTCGCTGTCGTTTTCGGCGGTATCGAGATCGGGCTCATGTTCCGCAGCTACCTGTCACTCGAAGACGTCACCCGTGCAAGCGCACGAGTTGCGTCGGTCCAACGCAACGCCGACGACGCCGACACGGCCATTCTCAACACCATTGCCGCCCGCACGAATGGACTCCAAGGCGACGTCACGAAGATCATCATCTTCAACGCCGCCACCCTCGACGACGGACTCCCAGCCGCATGCATCAGCGGCGATGTGGCGGTCTCCCAGTCGAGCCCCGTTGCCTGCAACGCCTACGACATTGCCGACGGCGATGTCGCCGCCGCCGCAGCTGGCGCAGTCGAGAACGGTTGGCCAGCAGCCGAACGCGACCCGTTCGAAAATATCGGGATCTACATCGAGTACGAATATCAGTTCGCCACTGGTTTCTTCGACACGCTGACACTGTCGTCGACCACCGTCGAAGTTATTGAATTGGACATCTAAGCATGAACAACGATGCAACCTCACAGAAGACCGCTGCTGCCCGCCTAGTGCATCGTCTAAAGCACGATCGCGGCGCGGTGCTGGTCGAAGCTGCAATCGCAATTCCACTCTTGCTGCTCGTCATCCTTGGATCTGTGGAAGCAGGGCTCGGCTGGGAAGCAAAGTCATCGACGGTTGCTGGCGTCCGCACCGGGGTGCTCCGCGCCTCGACAATCAGCGATCGCCCCGATACCGACCTGCGAGTGCTGCAATCGATCATCGGCGAAGTCGGAGCCGACAACGTCGATCGCATCGAGTGGATTGCCCTATTCGACGCCAGCGATGATCCGGACGCCAAGTTCCAAGCATGCGCAAACGACCTCGGCGGCTTCGATGGGTGCGTTGTCTATGACCAGGCAATCGTCAATGAAATTGCCACGAGCACCGACCCAGCGACGCTGCTGGCACGGTTCGACCCTGGCACCGGCTTGAACGAGGCCGCTGGCACATACACCTGCACAGGCATCGACGCGAACTGGTGTGCGGGAAGCCGCACCATTGACGGCGACGTGCAACTCGGTGTCGCAGTTAGCTACAAACATGAATGGGTAACGGGGATCTTCCCATTCGAATCACCCACCTTTCAGGAATACGTCATCTCTTCGACGTTTGCCGTCGGCGGCGCAAACATCGACTCTGGCGCTCCGGGAGCGTTGCCCTACGTCGACCCTGTTGGCGTGATCACCATCCTGCCTGAGCACACATTTGACTCATTCCCAATCTCACCCGACATCAGCATTTCGGGTGCACCAATCACCGAGTCTCCGAGCGGTGAGAACTTTCTTGGGCCGCTACCGGCAGGGACGATCACCGTGAACGTTCGAAATACCGAATCGGAACCACGCAACATTTGTGTGGAATTCGACCTTCTGATCATCGGCACCTGGGACAGCAACAGCAACAGGTGGGGCCCCGACTACTTCTCGGTGGACTTCAACGGTGAAGAGGTACTGGCTCCGAGGACTTTCACGCAGGACGACGCGCCAGGCGCAGATCCCGACAAGGAAAACCACCTCGGAATGCGGTCGAATCAGTCGATCCCGCTCCAGGCGTGTGGCCTGGTTGCCCCTGGTGAGACTGTCTCGATTTCCTTCAACGGAGATCTCGTGCAGAACAACAGCGATGAGAATCCTCGGAACCCAAACCGATCGGCGTGGGATGAAGCATTCGGCATCGACAACCTCTCGATCAGCAACACTCCCTAACTATCCACGAACAAGACGTTCGGTCACCTACTGATCGAGTGTTCGTGCCCACGGATTTTCACGGACATAGTCGATAGCGGGAATGCGATCTTCGGCTCGGAAGCCAACGGGCAACCACAGGGTCCCTTCGACGCTCCCGACGTAGACCTCCCAGTTGTAAATGCCACGGTAGGCCCGCTCGTCGAGGCGAATCATCTCGGCATAGGCCAAAACGGCGTTTCCGTAGTTAAACGAGTTGTTGTAGCCCCAAAGGCCGGCACTGATGTCGTCGAGTCCGCCGCGTTGCACGAGGTAGCGGGCAGCGCCGTGGATGGCATCGGACGGATCGAGCACGTCGCCGCCTTCGCTTACCTCTGGCCACGTTGTCGGCAAGAACTGCATGGGCCCTTGTGCGCCAGCACTACTCACGCCGTCGATGCGTCCAATGACGGTCTCGACGAGGTTGACCCCGGCAAGCACCTCCCAATCGATGCCCGTCTGCGCGGATGCGCTCTTGTAGAAGGTGACGAGGTCCTCTGCCGGCGCCGGGTCGATGATCTCCCATGCGGGTACGTTTTCGCCGCGAGGTGCGTCTCCAACATGGATGCCGAGTTCTTGGCGGGCGAGAATATGGAGTTCAGCAAATGGGCGGAGGTCCTCGGGTACGGCCGCGATGAACTCGGGGATCCAGTCTTCATTGCGGATGAGGGTTCGCACGACCAACTGTTCGGTGTGACCGAGATCGGCGTAGGCCTCATTGCTGAGGCCGTCGACTCGTAGTGCCCGTTCGACTTCGGTGAACAGTTCGGCAGCGTCGGTGGGGTTATCCACCGAGGGTGGGATGATCCTGCCGTTGAAGGCACGTGGCGCATCATCTGTGTAGGACCCATGCATGAGTTCGGGAATACCCTCGGGGATAGGGCTCGCTGTCGGCGAGTCGCCGATCGCTGGACCGTCATCGACAGCGATGGTCGAATCTTCGGTCTCTTCGAGCGCTCCTTCGGCGTTGGTTTCACTGGCAGATGTGGTGGGGGGAGGCGTCGTCTCGCTCACAGATTCGGTACCGCTGGAGCACGAAGCGGTGACGAGTGCGAGTGCGACAAGCGCAGCGCGTAGTTGCATAGTCACTATTAATGGCTCTTGGCGCTGACTTTCGACAACATGGCCTAACCTAAACGGGATGGTTGAGCCTCGGCGATATAACCCGGAGAGACTGTGGGCCGACTACGGATCTCGTTTGATGCGTTTCGGTGGAGTCACTGTCGTGACCACCGTTGTTGGCTTGGTTACCCTCCTTGTTGGATTGGAAATGTTTGGTTGGGCAGAGGTGCCTGCGAACCTCGTGTCGGTCTTGGCGAGTACACCGTTTGGCTACGTTTTGAATCGCAAGTACGTCTGGGAACGTCAGCCTGGCAACCACAGTGCGTCGCGTGAAGTTGGGCCGTTCTGGATCATGACGTTGCTCGGCTTTGTGGTGTCAACCTTGGCGGTGTGGTTCGTTGGTTCGTTCACCGATTCGACCCCGGCCATCTTGGTCACCCAGATTGCGGCCTTTGGGTCGTTGTGGCTGGTGAAGTTCTATTTCCTCGAAAAGGTGCTCTGGAGCGACGAGGCAAAACCCGTCGCCGAGCATGTTTGAACTCGGCGATACCGATCGAGAACGCGCCGAGCGAGCCCGCGGGTTCATGCCGGTGAATGAGGGACTGTCCCTACATCACCACGCAATGCACTGTCCGGTCGACGGACCGTTTCTTGAGGTCGGGAGTTACTGCGGGAAGTCGGCGATCTATCTCGGCGCGGCTGCGCGAGACTTGGGGCGGCTGTTGTTCGCGCTCGATCATCATCGTGGATCTGAGGAGAATCAGGCGGGGTGGGAGTTCCACGAGCCAGACCTTGTCGATGATTCGATTGGCAAGATGGATACGTTGCCGACGTTTCGTTCCACGATCTACGACGCGGGCCTTGAGGGAACTGTGGTGGCGTTGGTTGGTGATTCGCCTCGGGTCGCGGAGGTGTGGGAAACCCCGTTGGCGTTGCTGTTCATCGACGGTGGTCATGGGGTTGAACCGGCGCACCTTGACTATGAGGGTTGGACGCCAAAGCTTGCGGGCGGGGGCACGTTGTTGATCCATGATGTGTTCCCGGATCCTGCCGATGGCGGTCGTCCGCCGTATGAGATTTACCTTCGGGCTCTCGATGATGGATTTGTCGAGTTCGCCGCTGAAGGCTCGCTGCGGGCACTGCGGGCACCGCAGCGTTAGGGAGCGGGCACCGCAGCGTTAGGGAGCGGGCACCGCAGCGTTAGGGAGCGG
>CALKGG010000072.1 GCA_938084885.1 uncultured Acidimicrobiales bacterium
TATCGCTGCAACCTCCTCAAATCAGTAGACGCCGGAGAACGAACACTCGAAGACGCGAGAGCAATCACACATCGGACGAGCGAGTTACGCGACACCGTACGCCAAGGAATCGAAAAGATCGTCGGTCCCTCTCCAACGTTAAGCATCGCAGCCCTGATCGCAGCCCTCGATGGACATCGCGATACGCAACCAGACCCGGCAACATTTAGAAGGGAACACGCCGAGTTGTACCTTTCGATTGCGGCCCTGGGCATAGCGATCGAATCGAACTTTCGCAGTCACGAAGGCTCGATGTGGATGTCTAGCCAAGCCGACGAGCTATGGTAGTGGCGTTTCGTGGGGAGGGTGGAAGATTGCGGGAGCATCAGAGCGGCGTTGACGGGCTCGGACAACGATCGGGACAGAAGCTGCACGAGCTTCGTGCCGCAATGGCAAACGGGCTCGCCGGGCGCAGCATGGGGCACTTGAATCGCCTGAACGACTCGGCACGATCCCTCCTGATGGTATTGCGATCCGAAGTCGCCGATTGCGTTCAATACGAACAACCACCCGAACTGCGAGACCTTCCCTTCGTTCACCCCGTCTCAGAACGCCACGCACTCGAAGCAGCGATCGCCGAAGTGATCGAAATCAAAGCCCACATCGGCCGAGCCCGATCAGACCTGTTGAGCAGCGTTCACCCCGACGGCAACGTCGACCTACGAGATCGATTGGGAACAGGACCACTGTTCCCACGCTGACACGAACACGGCGTCTGACTGCCTGGGCCTCACTCGCCCTCGGCTAGCCAATGGTGATGGTCCTCGTGATCATCGGGTCGCTGAGTTGGCCGTTGTCGTCGACCGAACGGATCTGCACATTCCAGACACCGTCAGGCAATACCGGCGACACAAGGTCCCAGTTCGTTCGGACTCCGCCAATGTTGGTAAGCGAAGCGTCCAACCACTGCGAACCTCCAAGGCTGCCGTCCGCACGCAAATACTCGCCAGTTGCGTTGTTGCGAATGCGCACCTCAACCCCGGTAACCGAAGTGTCGTCCCGTGCAGTTCCGGTCGCCGAGAGGCGGTTGCCCGCAATGGCCTCACCCGCCGCAGGTTGGGTCACCGTCACCGTTGGGATTTCATCGCCCGGATATGCCCGGAAGTTACCAAACAGACGGAACCTCGCTGCCTGGCCAGCGGTATCAACCGCCCGCACATGGAACTGATAGGTGCCGTCGGCCGGAGCAGTAAAGGCGAGCGACCAATCGGTGCTCGTCTGGCCCGGCGCCGACAAGTTCGCCAAGAACGGCTCAGGAATCGAATCGTACGTACCGTCTGGATGCAACCATCTCCGAGCCTGCTCATCGAAGACGCTCACGGCGACCTGAGCCACACCAATATCGTCGGCGGCCGTGCCAGAAATATTGAGCGTCAACGAGTCAACACCCTGCGCAAACCGATTCTCCCCATCAAAGGTGGCTGTCGGTTGCGCATCGCCGATCGGCCCGGCAACGACCTGGGTGAAGACCCGGTCGACCGAACCAAACTCGTCGATGACACGGAACTGCACATCGTAGGTGCCAACCGCAAGCTCTGGAGTTGTGTAGGTCCAGCTCTGAATCGTGCCACCCGCCGTCCCCGGAACCACAAAGAAGTTGGCTTGACGGCCGAGCTGACCATTCGCACCCACACCCGATCCATCGAGAGAGTTGACCACACGAACCTGAACACTTTCGATCTCAACCGATGCCGTTGCCTCGCCCGCGAACGAAAAGCGGCTGCCAGGAGCGAGCTTTTGTTCGGCGCCCGATGTGAGTTCGATCTCCGGTGGAGCAGCGGTTCCGACCTGGCTAAAGGTGCGGGCGCGCCGGGAGCGTTGACCAGCGTCATCGAAGACATCTGCGGTTATCTGCCACTGACCGGCCGGAAGACCCGTGATGGTCCGGCTCCAATTCGTGACCGTTCCGCCCTCGTTTGACAACGTCGTGGAGAATCGCTCTGCAGCGCCCACCGATCCATCGTTTCGGAAATACAACTGCGAGTCCTGGTTCTGGATCAAGAAGTTGACACTCGCAACGCCAACATCGTCTGATGCCGAACCCAAGATCTCAACCTCGCCACCGCGAACAATCGGCGCATCGATGACAAGTTCGGGGGCTGCACTTGCGGCCTGAACAACCGTAAAGTTGCGGCGAACCGATGCATCACGATTGCCACTCGCATCGAACGTGCGAGCAACCACGTCATAACGACCAGCGAAGTCGAGATCGACATCGATCGACCACGTCGACATTTCATCGCCGGTATTGAGATCGATATCGAGCGGCGACCATTCGCTGCTATAGGTGCCGTCGGCACGCAGATACTCGCCAGTATCCACTCGGACAACCGTCAGACGCACCCGGCGAATGCCGCCCGGCCCAGTCGACTCTCCCGAAATGGTAACGGTGCCGCCGTTGACGACCGCGCCGTTACCCGGCGCAATGACCCGTGTCGTAATCGACTCGACGCCGCCGGCTGGCGTGCCCCCTGCGCCGCCGTTTCCGGTTGTGCAGTCAATGTCTTGGAACGGGTTGGCGTAGTTGGGGCCGCGGAGTCGGGCGGTGAGGGTGTCGCCTTGATCGGCGGTGATAGTTGCGCTGGTTCCGGTGACCGTTGCTGCCCAGCTACCGTTGCGTCGGAGTTGCAGGCTGTCGCCGAGGTCGCCGCTAAAGGTCACCGTTGCGCTGCCGCCCGCAAAGGTTGCGTTGCACGAGAAGCCGCCGTTCGGAGTCGGCGTGGGGGTTGGGGTAGGCGTGCCGCCGATCGGGAAGATCCCATGGCGGCCAATCGTGCTCACGCCGCCCAAACGGTTTCCGTCATGTCCAACAAGAAGACCGAGCCGGTCATCCCACGTCAAGCTCTGCACACCAATAAACGAATCCGAACCAGGGTTCCACCCAAGCGACTTGCCGGTCGCCGGGTCGAGCGCCCCGAGCTGTTCACGCTGCACCACCTGGCTACCGAGGCTCAACGGCCCCTGATCCTGGCCGAAACCAAAGTTGACCAACGGATCGCCAGGAAACGGGTTATCGGACCCCGGCGCCTCTTGAAATTGGAAGTGTCCACCCACAAACACCGTGTCGTTGTTGATTGCAACACCGAGCACCGTGTCGAAATGGCGCGAAATCCAATCGGGCTGCACGTTTGCGCCACCCGAGGTCGAAAAACGAACCGCAGTATCACCAGCGGGCGGACGATCGCCACCGCTCGTCACAATAACGACGTACTCGCCGTTAGGAGCCACCGCGAGGCGTCGAATGCGCAAGACCCCACCCAAACGATCGAGCTCGTTGTCATACAACAACGTCTGCCAGTTGTTCAGCGTTGTGCTGTTCGCCGTGAGATCGAAACGTGCAACGCCACTGCGGATCTCGCCGTCGATAAAACGGGCACCGTGCGACACGAACATGAAAGAACCATCCGAGCTGATGTCCAACCACCGCACCGCAACACCGCCGCCAGCCTGATTGCTAAAGCTGAAATCGAAATCGGTCGCTGAATCGACCGCGCCAGAGTTCACATCGACCGCCGCAAGCGACGTTCGAGCCTGGCCATTCACCGCCGTGAAACGGCCACCGAAATAGACCTTGCCGTGCGCAACCTCGACGACATTCACCGTTGCATCGACCGCGACCCGAAAGGCCGAGTTCACCTCGCCATTGGCGTTCAGCTTGGCGATCTTTCGATGCGCTTCCCCGCCAACTGTG
Organism: uncultured Acidimicrobiales bacterium; assembly: GCA_938084885.1. GTDB lineage: Bacteria > Actinomycetota > Acidimicrobiia > Acidimicrobiales > SHLQ01 > SHLQ01. The sequence continues at coordinate 3,731 of CALKGG010000072.1, forward strand.
TTGAACTGGCCCCCAATGAACACCGCGTTGGCGGGCCCAACAGTGACAGCGTTGACGAAGTCGTCAACGTCGGGTCGGAACGACCCGTCGAACTGGCCCGTATCTGCGTTGTATGCCGCAATGTATGGCTGATCAATCGTTGCGCCACCAGGGTTACGAACCTGGGTAAATGTGCCAACCACAATGACCCGATTACCAATGACCGCGCTGTCGAACACCTCGCCGTCAATCACCTGCAACGTATCGACGCGCGGCGCTTCAGCGACCCCCGCCTCGCCCGTGGCTTGGGCGTCAGCCCGAAACGCGCTCACCCCAAAAAAGACGACTATTGCCGCGGCAAGGAACATGGCGGGTAGAGCAGCACGTCGAACAACGGACATATAATTTTCCCAGACTCGTTTCCGCCAACCCCGCACTGTATCCCACAGACAGCGGTATTGTAAGGGCCGAACGGCCCGAAGAGTTTCAGGTCGGAGGGCCTAACGATCGTTTCGGAAGAAAATGCTTCCACGATCGCGTTGGCCGCTGGTGTCGATGGCATCGACGGTGGCCTCCCACTCACCGGGAGGAAGATCCCGGACAGTAAGCGACCAGTTCGTCCGTTGGCCATCGGGGCTCGACAGGGTAGCGGTATGGCGTTGTGACGCCCCGACCGACCCATCACGGCGGAAATACTCGAACGTCTCACGATTCTGTATAAGCAACGTCACACTGGCGACACCGATGTCATCGGTAGCAGAACCAGAGAAGTTGACGAACGGGTCGTTGAGAATCGCAAAGTTCGTAAACAGCTCCGGTGGGCTATTGGTCAGGGCACCCACAAGAAACGAACTGGTTACCGAGTCATTGCGGACGCCATTTGCGTCGAAGGTCCGAGCAGTCACGTCGTACTGGCCAGCAAAGGGGAGGGTCACGTTGAGCGACCACGTTGCCGACGTGCCGCTCACGTTCACATCCAACGGCGTCCACTCGTTGACGAACGTGCCATTTGGCGTGAGGTATTGCCCCGTCGACCGACGCCGAACCGTCGCCCGAACACGGTCGAGCCCATTGGGTGCCGCCGCCTGGCCCCGAATCGTCACATTCTCGTTTGCAACCACGCCGTCGTCGATCGGCGACGTAATCGACGTCGTGATCTGACCAGTCGGTGTGCCGCCGCCATTTTGGGTGGTGCAGTCAATGTCTTGGAACGGGTTGGCGTAGTTGGGGCCGCGGAGTCGTGCAGTGAAGGTGTCGCCTGCGTTGGCGGCGGTGGTGGTGGTGTTGGCGTTGACGGTTTGGACCCAGGTGCCGTTGCGCAACAGGTTGAGGCTGCTGCCGCGGTCGCCGGTGAAGGTAATGGTGGCGTTGGCGCCGGCAATCGTTGCCACACACGAGAAGTTGCCGTTACCAGGCGGTGTGCCGCCGCCGCCCGGGGTCGAACCCCGAGGGAAGATTGCGTGGCGGCCAATGGCGTTGACCCCACCCAAGCGGGCCCGGTCATGGCCAACCAGCAGACCGAGCGTGGAATCCCACGTCAAACTCTGCACACCAATGAACGAATCCGAGCCCGGGTTCCACGCAAGCGACTTGCCTGTCGCCGGGTTCAGCGCACCCAGTTGCTCACGTTGGACCACCTCGGCACCAAGGACCTGTGGCCCCTGATCGGTACCGAAACCGAACACCATGTCCGGGTCGCCAGGGAACGGATTGGTCGACCCGGGGGCTTCTTGAAACTGGAAATGTCCACCCACGAACACGGCATCTCCACTTATCGCCACGCCAAGAACACTGTCGAAATGGCGCGAAATCCAGGCGGCCTGCACGTTTGACCCACCGCTCGTCGGAAACCGAATCGCCGTATCGCCACTCGGCGGACGATCGCCGCCGCTCGTCACCTGCACCACATAACTACCGTCGGGAGAAATCGCCAAACGACGCATACGAAGCGTGAACCGGTCAAGCTCGTTCTCATAGAGCAACGTGCGCCAACCATTGAGCGTCGTTGCATTCGCAGAGATATCGAACCGGGCAATGCCGCTACGAATCTGTCCATCGATCCGCCGAGCCGAATGCGACAAGAACAAGAAGTTGCCATTCGGGCTCACCTCGATCCAGCGAACCGTGATGCCCCCAAATCGTTGGGTGCTCTCCGAGAAGTCAAAATCGGTCGCCGAATCGAGCGCACCCGTGGTGGCATCGACCGCAGCGAAAGCCTCGCGGGCAATGTTGTTCACCGTCGTGAACGGACCACCCACATACACCTTGCCATTGGCCACAGCCAGAGTGTTCGGGGTTGCCCCAACCACGGTGGTAAACCGCGAGTTAACCGACCCATTGGGGTTGAACTTCGCGATGCGGCGATGTGGCTCGCCACCCGCCCGACCGAACTGGCCCGTCACAAACACATTGCTGCCATCGGTCGCAACCGCATTGACGAAGTTGTCGACGCTCGGACGGAAACCTCCATCGAAGCGACCCGTATCTGCCCGGTAGGCCGCAATATAGGGCTGGTTTATCGAGCCGCCGCCAACGTCTTGGACCTGGGTAAAGGTGCCCACCACAATGACTCGGTTGCCAATGACGACGCTGTCGAGGACCTCGCCGTTAAGGACCCGCATCGTGTCGGTGCGCGGCGCTTCGGTGACCCCGGCCTCGGTAACACCGACCTGCGCGTCGGCGGTGATCGCCGAGAAACTAAGAAATGCGATGATCGCCGCTACGAGTACCGCAGCAGAAATCAATGAGCGCCGAAGAACCAACATGTTCCACCCCTGAGAAGACGTCCGCCATGTAAGACACCTCCCACAGTACTTGACGGTCGGGAGCGGCGTCTCAGCCGGGATGGAACGCCAAACTAGCCAGCGACGAAGACTCGCCGTGACCGATCTCGTTGGTTGGTCGTGTCGATCGAATCGACCGTGATCTCCCAGTCGCCATCGGGAAGCCCCGAAAGCGTGCGCGACCACAACGTCGACGTGGTGTTCGGGGATTGCAGGACAGCGTCGAAACGCTCCGCAGCCCCGACCGAGCCGTCGCGACGGAAATACTCGAACGTGTCACGGTTCTGCACCAGGAAACTCACCTCGACCACGCCAATATCGTCAAACGCCCGACCCGAGAACGTCACATCTGAGCCACTGAACTGTGGTGCGTTCACGATCGTCACCGGTGGTTCGTTATCGAGCACGCCAACAGCAAAGGTGCTTCGAACCGTGTCATTGCGGACACCATTGACATCGAACGTACGAGCCGTCAGATCGTATTGGCCTGCAAAAGGAAGCTCGACATCGAACTCCCACGAACCCGACGTACCCGTCAGGTTGAAATCCAACGAAGCAAAGTCCGTCACAAACTCGTTGTTTGTATTGAGATACTCCCGAGTCGAACGACGCTGGACCGTAATTCGAACCCGACGCAAACCTTCAGGCGCTGTCGCCTCACCCGAAATCGTCACCGTGCCACCAGTGACAACGCCACCATTTGCCGGGAACCCAATAGTCGTCGTGATCTCACTGGTTGGGGTGCCGCCGCCGTTTCCGGTGGTGCAGTCGATGTCTTGGAACGGGTTGGTGTAGTTCGGTCCGCGAAGTCGGGCGGTGAGGGTGTCGCCTGCGTTGGCGGAAATGGTGGTTGTGCTGGTGGTGACGCTGGCTACCCAGGTGCCGTTGCGAAGTATTTGGAGGCTGTCGCCGCGGTCGCCGGTGAAGGTGATGGTGGCGTTACCGCCCGAGAACGTTGCGTTGCACCCAAGGCCGCCCGTGCCGCCCGTTGGGGTGCCGCCGCCGTTTCCGGTGGTGCAGTCGATGTCTTGGAACGGGTTGGTGTAGTTCGGTCCGCGGAGTCGGGCGGTGAGGGTGTCGCCT
>CALKGG010000073.1 GCA_938084885.1 uncultured Acidimicrobiales bacterium
GGTGGTGATCGGGTCGAGGGACGTCAGGCCGTTCGTGAACTGCTCCTCGCCGATACGCGCAAGGTTCGAGAGATCACGATGCAAACGGGTCTCGACCAGGCCGACATCCTCGAAGACATCGAGATGCTCGCTGCTGATAGACGGGTGCAGATCCGAGAAGTCGGGCGTGGCTCGTTCGATGCGCTCACACAAACCGAAAGCTCCCAAGGCGTCTTTGCCGAAGCTGAACCGCTTCCAACATTCGAGATCGAGGAACTGATCGAGCGGCCGAATCCGTTTCTGGTCATGGTCGACGGCGTCACCGACCCGCACAACCTTGGGGCGATCTTCAGGTCGGCCGATGCGTCCGGAGCCACGGGCATCCTGCTGCCACGCCACCGCACGGCCCGCATTAGTCCGACTGTCGCAAAGACCGCAGCGGGTGCAATCGAACACGTGCCCGTCGCAAATGTCGCCGGCGTTCCCGCGGCGATCCAGACGCTCCAAAAGCACAACGTGTGGGTCATTGGCCTCGACGAGGCCGCGGATCGGTCGATCTTCGAGTTCGACATTGCCGACCAGCCCATCTGTTTGGTTCTCGGCGCCGAGGGCCCGGGGCTCTCTCGTCTTACCCGTGAGCGCTGCGATCAGCTCGTCTCAATACCAATGCAAGGCTCGGTTGCATCGCTCAACGTGTCTGCGGCGGCGACGGTTGCAATGTTCGACGTGGCGCGCCGCCGGTTGGGCACGTTGGATTGATGCAACGGGCTGGCATTATCTCGCTGCATACGTCTCCGCTGACCCAACCTGGGTCGGGCGACAGCGGCGGTATGAACGTGTATATCCGCGAGTTCGTGTCGTCGTTGACGCAGGCCGGCGTGCTCTGCGATGTGTTCGTCCGGCGATGGACCAACGAGCTGGATCCAATCGTCGAGGTTGAACCGGGCTTTCGAGTCATCCATGTGCCGGCCGGGCCGGTCGATATGCACAAGGAAGCGTTGCCCACAATCGTTCCCGAATTCACTGCGTGGATGCGCGACTGGCTGTCGGAAAATCCCGTCGATGTTCTCCACGCCAACTACTGGTTGAGCGGTGTTGTTGGCCACGAGCTGAAGCACGATCTCGACCTGCCGCTGGTCACGACCTTTCACACGCTCGCTCGAGTCAAAGCCGAGATGGGCGACCACGAGCCCCAGGAGCGGATCGATGCCGAGGCCAGGGTTGTTGCATGCTCGGACGTGTTGATCGCGAACGCCGATGCCGAACGCCGACAGCTGATCGAACTGTACGGAGCGGCTCCCGAACGTGTCGAGATTGTGGCGCCTGGTGTTGATCGTGCGTTCTTCTCTCCGGGGTCGGTCGAGGGAGCTCGCGCCGCAATCGGGTATGAGGGCGGACCGCTCGTGTTGTTCGTTGGTCGCATTCAACCGTTGAAGGGCGTCGATATTGCGGTCGAGATGTTGGCGCAGCTCGAAGACACGACAGCGAATCTCATGATCGTTGGCGGAGCCAGCGGCCGGGAAGGCCAAGCCGAGGTTGCCCGGATTATGGAGCTCATCGAGATTCTCGGGATTGGCGAACGCGTGCACTTTGTGGATCCGCAACCGCACTATGCCTTGTCGACCTTCTATCGGGCTGCCGACGTCGTCGTCATGCCGAGCCGTTCGGAGTCGTTCGGGCTGGTTGCGCTCGAAGCCGCGGCATGCGGTATCGCTGTTGTTGCGGCATCGGTGGGCGGACTGCGAACGCTTGTGCAAGACGGCACGACTGGTTATCTCATCGAGGACCGAAACCCCGCCGACTATGCGCGAGCCGTGAACGCCATCCTTGGCGATCGGGCGCACCAAGCGAGTCTTGCGTCGGCTGCTGCGGTCACGGCGAGCCGGTACCCGTGGTCTGGGCTTGCGGCCCGTCTGCAACGAATTTACCGAGAACAGGTCGGTGCGAACACTCTCGTCGACTGCGGATGATCCTACGATCTCGACATGGATGAGTTATCGCCACCAAGCCCTCAGGTCCGTTCTGTTGCTCTCGACGAGCTGACTGGTTGGCTTGCCCATCTCGAGGTCGATGACGGCTTCGCAACGATGATCGCCGCTGTCGTAGCCGACGAGGAAACAGATCGTGACCGATGGTTTGTTCGTGTCCGCGGCGAGGCCAAGGATGTGTACTCGGTCTGGTTCGAGCTCGATCAGCGCACCCTTGCCTATGAGACCTACGTCATGCCGGCGCCTGAGGAGAACCATGCGGCGTTTTATGAGCAGCTTCTCGTTCGCAATGACGGGCTTCGTGATCTGGCGTTCACGATCGGCGAAGAGCAGGCGATCTTTCTGAAGGGGCGAATGGAGTTGGAGCATGTCTCGGCGACGTCGCTGGATCGAGTGCTCGGCACGATTCACGCAGCGATTGAGCAGTGCTTTGTTCCTGCGTTGCGTCTGGGCTTCGCGAGCAGGTTCGGCTCGTAGGCACTGCGGCTCGGTGAGCGCCGAGGGTGTTCTTGCTAGCGGTTGATTGGGGCTCTGCCGGGAGGCCTACTTCCCCGAAGGCACTCTCCGGCAGAACCACAAGTATTGAGAATACATGAAATGTATTAAAGCGCAACTCGGGCATCCAGCGACCCAGTGCACGAACCACGACTATCCTCTGGCCATGCAGCTACAGATCGTCGGTGGAGGAAAGATGGGCGAGGCGCTCCTCGGAGGTGTCCTCGCCAAAGAATGGGCCCCGCCAGCGGGCGTCCGCGTCGTCGAACTCGACGCTGATCGCCGGGCCGCCCTTGCGACCTCGTTCCCCGGCATCGTCACGTCCGCCGACATCGACCCACACCTCGACTCGCTGATCGCGGTCAAGCCGCACTACGTCGTCGACGTCGTTTCACAGATCACCGGCGAGGGCACCCGGGTGCTGTCGGTCGCTGCTGGCGTCCGCATCTCAGAGATGGAACTCGCTGCGCCACATGCCCGCATAGTTCGCTGCATGCCGAACACGCCGGCCCTCGTTGGTGAAGGTGCGTCGGCAATCGCTGGCGGAGCACTTACGACCAACGACGACCTCGACTGGGCCGAATCGATCTTGGGTGCGGTTGGACTTGTGGTGCGTGTCGACGAAACAGACCTCGATGCTGTCACCGGGCTCAGCGGATCGGGACCGGCATACGTCTTCCATTTCGCCGAAGCCCTGATCGCTGCTGGCATTGCACGCGGCCTGTCGCCAGAGGTGGCTGACTCGCTCACCCGCCAAACGCTCCTTGGAGCAGCGACACTGCTCAGTAGTTCGGGAGAGGACCCTGCCGTGCTACGCCAGAACGTAACCTCGCCCGGAGGTACGACCGCGGCCGGCCTCGCCGTGTTTGCCGAAGACGACCTCCTGGAATTAGTCGATCGCGTGGTCGGCGCAGCAACGGCGCGTTCGATCGAGCTTGGCGAGCAGGCCTAGACGCACTCCAGCTGCAAAACTCCTGCGTTCCGCGCGACAAAACGCGCGCTCTGCATGCATCGCGTGGTTTTTATTGACCCGGTTTTTCGTTCGCGGGGAAGTCCCCTAGGTTCAGGGTTCTTGCAGGCGGAGAAGGAGCTAACACGTGAGTGAACTCGATGGACGTCGACACTTCATGACAGTCGCAGAAGTTGCACAACTCATGCGGGTGTCAACCATGACGGTGTATCGACTCATCAAAGCGGGTGAGCTTTCAGCCATCCGAGTAGGACGGTCGTACCGGCTACGCCCCGATGACGTCGATCTCTATCTCGGAGATCGATACACCGAGGCTGGCTAGTTCGGCATTGCTCACGCGTCATCTGGCGCACGGACACTGCTTCGGCGGTGTCCAACGGCTTAACGGCGAGAGCGGCGACTTCGGTCGAGCGCACGTCAGCTTGTAATGCTGAGGTCGGGCTTCGGCCCGACCTCAGTTAGTTTTGTCGAGGTGCGCTACTCGACGATTTCTTTCCTCTCCGACTTTGGTCACCAAGACGAGTTCGTTGGGGTCGTCCACTCCGTGATCCGGTCGATCGCTCCCGAGGTCGGCATCGTCGACCTCACCCACGGCATTGCGCCACACGACGTGCGAGCGGGAGCACTGGCACTCGCCCGGTCGGCTCAGTACGTGTGCCCAGGCGTCGTGCTTGGCGTGATCGACCCCGGCGTCGGCACCGATCGCAAAGCAGTAGCTGTCGAAGTCGGGAACGGCGTCTCGGTGCTGGTCGGCCCAGACAATGGACTTCTCGCATCAGCAGTCGCCATGGTTGGCGGAGCAAGTCGAGCGGTGCAACTCACCAACGAGGACTTTCAGCTACCAAAGCTCGGAACAACGTTCGACGGCCGAGACGTTTTCGCCCCCGCCGCAGCGCACCTCTGCATGGGTGTCGACCTCGCCGAACTTGGGCCCGCGATCGATCCGAGTGCGCTTACACCTGGCTTGCTGCCGATCATCGATACCGAAGACGGCGGGCTTGTTGTTGAAGTTCTCTGGATTGACCGCTACGGCAATGTGCAACTCAACATCGGCCCCGATGACCTCGCCGACTGGGGAAACCCATTCTCAATCAGCACGCGCGATCGCAGCGAGACGGTGGCGATGAAGCCGGCCTATCGATCACTCGCAACCGGCGAAGTGGGAGCCATCGTCGATTCGTCCGGCCTGATCTCCTTGGCGCTCAATGGCACGTCAGCTGCCGAGCACCTCGGCCTTTCCGCAAGCGATGAGCTTCGGATCGACAAGATCGATGGTCCCGAGGGAACGTCGACGCCGGTAACGCTCTCTCGGCCCGAATAGGGCGCTAGGAGAGCAACTGAAGACGGCTCACGAGCACCTGGGCGCGGCGTTCGTCGACATTCACGGTGCCAACAGTGGAGCTGATGGGCTCGTTGAGCAATCCCGAGGTATCCAACGCCTCAGAAGCCGTTGTCGACTCCGTTGAAGGATCTGCTGTCAGGCCAGTGGAGGGTCCACCAATTGCGGGTTCGGAGGTAGCGGTTGAGGTCGGCGCAGTGAGTGGTGTAGCACCCGTGGGCGCAGCCGTCGTTGGTGCAGCGGTCGGAGCTGGCGCCGCCGTTGTTGGCGCCGCCGCTGTTGTGGTGGTTGGCGCAGCAGTGGTCGTTGTTGTCGTCGGTGCTGGTGTTGTTGGCGGAGCAGCGGGTTCGAGCCTCATAAACCTGTGGGTCGTGTAGAGGCGGTTGCCATCCCACACCACACCGACACCAATGTGCGTGAAGGCCGGATCGATGATGTTCGCATAGTGGCCTGGAGACGCAATGAAGGCATCCATGACCGCCGAAACGGTCGGGCCGGTGCCCACATTTTCGCCGAGCTTCTTCCAGTCTTGGGTCACGCCCTCGCTAATCGGGCTCGCATGACAAATGAATTGACCACCACCGCACACACCGTCGCGCTGTGCTTGGGCCCAACCTCGAGACAAGGTCGTGAGCTGGCTGTTCGGCTGGAGAGCGGCAAGACCGTTGTTTGCCCGAACTTGGTTGATGAGGGTGATGAAGGTTGCTTCGTCCGATGCGGACTGTGCCGACGCTGCCGTCGGGGCGAGCGTTGCGGCCAAAAGGACGAGGGCGACGAGCAGACAAAAGAGGCGAGCACCGAACAATGGGCGCGAGCGTCCTCGATCCGGGGAGAGGGTATTGGACGCCATGTAGCTCACGTTCAATGCTTCGGAACGGTTGAGATGTCACCTTTAGTGGTTTGGATCCTGATGAGCCAAGAGCCTCATCTGCCAGCAGTTTGTTCACCACACCAAACGCGGCCAGTTCTTACATGCCTTTGTGCATGCGTTCACAAGAGGTACGGTGGTGGTGTGGCTGACGTGCGAGACATACCCGATGCGACCGTGTCGCGCTTGCCCGTGTACCGCCGATCCTTGGTCCAGATCATCTCGACCGGCGAGTCAACAATCAGCTCGGCCGATCTTGCTGATCTCGCCGGCGTGAACGCCGCGAAGGTTCGCAAGGACCTGAGCTACCTCGGTACCTACGGCGTTCGCGGCGTCGGGTACGACGCAGAACTGCTACTCGCACAAATCGACGGCGTCCTCGGTCTTGGGACCGAAGCTCCCGTCGTGATCGTCGGAATGGGAAATCTGGGCCAAGCGCTCGCCCACTACGGGGGATTCCAGAGCAAAGGTTTTCCCATTGTGGCGCTGGTCGATTCGTCCATGGACAAGGTGGGCCAAGTGATCGACGGCATCGTCGTGAGCCACCTCGACGACCTCGAACACACGGTTCGCGAACGGGAAATATCGGTCGGCATCATCGCCACTCCCGGAGGCGCAGCCCAAGAGGTCAGCAATGCGCTCGTCGCCGCAGGCGTCCGTTCAATCTTGACGTTTGCCCCAACGATCCTTCAGGTTCCTGACTCGGTGCCAGTGCGCAAGGTCGATCTGGCGACAGAGCTGCAGATTTTGGGCTACTACCGGCACCGAGAAGTAACCGAAACGACCGATTCGACCGACCGGACCGCCTAAATCCATCGGTGGGTGCGGTCAATTGCCGACGCCCAACTGGCGAGACCTTCGGCCCGCCGACGAAATATTGGCGTCGTCGATGCGGGTTGCTCACATGCGCCGGTGCACGTGTGACAAACGAATCCTTCAAAGAACTTGGCAAACGTGGGGCCGGAGCACGACTCTTATACCGGTAACATTGGGTTGTTGAACGTACCATTCTGAGGTCAGATGTCCGTTGTAGTCGTAGGAGTGAATCAGCGATCGATTCCCATCGATGCCTTCGAGAAACTCGCCATTAGCGCCGACTATCTCGTCAAGGTTCTCGACGATCTCACCTCATCGACCGACGTCTCCGAGGCCGTCGTCCTGTCGACCTGCAACCGCACCGAAATTTACGTGCGAGCTGAACGCTTCCACCCCGCATTCGCCGATGTGCGCAATAGCCTTGCCCGTCACTCGGGCCTAGCGCTGGCCGACTTTGCCGATCACCTGTATATCCACGCCGACGAGGACGCTGCTCGCCACCTCTTTGGTGTGGCTTGCGGTATTGATTCGGCAGTACTTGGCGAAACCGAAATTCTCGGCCAGGTCAAGACGGCCTTCGAGATGGCAAAGTCCGCCGGAACCGTCGGTCTTGAATTGACCGACCTGTTCTCGGCGGCAGGAACCGCTGGCCGTAAGGTCCGCGCCTCGACCGCTATTGGACGCAACATCACGTCGGTCTCTCGGGCTGCGGTCGCTATGGCAACCGAACGTCTCGGCTCGCTCGACGGCCGATCCATTTGCGTACTCGGCGCTGGCGAGATGAGCGAAGGCATGACCGTTGCCCTTCGTGATGCCGGCACGCGTCGGATCGTCATTTGCAACCGATCGGTCGAACGAGCAACCCGCCTCGCCGAACGGGTTGGTGGCGAAGTCGTTCCGCTCGACGCACTTGGCGAAACCATTGCCGACATCGATGTGCTGCTCACCGGAACCGGAGCCAACGACCTCATGGTGAGCCACGCTGTGCTCGCCGAGGTCATGGAAGCCCGCCAAGAACGTCCCATGCTGATCGTCGATATTGCGGTGCCTCGTGACGTCGATCCTGCAGCGGCCGACATTGCACACGTCACCCTCCTCGACATGGAAGACCTGACCGCGTTTGCCGAGATTGGTCGCGCCGAACGCCGCGGCGAGATCGTCGCTGTTCGAAACTTGATCGACGAGGAGGTTGTGCGGTTCAACAACACGTCGGCTTCCCGCAAGATCGAACCACTCGTCAAGCTCTTCCGTAGCGAAGTCGAAGCTCTGCGAATCGCCGAGGTCGACCGTCGAAATGGTGTTGTCGATGATGCCACGTTGGCCGAGGTCGATGCTGCGACTCGGGCGCTGCTGAACAAGCTCCTGCACTCGCCAATGGCTGCATTGCGCGAGACGGCAGGCACAGCCAAGGGTGAACGTCTCGCTGAGGCACTGCAAGAACTCTTCGACCTCGATATCGATCAATAGCGGCAACCTCGCTATTTGAAATTAGGGTCTCTTCGTGACCATCTCTGCTGCCACTCGCGCCAGCGCGCTTGCCCGCTGGCAAACCAACCATGTTGCCGAGCTGCTGGGTGACGCTGGTGGCCCCATGGTCGAACCGTTGCTGGTGTCGACCGCTGGTGACCGCGACAAGGAGACGCCGCTCCACGAGATTGGCGGCAAGGGCGTGTTCGTCAAAGAGGTCCAGGCTGCAGTGCTCGATGGACGAGCCCACATTGCAGTGCATTCGGCAAAAGATTTACCGGCTCTCACCCCCGACGGCCTCGTCATTTGTGCGGTACCTGCCCGAGCTGATCATCGAGACGCCCTCGTGGGTAGCACGCTTGCGGGCTTGCCTGAGGGAGCGACCGTCGGCACGGGGTCGATCAGGCGGCAAGTGCAGATAGCGGCCCGCCGACCCGACGTTGAACTCGTCGAGATCCGCGGCAACATCGACACTCGGCTGGGTTTGGTTGGCGAACTCGACGCGGTGGTGATGGCATCGGCTGCGCTCGACCGACTTGGGCGAACTCCCAATATCGTCGAGCGGCTCGATATCGACACCATGTTGCCCCAGGTGGGGCAAGGCGCTCTTGCGATCGAATGTCGTGCCGACGATCACGAGACGATTGCTGCGTTGGCGATGATCGATGATCTCGACGCGCACCGGATTCTCGATGCTGAGCGGGCCTTCCTCGTCGAGCTCGGTGGCGACTGCGATCTGCCCGCGGGGGCGTTTGCGCGGCTCCTCGACGGCGATCTCATCGAGGTGCGCGGCATGCTTTCCGATGGCCTGGAGCAGATCCACATCGAGGCTCGTGCTGGCACCGATGGCGACGCCATTGGTCGCGGTCTCGCCGCTGATCTCCGGGCCCGCCTTGTCTGAGGACGTGGGTTCGTTGCAGCCTCGGCTCGACGGACGTCAGGTCGTGGTGACTCGAGCTGTTCCCCAGGCAGCTCCGTTGATCGAAGCGCTCGCGGCGTGTGGGGCTGTTCCGTTGTCGCTGCCACTTCTGGAGATCGTCGATGCAGTCGATGACGGAGCCGCGTTGCAAGACGCGCTGTTGTTGCTTGGTGACTCAGATTGGCTGGTGGTCTTGTCTCCGAATGGCGCGAAACGCGTCCTGCGGCTCGACCTTCCTGACGTTCGTCCCAAGCTCGCCGTTATCGCCAGTGGCACCGGAACCGAATTTTCGGCGTTCGGTTGGCCCGCCGACCTCGTACCCGATGTTGCCTCGTCGGTTGGTTTGCTCGATGCGTTCGCCAAGGTCGATATTGCTGGCAGGGTGCTCATTGCCCAGGCTGAGGCCGGCCGGACCGAGTTGGCGACGGGACTGATGTCTCGTGGTATCGAGGTCGACGTGGTGGCGGCCTATCGCAACGTGATGCCCGCCTTGGACGAACCAACGGTCGATGCGGCGCGACGGGCCGATGTTGTGGTGTTTGCGTCGCCATCGGCTGTGGAACGCTACGTCACCAAAGTTGGGAAGGCGCCGACGGCCGCGGTGTGCATTGGGGCGGTCACCGCCGAGACTGCGGTCGCTGCCGGCTTTGTGGTGACCACGGCGCAAGCGCCCACGGTCGAGGCGATTGTGACAGCCGTTCGCGGGTGCGAGTAACAGCCGTTCGCGGGTGCTGTTAGCGGCCGTCGAGGGCTTCGATTACCGGCGCGAAGTCGTCCATCACGTCGGCATTGACCGAGATGTAGGAAAAGCCCCATCGCTCTCGCCAGTGCAGAACCTCGTCGACCACTTGGTCGACCGTGCCGACGAGGGCGTGCGGTGACGCGAGCGCTTCTTCGGCGGTGATTCCCAACAGCGGTGCCATCTCTTGGGCGACGGTTTCGCGGTCGTTGGTGATCATGGCAAGGTGGATTCGAGTCTGAATGATCAGCGAGTCGAATCGTGGACCAGAAGCGTTGCGGACCCATTCGAGTTTTTGGTCGGTGCGTTCGAGCGTCGAATCGCGGCCTGCTCGCTCATCGATGACGCCCGCGGTGAGGCCCGGGTTGATCCCGATGATGTCAGCCTTCTCTCCGGCTAGCGTCAGCATCTTCTCCTTACCGCCGGCCAACATGATCGGCACACCGTTGGTTTGCGATGGCGCCGGAGCGCTCGCCGACCCGTGAACCGTGTAGAACTCGCCGTCGACGGCGAGCTGTTCTCCCCGCAGAAGCCCGGCGACAATGTCGACCGATTCGCGCAGTCGACGGATGCGTGTTCCAGGCGAGTGCAGCTGGATGCCGGAGAACTCGTAGTCGGTCGTCATCCACCCTGCGCCGAGCCCGACCTCGAGGCGACCACCGGAGAAGGCATCGAGGGTGGCTAGCTCTTTCGCAAGCACCGCGGGATGGCGATAGTCGTTGGCGAGGACGAGCGGCAGCAGTCGAATCGTTGTCGTGGCGCCCGCGACGGCGGTGAGTGCGATGAGCGGCGCGGGTTGGTCGTCGAGGTGATCGGGCACGGTGACCGAATGAAATCCGAGTTCCTCGGCTCGTTGGGCGGTTGCGACGAGCGAGTCGATTGGCGTTTGGCCGATGTTTGCCGAAAAGCGGATGGGTGCGGTCATGGCCCGATGCTATCCACGCAACCGAACGGGTCTGGAATCGACCAATCTCAGGATTTCTGGGAACCTTGTGGACGGGAGGGGCGTAGAGGTGGTGTGGAGACGACAATGCAGCCAACCTTGGCTTCCCAACCGCGCGAGCGCGCCGCGGCGACAAACGGGCCGCAAATCGCGTCTGTGGTGAGCGTGCACGACTTCACCGCCATCTATGAGCAGGACCGGAATCGGCTCGTTCGTGCACTCGCCCTGTCGTTGGGAGACGCTGCACTCGCGAACGAGGCGATCGACGAGGCGTTCACTCGTGCGTTCCATCGATGGAACACGGTCGGGTCGTTCGATGAGCCGCAAGCATGGATTTATCGCACTGCGCACAACTGGGCAACGAGCAGGTTTCGTCGCCGAAGCCGAGATCGAAAGTACGCGGCGCAGATCGCCCGACCTGAATCCACCGTCGACCCGGTTCCGGATCCATCGTTGGCCGCCGCCATCGAGTCACTCCCCGCCGACCAACGCCAGATACTGGTCCTTCGCTACTACCTCGACTGGACGATCGATGCCTGCGCTGCCGCGCTCGACGTCGCTCCCGGAACGGTGAAGAGCCGAACGAACCGGGCACTAAAAGAACTCAACCGCACCCTCGGAGAAAACTGATGGACCTCGAACAACGACTGCGTTCCGAACTCGAACGTGCCGGCCGCGATGCACACGTATCGTCGGCCCGGCCGATCGATGAGATCGCCGCCGTAGCGAATACACGGCACCAACGAAATCGAATGCTGGGAGCGGTTGGGGCGTTCGCGCTCGTCGCCGCAGTTGGGTTCGTCGCGCTCGTGAGCACCCGTGGCGCAGAGACGTCGCTCGAGGTCGCGAATAGCGACGCCGCCCCCGCCGTCGAACGCGTCGACGAGGCGGTCGAAAGTCCATCGACCGATACGGCGATCGACGATGCTTCGACCGCATCCGCAGAGTCTGATGCAACGGATGCAGCTCCGGTGGATTCCGATGCTGGCAATGACGACACCGAGCTCGCTACCAATGTGCAAGCGCAGCCGGGCAACGACCAAGAAGCAGCCGAGATTCCTGGAGTCTCTCGCTCGCTGCAGGTCGACCAATCGCCGGTCGATGTCCAAACTCGTTCTTCTGCGGTCGCGCTTGCGGCAGGTTCGGGGGTTCTCGTCGCTCCCGATGGCGCTGGAGGATACGGCGGCCTCGCTACTCGCTTTGGTTCAGAGACCTCCATCATTGGTTTGTCGTCAGGCAATGGCCTCGATTGGGTCGAGGTCGAGCTTTCGGGAGTTCCAGCCGGTGCCACCGCGTCTCTGCTGGTCGAATACGACGGAACCTTCGTGGCGCTCTTTGAGTCTTTCGATCCGTCGACGGGGCGCTCGACCTTTGTCGGCACCTCGACCGACCTTACGGCTTGGGACGTCTCTGCACCGCTCGAAGGTGATCCGTTTGCGACCGGCGTAGCCGTCGGGGATGCAGGCGTCATCGTGCTCGGCGACGACACCGCCCCCGATGTGTGGGTGGGGCCAATCGGTGGTCCGTACGAGCGGACGGCACGACTTGGCGCTGTGTCGGTGAGCGGAGTGACAACGCTTGGAGATGAGTTCCTCGTCGCTGGACGTTCCAATCGGGGCGCAACGCTTTTCCGCTCCCGCAACGGTGTCGACTGGACCGGCGCGGTGTTGAGCTCGCCAAGCCTTCCCGGTTCGGATCCGGTGGTGTCGGTCGATGGTGGAACGATTGTCTTGTCGAATGTGGCGTCCGGCGGAGATGTCAGTTTGGTTTCGACCAATGGTGGTCAAACCTGGAGCCAGCTCAACGCCGATTCTGACGGCGTTGCGGTGAACTCGAGCACGCTTGGCCTGCTCAGCATTTCCTCGACCGGCGCAGCGGTCGCGATTGCTGATGATGACAGCTTCGCGGCAGCACAGATCGATGTCGAGGCTCCCGACCGGCTCTCGCTCGTCGCTGCTGGCAACGACGAAGTGGTGCTCGTCCAGGCGACTGAATCTGGCGTCAACTGGATCGTTGCGTCCCGCTAACAACCGCTACCGGCGGATTTGGGGTCAGACCCCAAATCTACCGGTAGACATCGGTGGGCGTGAGTAGCCCGAACAGAACGCAGGTTCGATACAGTGCGGGACGATGACTATTGAGCTGATCGACGGGCTGAACCAGGCGCAAGAAGATGCTGTGTTGCACGAAGGTGGTCCGTTGTTGATCATCGCCGGCGCTGGTTCGGGGAAGACTCGTGTGCTCACCCATCGCATTGCGCACCTCATTCAAGAGCGTCGCGTGTCTCCCTTCGAGATTCTGGCGATCACCTTCACCAACAAGGCCGCCGATGAGATGAAGACGCGCGTCGGCGCACTCGTTGGCCCGGTGGCCGAAAAGATGTGGGTCAGCACCTTCCACTCAGCCTGCGTGCGCATCCTGCGCCGCGACGCCGACCGTCTCGGATTCCCGTCGTCGTTCACGATCTATGACCAAGCCGATGCCATTCGACTCACCGGCTATGTGCTGCGCGACCTCAACCTCGACTCGAAGAAATTTCCGCCGCGCACCGTCCACTCGGCGATCAGTTCGGCCAAGAACGACTACAAGACGGTTGGCGAATACACCGAAGCAGCAACGACGATCTTCGAACGCAAGATCGCCGAGGTCTACGCCGAATATCAGGGTCGCTTGCTCAAGGCCGGAGCGATGGACTTTGATGACCTGCTCTTCAACACCGTCGAGCTGTTCAAGAAACATCCCGATGTCCTCGAGCATTACCAGCGCCGCTTCAAGCATGTTCTTGTCGACGAGTACCAGGACACGAACTCGGTGCAGAACGCCATCGTGACGATGCTTGCTGAGGCGCACCGACAGGTCTGTGTCGTGGGCGACGGAGACCAGTCGATCTATCGGTTCCGCGGCGCCGACATTCGTAACATTCTCGAGTTCGAAACCACGTTCCCCGACGCGCAGGTCGTGCTACTAGAACAGAACTACCGCAGCACCCAAACCGTGTTGGACGCCGCCAATGCCGTCATCGAGAACAACGAAGGTCGCAAGCCCAAAGAGCTGTGGACCGAACAGGGGGACGGCGAGAAGATCCTCCGGTACTTCGCCGACGACGAAACCGATGAGGCCCAGTGGGTCACCCACGAGCTCGCCCGTATCCACGAGGGCGGGATGCATCGCTGGGGCGACATGGCGGTCTTCTACCGCACCAACGCGCAAAGCCGCGCGCTCGAGGAATACCTCGTGCGGGTCAACATCCCCTACAAGGTCGTTGGTGGCACGCGGTTCTATGATCGCCGCGAAGTCAAAGACGCCATGGCGTATCTGAAGGCCGTCGTGAACCCGGTCGACGAGGTCAGCATCAAACGAGTGTTGAATACCCCAAAGCGAGGCGTTGGTGACTCGACGGTCGCCAAACTCGACCAGTGGGCCCAGATGATGGGCGTACCGTTCATCGATGCCTTGCGCAACTACGACGAAGCGGGCGTGTCGGGGCGGGCGCCGAAGGGCATCGACGAATTCCTCGTGCTCATCGACGACGCGGCCGAGAAGCTCGCCAATACCGGACCGGCCGAAATGATCCGGTACTTGCTCGATGCATCCGGCTACATGGCCGACCTCGAAGAAGAGCGTTCGATCGAAGCAGAGGGGCGTCTTGAAAACCTCGCGGAGCTCGTCGGCGGCGCCGAGGAATTCGAATCGATCGAAGAGTTCATGGAACAGGTCAGTCTGGTCGCTGACACCGACAAACTCGACGACGACGAGTCCCAAGTTGTGCTGATGACGTTGCATTCAGCAAAGGGTCTCGAGTATCCAATCGTGTTCTTGATCGGACTCGAGGATGGCGTCTTCCCACACATGCGATCGCTCGGCGAACCCCGCGAACTCGAAGAAGAGCGTCGCCTCGCCTACGTGGGCATTACCCGAGCCCGAGAACGCCTCTTCCTGTCGCATGCATGGAGCCGAATGCTTCACGGCACAACCCAATACAACCCGCCGAGCCGATTCCTCGACGAGATCCCCGAAGGCCTTGTGCAAGATGCCGAGGGAAGTCGATCGCGGCGACGGTCGTCGAGCTTTGGTTCGAGCGGCGACAGCTATGGCCGAGGGTCTCGAACGCCAACGTCGTCCTACGGTGGGAGTTCGTCGTATGGGGGCTACTCGGCAGCTGATCGAGATCGCTCGCGTGCTGCCAACCGGGAAGCCATGGTCGATGCCGCTATGAAGCGCACCGGCCCGGTGCCGTCTGGTGCCGACGAGATTGGACTAAAAATCGGTGACGATGTCCGTCACGCAAAGTTCGGTGAAGGCGTCATCATCGACATCACCGGGAGCGGCGACAAGGCCGAAGCCCGAGTCAACTTTTCCGGCGCCGGCGAGAAGCAGCTGCTGCTCAGTTGGGCTCCACTCGAGAAGATCTAGCCAGTGAAACCGACAAAATCGTCGTCGGAGTGAATGCCGTTGATATCGATCACGAGAATCGTCTCGTCGATGAACACTGGAATTTGGGGCAGGCCTTCTCCATTTGCGGGGAAGATGGTGCCGGTGCACGGGTCGGTGAAGTTCTGGTTGGCGACACTCCACTCGGCATTGCACTCCCTGCCAGCGCCTGGCAGCCGCGCATCGAAAGCAAACCAACCCTCACCAACATCGTCGCCAATGTGCTGAAGCCAAATATCTCGAGTGTTGCTGGCAATGTCGGGCCAGAGGACGGGACCGTCGCCGTCGATCGACTCGGCCATACGGAAAACGTTGATTTGGCCGAAGTTCGGATCACCCAAAACAAGGGTGTTCGATTGCTGCCCGAGACGGATGGCAAAGAAGCCAATTACGATCGCAGCGAGCACTGCAACGCCACCGAAAATGGCGGCGCTTCGAAGATCAAACGTTGGACCCTTAGCGACGGGCATGAATTCGGTTCTCCAGTGTTTCACGAACAAAGCAGTCGCCTCTAGCACGGCAACGGTTCTCTCACTGCCTAGTATCGCAAGAGGACTCGTGGAACACGACGTCCTTTCCGACCCCCCTGCGGAGGAACCTGTGGATCTATTCGAATATCAAGGCAAAGAGTTTTTTGCGGAGTACGGCATGCCAATCTCGCCGGGCAAGATTGCGTTTACTGTCGACGAGGCTGTCGCCGCTGCCGAAGAGCTAGGCGCACCCGTCATGGTGAAGGCGCAAGTACACACCGGAGGACGTGGTAAGGCTGGCGGAGTCAAATTCGCTGCCGATATCGACGCAGTCCGTGAGCACGCCGAGAACATTCTCGGCCTCGACATCAAGGGCCATATCGTCCAGCGCGTCTGGATTGAAAAGGCGTCTGACATCTCCGAGGAGTACTACGCGAGCTTTACGCTCGACCGCTCGGCAAAGAAGCACCTTGGCATGTTGTCCAAGGAGGGCGGGGTCGAGATCGAGACCGTCGCCGAGGAGAACCCTGACGCCATTGCGAAGATCTGGGTCGACCCAGTCGCAGGCCTCTCTGATGACGAGGTCGCCTCGTGGGTAGCTGCAGCGAACCTTCCCGAGGCTGCAGTCGAAGGCTCGAAGGTAATTCTCAAGCAGCTCTACTCGGCGTATGTCGAAGGCGATGCGGACATGGTCGAGATCAACCCATTGATCCTGACCCCTGAAGGCAAGGTGCACGTTCTTGACTCGAAGGTCACCCTCGATGGCAACTCTGGCTTCCGTCACCCGGACTATGTCCAGTACGACGAAACGCAGACCCGTGATGAACGCGAAGCAGCCGCTCACGCACAGGGCCTGCAATATGTCGGGCTCGAAGGCTCTGTCGGTGTGATCGCCAACGGTGCTGGCCTCGCCATGAGCACCGTCGACGTCGTCAACCAGGTTGGAGGCAAGCCAGCGAACTTCCTTGACATTGGCGGCGGTGCGAACGCCGACGTTATGGCAGGAGCGCTCGAGGTCATCAACAACGATCCGAACGTCAAGTCGATCTTCATCAATATCTTCGGTGGTATCACTCGAGGCGAAGAGGTCGCAGAAGGAATTATCGAAGCCATGAAGCGGGTGTCGATCGATAGTCCGATCGTGATTCGCCTCGACGGCACGAACGCTCAGCAGGGTCGCGACATGCTCGCCCCTCACCTCGGCGATGCACTGATGATGGAAACCACGATGCTTGGTGCCGCCGAAAAGGCCGTTGCACTGGCAAACGGCTGAAGAACGACGACTGAACAGGAATCAAATCAATGAGCATTTTTCTCGATGAAACAACCAAGGTCGTCTACCAAGGGCTGACCGGAAGCACGGGTCGCTATTACGGCAACCTCAACCGCGAGTACGGCACCAATGTTGTCGGTGGAACACATCCAAAGAAGGCCGGCACCGACGTTGACGGTATGCCGATCTTTGCCACCGTTGCCGACGCGAAGGCCGAGACCGGCTGTAACGCAAGCTGCATCTTCGTGCCGCCAGTTGCGGTTAAGGGCGCAGTGATGGAAGCCGCAGAGGCAGGCATGGACCTCATCGTGGTGATCACCGAAGGCGTGCCAATGCACGACGAAGCGTGGTTCTACAACAAGCTGAAGCAGGACTTTCCCGACACGCAGCTTCTCGGACCGAACTGCCCGGGGATCATTAGCCCCGGAAAAGCGAACATCGGCATTACCGCTGGCCATATCGCCAAGGCCGGCGGCCCTGTCGGTGTGGTGAGTCGCTCGGGCACCCTCACCTATCAGGCGGTGTATGAGCTGAAGGAAAAGGACATCGGCGTGACGACCTCGGTCGGCATCGGCGGAGACCCTGTTCCTGGGACGAACTTCATCGACTGCCTCGCTGCATTTGAAGCCGATCCCGAGACCGAAGCGATCATGATGATCGGGGAGATTGGCGGCTCAGCCGAAGAAGAGGCAGCCGAGTACATCAAGGCAAACGTGACCAAGCCGGTCGTCAGCTACGTCGCTGGCGTCACTGCGCCTCCTGGAAAGAAGATGGGCCACGCTGGCGCCATTGTTTCGGGCGGCAAGGGCACGGCGAAGGCCAAGATGGAAGCCCTCGAAGACGCCGGAGTGAAGGTTGGTCTGAATCCAACCGAGGCCGGCGACCTGATGGCAGAAATCATCAAGTCCCTCTAACTCTGGTGAAATCTGTGGTCGCTCAGCGGGAAGGGTCCCGCTGTGTTCTTTCAGGACATAGCGAACAGGTGTCGCGGGACATAGCGAACAACATGTTGGAATGGCTGGTGAGGTTCCAATGAGTGTGAAGAGGTTGGTTGCCACTGTTGATGTGGCCTCGATGAATGTGTCGGCGTT
>CALKGG010000074.1 GCA_938084885.1 uncultured Acidimicrobiales bacterium
CCAGCCGGGACCGACACGTTCTGCGGTAACGTACGGGCCGAACCTCGCGCGCTTGCCGCACGAGCTTCAGCCCGGGTGGCGAAACTGGCAGACGCGGGGGGCTTAAACCCCCCTGGAGGGAAACCTCCGTACGGGTTCAAGTCCCGTCCCGGGCACTGATTTTTCAAGGGTGTTGAGAGTATTCTCGAGAGTTGATTCTGGGACCGAGAGTGCATTCCTGCACAATTCCTGATGCTGGTTCCCTCAATGGGCGGGTTGACCAAGGTCGCCGATTCCTCGGTTGGTCGGTCGGCCCGTACTGGCTCACCAGCTAGTCGAACTGAGCTAAAGCGGCCTAATCTAAACTCAACCATCCGTCCTTTTATATGCAGTAACGCTAGCCATGGACAGTGTTAATGCATACAATCGTTCCATGTCACATGTCATCGATCGTTTGACCAGATCGCAACTTAGGGTTGCGCGCACCAGCTCTTTCGACCTCGAACGCCCTGATACGGAACTGCAACGCTTGTCGGACGCTGGCTCGGTCCTCTCGCTTACGAAGGGCTTCTACGCTCTCATCCCAGAGCAATACCGCGGGCCCGACTCACAGTGGAGGCCAACCATCGAGAGCGCAGCTCTCGGCATGGCGGCATCTCTCTACTCTCCTGAAGAGGTCTCACTCGTTGGACCATCAGCAGCACGAGCCCACGGCTGCTACCCCCGCGCACTCGGCGCTGCGTACGTCTCGGTCCCGCACCAACGCCGGCCACGCCAAACCACTCTCGGAAACGTCAGGTTCGTCGAACGCCCCATCGCCAAGATGGATACCGTTAGAATTGAAACAGACCTCGGCCAAGGCTGGGCGACCAGCGTTGAGCAAACCGCCCTCGACCTGAGCCGCAACCGGCCCCACTGGAACATCAGCGAAGCAACAAGGACAGAGATGCTCCGGTTTCTCGCAGCTCGAATCGATTGGGAGCTGATCGACGAGATCGCGAAAGAAACACGAGGCGTCAAGACACTGCGGCGCCTGCGTACCGCTCTCGGTCGTGACGCATAGTGATCGATCCAACAGAGATAGAAGCCGCCGCGACAGAGTTCGGCACGCCGCAGAGCCAGATTCACCGCGACTACCTCATTAGCCATGTGATCGAAGCGCTTGGTGGATGGCCCGACCAAGACGAACTGACTTTCTTCGGCGGCACAGCCCTCTGCCGGACATGGCTACCGAATCTCCGCCTCTCAGAAGACATTGACCTTCTGCTCGACGAGCCAAGCAAATCATCTGATATCCGCCGTCACATCTCGCGCCGACTACGACGAGAGTTCCCGAACCTCGAATGGACATCGCTCGGCACACGACACGACGTCGAAACCTGGACTCTTGCCAGCGACCAACTCAACATCAAGGTCCAATTCGCTGCATGGCGCTTCGGCTGGAAAGACACCATCCCAACCACACGAACCGGCATCCAGCTTCGATATTCAGATCTACCGGAGACAGCAGAGCTGAACGTTCCAAGCTCTTCAGGTTTCGCAGCCATGAAGCTCCTGGCATGGTTTGACCGATTCGTGCCAAGAGACCTCTTCGATCTCGCAGCGCTCGCCGACTCCAACCACATCGACGAAGCCGCCACCACCATCGTCAAGAAAATCGCTGGGTACACACCCAACAGGAACACGGTCGGACCCAAGGTCCCCAGGCAGGTCGCCGACGTGTGGCAAGACGAACTCGGACATCAACTAGCCAATGTCAGATCGCCAGACGACTGCCTCTCCGCTCTTCGGGATGCCCTGACCTGATGAGAGCGCTGCAGACTCAAATGACCAGAGATCTGGAGGGTCGGGCACTGTCATCAGAACACGCCGACAATGTCACGCTCACAACTGCGAGCACCAACATGAACAGTCTGCAACCCATGGTTCGTAGGTCCGACAAACCCACCTGTGTTCTTGAGTCGCTCCCTCCGAGAAATCGCCAATCTATCAAGCTGTCCGCACGCGGATACCTGCACAATTCCTGCACAGGACTTGTACTTACGGCCCAGTACTAGCTGGCACAGAAAAGAAAGGTGCCGGACGAGACCGTCGATAGAACAACACCCTTGATGACGGCTCGGCACCCAATGGCACGCTTGCCGAGATCTTAAACCCCCCTGGAGGGAAACCTCGGTACGGGTTCACGTCCCGCCCCGGCACAACCTGACAAAATCCACCGGCTGTTTCACATTCATTGGACCTCCGCCGATGTTTGGAGGGTGAAACGTCGGCATCTTGTTCGTATTGGCCTCATTGGTGTTCTCGTCATTGGAATCGTGACGCTTGCCGCTGCCTTCGACTCTGACAATGCGACCGATCTGGCGGTCGAAGCAGACTCGGGCACGTCGTCCAATGCGCTCGCACCTCCAGGGTTGGCCTTCGTCGACGACCGAACATCGTTGCCTGATTCTTCGGACGATCAAGAGTTCTTTGACCAAGATGACATTGGCCAGGGGTCAATCGCTTCGTCGGTTTCGTCGCCTGAAACCACCACCGAGTTGCTCACCAACGAACCAGACGCCGGCGGGCCCCTTGCTGCGGCTGGCGATCAAGCTGCAACCGACGAGCCACCAGCAGGTGCCGCAGAATCGCAAGATTCACCGTCCCCCACCACAACGCCAAGCACCCAGCCAGTACGCACGGCAACGACGAGCACAATCAGATCGACACCAACAACATCGACTGCGGTGACAACATCGACACCAACCACGACTGCGGTGACAACAACCGCACCAACAACAGTGGCACCAACACCAGTGGCACCAACAACAGCGGCACCGCGGCCTGCTGGCACTCGGGGAGCAGCTGGCTACATCGCGCCGTCCGCACCGACCTACATACCGGTCTATGACACGGCGTGGCAGATGTTTGTCCGTTCGACACCTGCCCAAGCCGATGCCTATTTTGCTGCACTCAAGCGCAATGGCTTTTCGGGCACGTGGTCTGGAATCATTCATCACGCTCCGGCCACCTACAACCTCAACTATCCCGGTGGCGGCCTGGTGGGGAGCCTGCAAAATGGGGAGCTGGTCCTCTCCGACGGCTACATTGCCCACGCCCGACAGATACTCGATGCAGCGCAACGTCACGGCATGAAGGTCGGTATCGTTGCGGCCTGGCAGAATCTCTACCTTCCGGGTGGGGGCGCAGACTCTGGTGTGGCGTCGAGCAACCAAGTGCGAGGCACGATCACCGCTGCAAACGCGTACGCCTATGGACACCATCTCGCGGTGGAGTTCGGCGATCATCCCGCATTGAGCATGTGGGTGTTCGGCGGTGACGCTGGAACAAACAACACCGAGGCAAACAAGGCAGTGTGGCGAGAGATGGCCCGAGGTGTTCGCGACGCCGGCAATCGCCTGTCGATCACCTATCACACCCCGACGAGTGAATTCGACCAGCTCAACTATGCCGGTGAGCCATGGCTCGATTTCATCTCGCCAGAAACCGGCCACGCACAAGACGCCGCGACAACCGAGGCCGAGCTTCGAACCGCAGCAGGCGCCTACGGCATCCCGGTCTGGCAGGGCGAGCCACGGTATTTCAACATCAACTTCGATTGGGTCAATGCTGCCTTCCGCAACCCTGGTGTTGTCGAGGTCGAAGCCGATGCACAAGCAGCAGAGAACGCCGGAGTGTCGGGCTACGTCTACGGCGACGCCGGCCGATGGACCTGGTGCGCCGGCTTTGGCGATTCCACACCGTGTAACCCGAACAATATCGCTGCGAGCTTCGGCCCAGGTGAACAAGCCGTCATCGACGTCTTCCGCCGCTAAACCGCTGGGGTCAGGTCTCATTCATAACCTGCTCCTTTACGACCCAACCGCAAGGGCATACGTTCAACGAGCCGCGGCCGCTACTGTGCATATATGTCGGTCTTGTTGCTCAACGCTTCATACGAACCGCTACGCATCATTAGCTGGCAGCGAGCGATCTGTTTACAGCTGTCTGAGCGCGCCGACGTGATCGAGGCCGTCGAGGGCCGAGCGCTCCACACGAGCGGAGGCGCCGAGTTCGCCTTTCCGTCGGTTATTCGTCTTCGAGAGATGGTCGTCGTCCCATTCAGGCGGGGAGCCGCACCAATCACGCGTCGGGCCCTCCTGGCCCGCGATCGAGGCGAATGCCAGAAAACCGGCTGCGATCGCCGGGGTGCCACCATGGATCACCTCATACCCAAGTCACGCGGCGGCCAACACACATGGATCAACGTTGTCTTGATGTGCGCGGAGCACAACAACACAAAGAGCAACCGCACGATCGAAGAACTCGGGTGGTCACTCAAGAACGTTCCACGAGCTCCAACTCGGGCCGACCTCGCCCTCGACCGATCAGACGCCAACCCGCAATGGCATCGGTGGCTCAACCGTTTCGGTGATAGCAACGAACGCCAGGCAGGCTAGGGCCTACCAGAATGTAGCTAGATGTTCGGCCGCTCGGCGCCGATCGTGGTGCTATCGCCGTGGCCGGTGTGAACAGTCGTCTCGTCGCCGAGAGGCAACAGCTTTGCCTTGATCGAGTCGACGAGTTCATCGTGGCTGCTGAACGAACGGCCTGTCGCTCCGGGGCCGCCATTGAACAGCGTGTCGCCGCTAAAGACGGTGGCGAGGTCGGGCACGTGGAAGCAGCATCCGCCAGGCGAGTGACCGGGCGTATGAAGGACGTGAATCTCTCCGCCGGCCAATGCAATTTTCTGGCCGTCAGCGAGCGGTGCATCGACGCGTCGATCTGGGTGGATGACATCCCACAGCATTGCGTCGTCGGGATGCAGCCAAATCGGCGCATTGACCTCGGTAGCAAGTTCGACTGCGGCGTTGATGTGATCGTTGTGCGCATGGGTCGCAATGATTGCCTTGACCTTCCGGCCTGCAACACCCTCAACGATCGGACGAGCGTCGTGCGCCGCATCAAAGATAACGACCTCTTCGTCGTCACCGAGAATCCAAATGTTGTTGTCGACGTTGAAGTCTTCCCCGTCGAGGCTGAAGATTCCGCTCGTGACGATGTTCTCAATCGAGAGGCTCACAGGACGACCACAGAACGCAGCACAGCGCCTTGTTCCATCTTGTGGAACGCCTCTTCGACACCGTCGATGCCGATCGTTTCCGAAACGAAACCGTCGAGGTTGAGACGCCCCTGCTGGTAGAGATCGATGAGCATTGGGAAGTCGCGGCTCGGCAGGCAATCCCCGTACCACGAGGACTTCAGCGAACCGCCGCGGCCAAAGACTTCGATGAGTGGCAGTTCAATCTTCATCTCGGGGTTCGGCACGCCGACAAGGACGACCGTTCCGGCCAGGTCGCGGGAGTAAAAGGCTTGTTCGTAGGTGACGGGAAGGCCGACAGCCTCAATGGCCACATCGACGCCGTTACCGTTGGTTAGCTCTCGGATTGCTTCGATTGGGTCGACCTTTGACGAGTTGACCGTGTGGGTTGCACCAAAGCCCTTTGCCCACTCGAGCTTTGTGTCATCGATGTCAACCGCAATAATCGTGCTCGCCCCTGCAATTCGGGCCCCTTCGATCGCCGCATCACCCACGCCACCGCAGCCAAAAACCGCAACCGAATCGCCGCGCTGAACGTTTCCGGTGTTGAGCGCAGCGCCGATTCCGGCCATCACGCCACACCCGATAAGGCCTGCGACCTCGGGCTTGACGTTTGGGTCGACCTTGGTCGCCTGACCTGCGTGGACAAGCGTCTTTTCGGCGAACGCTCCAATGCCAAGCGCTGGAGAGAGCTCGACGCCGTCGAGCGTCATCTTCTGCGCTGCATTGTGCGTGTTGAAACAGATATGAGGATTGCCTCGCTTGCACGATCGGCACTCGCCACACACCGCACGCCAGTTCAAGATGACAAAGTCGCCAACGGCCACGTCGGTGACGCCTTCGCCAACTGCTTCAACAATGCCCGAGGCTTCGTGACCGAGCAAAAAAGGAAACTCGTCGTTGATTGCGCCCTCCCGGTAGTGGAGGTCGGTATGGCAGACACCGCACGCCTTGATATCGATCAGTGCCTCGCCCGGACCGGGATCGGGAACATCAATCTCGACGACCTCGACCGGTGCACCCTTCGAACGTGCGATAACTGCTTTAACCTTCTGCGACATAATTCCCCCGAGCGGCGTTCTTTACTCGGGAGACGCTACCCGATAACCGAGCAGAGTTCGAAGCTGCGTAGGAAAGACACTGCCTGTGACTCCGCGGCAGCGCCGCTCTCAGAGCACCGCAAGCTCACACGTTGAGATAGCGGCTCACGGCGAAGATCGACCCAACGGTGGCAACGGCAGTACCAATGACCAGTGCGTAGATAGAAATCGTCAGGAACTCGGCGTCGGTGACCCGAAACCCTTCGAGCAAGCGCAAGTTGTCCGATTCGGAGAACTCTTCAATCACATACGTGCGAGCGAACGCCAACAACGGAAGCGCGAGGAGCGCACCGATAACTCCCTGAAAGAGCCCTTCGATCATGAACGGTATTCGAATGAACCAGTTGGAGGCGCCGACGAGTTTCATAATCTCGATCTCGTTGCGTCGAGAAGCGATCGCAATGCTAAGCGTCGTCAGAATCACAATGGCCGACGCGACGAGCAGCACAACGCCGACCCAAAGCATGATCGTGCTGATCTTTTGGGCATTGTCCTGAATCTCTCGAATCACCTCGGTGGCAAAGACCACCGTTCGCACCCCGGGTCTCGACTCGAAACTCTGGCCGAGCGCTTCGACCGCTCCCGCATCAGGATCGGTTGGTTGTATACGAAAGCTCGGAGGCATTGTTTCGGGCGAAATTGTTTCGAGAAGCTGCGGATCTTCTGCGAAGAACTCGCGGAACTCTTCGAACGTTTCTTCCTTGCTAACGAACGTGAAATCGTCGACGCCGCTGCCCCGGCTGTCCTCGAGGAGCGCCTCGACCGCGTCGATCTCGCCTTGTTCGGCGTCGGCCTTCATGAAGACGACAAACTCGATGCCGCCTTCCCAACGCTGCGTTGCATTGTCGACGCCTCGGGCAACGAGCTGGCTGGCGCCGAAGAGCGTCAGCGAAACGGCCGCAACCAAAATCGACGCCAACGTCAGGGCGACGTTGCGCCAAATGTTCTGGCCCGTCTCGCCGAGCAGAAAACGAATTTTCCCGATCATCGGTATTGACCTCCAGATTGGTCACGCACAATTCGTCCGTCGCTCAGCTCGATCACTCGACGGCGCATCGTGTCGACAATGCCGCGATCGTGTGTTGCCATCACGACTGTTGTTCCCGTTCGGTTAATTCTGTCAAGCAAACGCATGATGCCGACCGCGGTGTCCGGGTCGAGGTTTCCCGTTGGCTCATCAGCGAGGAGAATGAGCGGTCGGTTCACAAAGGCCCGAGCAATCGACACACGTTGTTGCTCGCCACCGGAAAGCTCATCTGGCAACCGGTGCGATTTTTCAGAGAGGCCGACCAGATCGAGGATTGCAGGTACCTGCTGATCGATCACGCTTTTTGGTCGACCAATGACCTCAAGAGCGAACGCCACGTTGTCGGCGACCGTCCGCTTCGGAAGGAGCCGAAAGTCCTGGAAGATGCAGCCGATGTTGCGGCGCAAAAACGGGACCTTCCAGCTTGAGAGATCGACGATGTCTTTGCCGGCCACAAAGACCTTGCCAGTCGTTGGCTTCTCCTCGCGGTTGAGCAGCCGAATGAAGGTCGACTTGCCCGACCCCGACTGTCCAACGAGAAAGACAAACTCGCCCTTTTCGATCTCTGCAGATGCATCGATCAGCGCCGGCGAATCGGCGCTGTATTCCTTGCTGACATTTTCTAGACGAATCATTTGGGGGGCTCCGCTTCAGCGCGATTCCAACGCAGGTAGGACTCCACGAAGGGGTCGAGGTTACCGCCCAAGACAGAATCAACATTACCCGTTTCGTGCTCCGTGCGGAGGTCCTTGACCATTTGATATGGCTGCAGGACATAAGAACGAATCTGCGAACCGAACCCTACGTTGCTGTTCTCTCCGCTGATGGAGGCAATCTCGGCGTCGCGCTTCTTGCGTTCGAGGTCCAAGAGCTTGGCAGCCATCATCGCCATTGCCTTGTCCTTATTTTGATGCTGGCTTCGTTCGTTCTGACATTGCGTCACTGTTCCGGTGGGCACGTGCGTGATACGAATAGCTGAGTCGGTGACGTTCACGTGCTGACCGCCTGCTCCCGATGACCGGAACGTGTCGATGCGCAGGTCCTTCTCGTCAATCTCGATCTCTTTGGTCATCTCTTCGAAGAAAGGGGTCACCGCCATTGCTGCGAAGGCGGTTTGTCGCTTGCCCTCGTTGTTGAACGGGGAAATCCGAACCAAGCGGTGCACACCATGCTCGCCTTGCAACAGGCCGTAGGCGTGGCGGCCCTTGATCATGAACTCGGCCGAAGAGATACCAGCCTCGGTGCCGTCGGACGCGTAGAGCAGCTCGTACTCAAAGCCGCGGTTGTCGGCCCAACGCTGGTACATGCGTAGCAGCATCTCGGCCCAGTCCTGAGCATCGGTTCCGCCCTCCCCGCTCTTGATCTGACACACCGCGTCACGCTCATCGAACTCGCCAATGAACAGCGCACGCAGCTCGAGGGCGTCGAGTGACGCAGACATCGAGGAAACAACCTGGTCAATCTCGGCCACGAGCGACTCGTCGGATTCTTCAGCAGCCATCTCGGCGAGGGTTTCGGCTTCCTCTAGCTGGTCACCCAACCCTTCGAACAGCGCAATGTCGTCGTTGACCGATGAGAGCTCGGTTTGGACAAGGCGGGCTGCATTCGCGTCATCCCATAGATCGGGGCGCGACATCTCGGCCTCAAGTTGAGGTTGACGAGCGCGCTGTTCGTCTATCCGGAGATAGCCAGCAGCCTCATCGATGCGCACTCGAAGCGCGCCAAAGGTGTCGGAAAAGTCTTGCATACGTTCAGAAAAGGCCTTGGTCTAGCGCCCGTGGCAATGCTTGAACTTACTACCGCTGCCACACGGGCATGGCGCGTTGCGTCCGACATTCTCGAACTCGTCGTTGACCTTTGGCTGCGGTGCGGCCTCGACCGTGTCGTCAGGCGCCTCCGACGCCGCGTCCCCATTGGCGGGAATGGCCGACTTGCGCTGGGTCTTTGCCTTTGTTTGCGCACCGGTCCGAGCACCCTGAGGAAGCGTTCCTCGTTTCTTCGCCGGACCGCCAGACGCGGACCGTTGCGCCTTCTGGCGAGCTGCATCTTGAACTGCGGCCGACTGAACCGATGCGTCCTTGCGCACCGTTGGCACTTCGATGATCTTTGGTTCAAGGGTGATCGGCGCCGGTTCAGGGTCCTTTTCTTTGACCTCCACGTGCATGACGTAGCGGATGAACTCGCTGTCGATACCTTCGAGCATCTGCCCGAACATTTCGAATCCTTCTCGCTGCCACTCGGTCGCAGGATCTTTCTGACCCATTGCCCGCAAGTGAATGCCCTGCCGGAGATGATCCATTGCATACAGGTGGTCGCGCCAGCGTTGATCGATGAGACGCAACATCACTTGACGTTCGACCTGGCGCATAATGTCGACGCTGACCTCTTCCTCGCGGCCTTCGTATCGTTCAATTGCACTGTCGATGAGCAACTGGTCGAGTTCCAGACCGGCCGCCTCGAACGCCGACACGTCGAGCTCGTTTGGCCAGTAACCCTTTACCTCGGACTCGAGCGTCGTGAGATCTTGGTCGTCGGAGCCCGTCGTGTGGGTGTGCACCAAATTTCCGACCAGGGTATGGATCTTCTCGATGGTCTCGTCGCGCATGTCCTGGCCTTCGAGAATGTTGCGGCGTCGTTCGTAGATGACCTTTCGCTGCTCATTCATGACCTCGTCGTACTGCAGAACGTTCTTGCGAGCTTCGGCATTCTTTGCTTCGACCGTATTTTGGGCACGTTCGATGGCCTTGGTCACCATCTTTGCCTCGATGGGCACATCTTCGGGAAGGGCTCGGTCCATCACGTAGCTCATGGCTCCGGTGGCGAACAACCGCATGAGCTCATCTTCGAGCGACAAGTAGAAGCGGCTTTCGCCCGGATCGCCCTGTCGTCCCGAACGCCCTCGAAGCTGATTGTCGATGCGGCGTGACTCATGACGTTCTGTGCCCAACACGTAGAGGCCGCCGAGTTCGAGCACTCGTTGACCTTGTGCAGTGCACTGCTCGGTGTGCCGTTCGAGAAGCTCGGCGTAGCGGGCCTCGTATTCTTCGGTTCCCGCTTCGAGCTCTTCGGCGCGAATGTCGCGTTCGGCAAGACCTTCAGGATCGCCACCGAGCTTGATATCGACGCCACGTCCCGCCATGTTGGTTGCGACGGTGACGCCGTGAAGGCGACCGGCCTGCGCGACGATCTGACCTTCGCTCGTGTGCTGCTTTGCGTTCAGGACCGTGTGCTTGATCCCTCGCTGGTTGAGCAATCGGCCAAGTTTCTCGGACTTTTCGACCGAAACCGTGCCAACGAGAATTGGCTGACCGGTCTTGGACCGCGCTTCGATGTCGTCTGCGACAGCTTCGAACTTGCCATCCTCAGATTTGAAGATGAGGTCGGCCTGATCGTCGCGGACCACTGGAAGGTTGGTCGGAATCTGGGCGACCTGAAGACCATAGGTGGCTGCGAGCTCGGCAGCTTCGGTCTGTGCGGTTCCTGTCATGCCCGCAAGCTTTTCGTACTGGCGGTAGTAGTTCTGGAGGGTGATCGTTGCGAGCGTTTGGTTCTCGTCTTTGATCTTGACGCCCTCTTTGGCTTCCACTGCTTGGTGGAGACCATCAGACCAGCGTCGTCCGTCGAGCACACGACCAGTGAACTCGTCGACGATCTTCACCTCGCCGCCATCGACGAGGTATTCCTTATC
The DNA here is from genome assembly GCA_938084885.1 of uncultured Acidimicrobiales bacterium. Taxonomy (GTDB): domain Bacteria; phylum Actinomycetota; class Acidimicrobiia; order Acidimicrobiales; family SHLQ01; genus SHLQ01. The sequence continues at coordinate 10,878 of CALKGG010000074.1, forward strand.
GCGTTTGTAGAGCTCTTTGGCTTTTAATGCCACGAGCAGCTGATGGACGAAGTTCGCGTTTGCTGAGGCTGGGTCGTACAGGTTCTCGATGCCCAACGCCCGTTCGACGGCAAAGATGCCCTCTTCGGTCGGTGCAACGATGCGCTTTTCCTCATCGACGTCGTAGTCGACGTCTCGTCGAAGCGACCGCGCAATGCTGGCGAAGCGGTAGTAGATCTGGGCGGCGTCGGCGACCTTGCCCGAAATAATCAACGGTGTTCGCGCCTCGTCGATCAGGATCGAATCGATCTCGTCGACAATGCAGTAGGTGTATTCGCGCTGGACTCGTGCTGCGGCGGTCATTGCCATGTTGTCGCGCAGATAGTCGAACCCGAACTCGTTGTTTGTGCCGTAGGTGATGTCGGATGCGTACTGCGCTCGTTTGAAATCGCTGTTGCGGTTCCCCGGGATGATCAGGCCAACCGTCAAGCCCATCCATTCGTGGAGGCGCCCCATGTTCAATTTGTCTCGCTCGGCGAGGTAGTCGTTCACTGTGACGAGGTGCATGCCCTTGCCACTCAGACCGTTGAGGTATGCCGCGAGAGTCGAGACCAAGGTCTTGCCTTCGCCGGTTCGCATCTCGGCCACCCAGCCGAGGTGAAGCGCGAGCCCTCCCATCAGCTGGACGTCGTAGTGGCGCATTCCGAGCGTGCGAACCGCAGCCTCGCGGGTCGCGGCGAATGCTTCGAGGAGCAGGTCGTCGAGGGTCGCCCCGTTGTCGAGACGAGTGCGAAACTCGGCGGTCTTGGCTTGCAGCTCAGCGTCGGACAGGGCTTGGAACTCGGGCTCGAGCGCGTTGACGTCGGGCACGATGGCCTCGAGGGCACGCAGCTTCTTACCTTCACCGCTTCGGAGAACCTTTTTGAATACGCTCATATGTGTCCTCATGCTAGTGGCGCGAGGGGGTTCTACGTTTCGCGCTCCCCCGTATTGATCGGGCGTTCACCACAAGTTCTGAGCACTGTCGGCCTATCGCACCACAGCGCGCGTTTATGAGGCGTCGATCAGACCGACATCGCCGTCGTCACGGAAGTAGACCACTGCGGAACGGTCAGTTTCACTGTTGGTAAACAGAAAGAAGTCGTGGCCGAGCAGCTCCATCTGAAGGACGGCCTCGTCGGCGCTCATTGGCTCGATTGCGAACTGCTTCTTCTTGACGATCTTCGAGACGTTGTCGTCTTCGGGTTCTGGCATGATCCCTGAGATGGGGAGCGGTTCGAGCCGGATTGATTCGACGCCGCTGTGCTCGTGTCGATGCAGTTTCGTCTTGAGTTTGTGGAGTTGGTGTTCCAGCTTGTCGATCGCCCGATCGATTGCGGTGTAGGGGTCTGGTGCGGTGACCTTGGTACGGACGTGGTGTCCGTGACCCTCGACGGTGACTTCGCAAATTTCCTTGTCTGAAATTCGGGGATTGCGTTCCTCGGAGAAGTGCACATCAGCTCGTTCTAGGCCCGGAACGTATTTGTCGAGGCGGCTGAGCTTGGAGCGGGTCAGCTCCTGCAAGCGATCACTGACGACGGTTCGACGGGAGCTGATGTTTACCTGCACTGGCAAAACCTCCAAGATTTTGGTTTGTTGCACTGCGTATTGGCAATGCGTGTGTGTTCGAACTTACCGCACGTTGGCTTTCCACAAGTAAAGGACGTCCACTTACCTATTGGATGGGCGACACCAAACCTTTCGGCACTCGTTCACTTCGTACTGCGGGAGGGGTTGCTGCCAGCGCAACAAATTCGACGTAACGCGAGCCAGCGAGGCCGAGTGTGATGCCACAAGCCACGGCGGTCGCGCCCGTGGTCACGACATCGTCAACGAGAAGCACTCGTTCTGGGACTACGCCCGACGCTCGAAACTCGACCGCTTGACGTTGCGTCCGGTCTCGGCCCTGTTGGGAGCCATCGTCGACTCGGACGAGTGGCTGGACCACTGGAACCTTCAGCCGTTTTGAGAGGCGGGCTGCCATGAGGTCGGGTACGTGATAGCCCCGTTCGCGGCGACGCGTGGGCTGAGCTGGGACGGGCACGATCGCGTCGACTTCGCGGGTGAGCGATGTCGACAGTGCCGTGATGAGCGCGCTCAGCCCTTGGCGGCGGTTGCGGTACTTGATCGAGCGCACGAGGTCGGCGCCCACGCCTTCGTAGCTGCACAAGACGGTCGTCCTTGCGAAACCGAGCAACGGGGGAACAACCGGATCGGCGAGTGCGTCGACGCACGACCCACAGATTCCGTTTGCCGGTGCGTGACACACCGAGCACGAACTATCCAACAACCACATGTCGGGAACTATAGGAACCACCTGTGACACCAGCCTCCACCGCAACGCAACAGACACATCTTCGCGCGTGCATCGCCACATGTGCTCGGACATAGGTCACACCTGCCACACAGGGTGATTGATCGTCCAGTACGTGATGAACCGCATGGAGTATTACCTGTTCGATGACCCTCGCAAGCATGCGCTTCGCGAAGCGGTCATCGACTGCCTTCCCGCCAATAGTTAAAGACGACATGGCCAACGGTCTCGGGCTTGTAACGATCGGCTTGCTCTTGGGCTCCAAGCCCTAACCCATCAAGGTTGGTTTCGAGCGGAGCGTTGAGCGCCGCTCCCGCAATCACCGTTGGACCCCAAGCCGCAACGTGTTCGGGAAGTTCGAGGTCCGTGTACTCCCCCGCCACCGCCCACGCATCGCCGGGCACAGGAGCAACCGGCAATACCCCAAGAAGGGGAACATACCGATTGTGCAGCAGCCACACCCCCACCAGTTCGAGGTGCACGGCATCGAACGACGCATGCTCCTCGGCAGCTTCAACTTCGATGACAGCGGAGTCCAGCGAAGCCCCAACAGCCCGTGCCCAGGAAAGAAACGCATCCCGCCGAGCCACAATGTCGGCATTGGAATGATCCATCCCAAACCCAGTAACCGAAAACGGCAGCTCAAAGCCCATACGACAAGTCTGCCCGACCGGCTTGCCGCTATGCCCTCGCTACAACACACTCTTGGGTTTCCCCGGTGACTGCTATTGCTCTTCCCGTACAGGGTTCTGTTGGGGCGTGGCGGGGTTGCGTTCGGCCAGCGGTGGTCCGGCGCCTTTGGTTTGGTTGTCTGGGTTGCAGATGGCGCGTAGGTCTTCCAACCGAGTCAGTTGGGTTTTGCTAAACGGTTTGTGATGATCGGCGCGCAACCATTCGAACAGTGCATCGCATCCTGCGGTTTCGCATTGACCTCTGGCCTCGACCAAACGGATCTGTTTCATCCATTCGGGAAACAATCGTGCTTCGGTACTCGCATCGAGTGTTTGGCTTTTCGCTGTTAAGACTTGCCGGCGGATTCGTGAGGTCATCAACATGACCAACGCATACGCAGGATGCACGGGTGTCCCGTCGATGAACTCACACCGTCCATCAACATCTTCAGCATCAAGCACAGACGTGAAATCCCGATCGTCGGGTGCCTTTGCGATTTGGGCAATCGTGTTCTCGAGCACCTTCAATGACATCACGACACTGACGAGCGGTTTCGAACTTGTCTCAGAGCGCCCGGCGCCGCGTTCAACGAGGTTGGTGAACGCCCGCGCCCGCCGTTGGGTCACAGTACGGGTTGTCGATAAATCTTCTTGGTCTTGATCGAACAGGAACCCGGTTTCGGTTTCGATCTGATGAGCAACCGTTTGGCCCGAGAGCGGATCGAGCACGACGGTGAGCTTTACTCGGCCGTCGGCCATGCGGGTCATGGTGCAGCTGTTGCCTGCCTCGAAGTCTTCTGGCTCAGGACCATCTTGATCGTTGACTAGTAGCCAGTATTTGACAGCGTTCTTGAACTGGTTCCATTCGAGCTTGTGAGCGAAGTCAATGAACATGGCTTGGTCGCGTTGCATCGCTGCGAACACACGAATGTTTTCGGTCTTGCGTAGATGGTTGACGTGTCGGGGTGAGGTATCGCCGTGCAACGTTGCTTGCTCTAACACCGCGAAGCCGGATGTCCACAGGCCGAGACGCAAATGGGCCCGGACGGGATGCCGGGTTGGTCAAGCGCGATGTTCTGAGCCCCTAGGCGAAGAACTCGGTTAGTGAGCGGAGCGAACGGCGGCCATCGTCCGCTGCTTACCCAGCACTGGCACGCCAGCGCGTTCAGCCTCGGCAACAGAAGTAGCCATCACGGCTTCGAGACGGTCGCGGGCTGACAACAGTCGAAGACACCGTTCGCCGAGATCTTCCCGGCTGCGACTCGGAAGGAAATCTGAAGTGAGTTGGTCGAGCACGGAATCGAGGACATCGAGCGGGTTCGCTCCATCGATGATTCCAGCGCTGTCCATATGTTTGAGTATATCGAACATATGTTCGATTGTCACATTGAGAACGCACATAACTCAATGTTTTTCTCCGCGGCTGCACGGCCGCTGAAACTTGAAGAACCGTAGCAATCAGAGCGCTACCAGTCATCAACGTTCGAGAAGGGACCTCGAGGCAAAACGACAACAGGCCCCGACCAACAAACGTTGATCAGGACCTGTTGAAGACCTTGCGTGACCACAGGCGCAAACACCGCATCCGGCGTCTGGCCTGCGTGTCGGTATTGACTCAGCCCTGGCGGGCTTCCTCAAACTGGCCTTTTCTCCGCTTCGCTCCGAAAACGCCAAAGAGGGCGTTCTCGCTATTGGCTAGTACCGGTAATGATCTGGCTTGTACGGCCCGTCGACGGCTACACCGATGTAGTCGGCCTGTTCTTGGGTCATCTCGGTGAGCTTCACGCCGAGGTGATCGAGATGGAGGCGAGCGACCTTCTCATCGAGCTGCTTGGGAAGTACGACAACCTGTGGTGTTGGGTCGATGTACGCCTCCGCGTTGGCATGAAGTTCGATCTGGGCGAGCACCTGGTTGGTGAAGCTGAACGACATCACGAAGCTCGGGTGGCCGGTGGCGTTGCCGAGGTTGAGGAGGCGACCTTCGGACAGAACAATGACCGAGTGGCCGTCGGGGAAGACGTACTCGTCGACCTGCGGCTTGATGTTGGTGCGCTGCACATCGGACATCTTTTCAAGACCAGCCATGTCAATCTCGTTGTCGAAGTGACCAACGTTGCCAACGATTGCCTGATGCTTCATGCGGGCCATGTGTTCGGCCGAAATGATGTCCTTGTTACCGGTGGTGGTGATGAACAGGTCAGCGGTTTCCATGACGTCTTCGAGACGAAGAACGTCGAAGCCTTCCATTGCGGCCTGGAGCGCACAGATTGGGTCGACCTCGGTCACGATGACCTTCGCGCCCTGTCCCTTGAGAGACTCTGCGCAGCCCTTACCAACATCGCCGTAGCCGCACACGACCGCGGTCTTGCCGCCGAGCATGACGTCGGTGCCGCGGTTGATGCCGTCGATGAGGCTGTGGCGAATGCCGTAGAGGTTGTCAAACTTGGACTTGGTGACTGCGTCGTTGACGTTGATCGCCGGGAACAGCAGCGTTCCGGCATCGCGCATGTGGTAGAGGCGGTGAACGCCGGTTGTGGTCTCTTCGGAGACGCCACGGATTTCGGGGGCGATCTTGTGCCAGAACTCGGTGCCCTGTTCGGCGGCGATCATCCGAAGCTGCTCCATAAAGACGCCTTCTTCTTCTGAAGCGTCTTCGGGGGTCTCTGGGATGGCGCCAGCCTTTTCAAACTCGAGACCCTTATGGACGAGCATCGTCGCGTCGCCGCCATCATCGAGGATGAGGTTCGGGCCGTTGCCGTCAGGCCAATGGAAGAGCTGCTCGGTTGCCCACCAGTATTCTTCGAGGCTCTCGCCCTTCCACGCAAACACGGGGATGCCCGCTGGATTCGACTCGGTTCCGGTGGGACCAACAGCAACTGCTGCAGCGGCATGATCTTGGGTCGAGAAGATGTTGCATGTGACCCAGCGCACCTCGGCGCCGAGAGCGGTGAGCGTCTCGATGAGGACGGCGGTTTGGATCGTCATGTGCAACGATCCGGCAATGCGTGCACCGGCGAGGGGTTGCGCGTCGCCGTACTCGGCGCGCAGCGCCATGAGTCCGGGCATTTCGTGTTCGGCGAGACGGATCTCGTTACGGCCAAATTCGGCCAGGGACAGGTCAGCGACCTTAAAGTCTGTAGTCATGTTTTGAGGGTCCTCGTGCGCAGATTGCGCACCATTTGAAGGTGGTGGGTCGGCTGGGGCCCGCTGGCCTCAAAAACCTCTGTTCAGCCACCAAGCAGTGTAGCCACCGCTCCGGTGGTAATCGAGAACGAGAGGCCGGGACCTGAAAGTTCTGCACGTTCACCGGCAGACAGCCATGCAGCTTCGGTCGGTGAGAGCTTGAGGGTCTCGCCGCCATCGTTGGCGATCGATAGGCAGCTGCGTACCGCAACGACGATTTGGGGGCCGATCACTTCGACCTTGTCGGGGGCGCTGTGGCGGCGAACGGAGAACTCTGGTGCCGGTGTGGCAATAGTGTCGCTACTGGCGTCAAGAACCTCGGGATAGCCGGTTTCGGCAGAGACGACGTCGAGCAGTATTGGCACGTCGATATGTTTTGCGGTGAGACCGCCGCGCAGCACGTTGTCGCTGTTTCCCATGACTTCAAGGCCGAGTCCGCTGACGTACGCGTGCATATTTCCGGCGTGGAGAAAAAGTGACTGCCCTGGTTCTAACACGACGTAATTGAGCAATGCGCCGACCGCAACACCCGGATCACCGGGGTACTCATTCGCGAGTCGACAAATGAGCGCTGCCTCTCCTGCCCACAACTCGTTGGAGTAGACAGAGCAACAGCGGACGAGCTCGGCGACAATTTCGCCAACAGCTTCTGGTGTTGTGCCGCTGCGTTGGGGGTCGAGCAGTCCCTCCACGACTGCTTTGGGCCCGGCAGAACGAAGCCTGTCGAGCAACGCGTCGAATCCAATGTCGACAAAGAACCGTTCGGTGTCCTTGGATGGGCGAAACCCGACCATGGCCTCGAACGGGGAGATCGCGTAGATGAGTTCGGGCTTTGGGTTCTGATCTTTGAAGTTCCGGTTTCGAGCGTCGCGATCGGTACCGGCTGCTTCTTCGGCAGCGAAACCTTCGAGCGCTTGGGCCGACGTTGGGTGCGCTTGGATACTGAGCGGCGAGTCAGCGGCGAGCAGCTTGACCAGGAATGGGAGCTGGGGTCCAAACCGGTCGACGATTGCGCCGCCGAGCTCGCCCAGTGGGTCGGCCTCGATGGCGTCGAGCAGGGTTCGTCCATCGGCGAATGTCGACGGTCCTCGCTCATGTGCGCCGTACCAAACTTCGGCTTCAACGTCGGCGCTGCGGCCTTCGCCGCGCAGCTCAGCTAACCGACTGGTCGAGCCCCACGGGTACTGCTGAAGTATGCCGATCAACCGCTGCATCAGGCGCTACTCAATCAGCGAAGGTCGGGCGCAGACCGTCGGCCTCGACCTTGGTCATAATACGCGCCATCTCGGACGCGTCGAGCGTCTCGGCCTTGTCGATCAGCATGATTGGAATGTCGTTGCTGATCGAGTAGCGAAGCGACAACCGCGGGTTCACCAGCGAGTTCTCATCGGCGAGATAGTAGAGCGGCCCCTTGTCCTTTGGGCATGCGAGGATATCGAGGAGCTGTTGAGCGAGAGCCATGGCGGTCAGGATACCTCCGACGCTTGCGCCATGTGCGACTGCACTTCGGACACTCGTGCAGCAACAGCGGCATCGTCTGCTGCCTCAAGATTGAGGCGCAAGAGTGGTTCGGTGTTCGATGCACGCAGGCTGAACCACCAATCGCCGTGGTCGACGGTGAGGCCGTCGAGTCGATCTTGAGCTGCGCTCGCATACACGGTGGCGACGTGGTCGATGACGGCGCCAGTACTGCCCACCGTCGTGTTGATCTCTCCTGACGCTCGATACCGGCGGAGCGGCGCAACGAGCTCGTGGAGCGCCTTTTCCGACCGGCACATCGCGGCGAGAATCACCGCGGCGGCGATCATTCCAGAGTCGGCACGCCAGTTGTCTCGAAAGTAGTAGTGCCCAGAATGCTCGCCCCCAAAGGCGGCACCGGTCTCGGCCATGACGGCCTTGATGAAGCTGTGCCCGACCCGAGTTCGCACCGCTGTTCCGCCATTTTCTGCAATGAGTTCGGGAACGACTTTGGAACAGATCAGGTTGTGCAAGATCGTCGCGCCGGGTTCGGCCTCCAGCACCTGTTCGGCGACGAGCGCCGTCGTGAGCGATCCGGATACACCTTCGGCATTGGCGTCGACGAGAAAGACTCGATCGGCGTCGCCATCGAAGGCCAAGCCAACATCGGCGCCGACCTCGAGCACCCGCGCTTTGAGGTCGACGAGGTTGTCCTCGTTCAACGGGTCGGCTGGGTGGTTGGGGAAGGTACCGTCCAGCTCTTCGTACATGATTTCGAGCTCGAACGGCAGGTGTGCGAATACTGCGGGCACGACGAGGCCACCCATGCCGTTCGCGGTATCGGCAACGATCTTGAGCGGTGTCAGGGCCGACACATCGATGAAGCTCAGCACGTGCTGCGCGAAATCGTCGAGCATCTGCCGGCTCGTGCGCGTGCCCGGCGTCCCCTGTGGTGCAAGCAGCGTTCGAGCATGTTCCTTGATTGTTGACAAACCGGATTCGGCACCGAGCGGCGCTGCGCCTTTCAGGCACATCTTGATCCCGTTGTACTCGGCAGGGTTGTGCGATGCAGTGAACACGGCGCCTGGCATGTCGAGCGATCCCGACGCGAAGTACAACATGTCGGTCGATGCCAGTCCAATGTCGATGACGTCGAGGCCTTGGCTGAGTGCGCCAGCTGCGAACTCTGCAGCGAACTCGGGGCCGGTGGGGCGCATGTCGTGACCAACAACGATCGAATCCGCGCCGTGCTCGTTGGCCACGAACCGGGCGAAGGAGGCACCGATCGAGCGGCTTAGCTCCGCGTCGAGTTCTTGAGGCGCAAGTCCACGAACGTCATAGGCCTTGAAGATTGCATCGATATTTCCCATGAGAGACACCCCTTGTGATTCCTGGTTCTCATCGGCAAACCTAACCCGAGCGTTAGGGCGGGAGTTAACGAAGTACCGGTTCTGGGAGCATTGCGACTCGATCTGGGTCGGTGTATTCGCCGCGGGCTGACCAACGCCGGATACGGCCAATGTCGGCAAGGAGCTGCATGGTGTCCGCGAGAAGGCTCACCGTCGACGCGTCGGTCTCGGCTGGGCTCATCGGCACCTCGACGAGCGTGAGCCGCCAACGTTCGACCAGATGGAAGATCTCGATGTCAAACGAGAAGCCGTTGAGCTTGGTCTTCGAGAAGATCAAGTCGGCAACATCGCCCCGAAAACCTTTGCATCCCGCCTGGGTATCTCGGTATTGGCCGAGGAGCAGCACATGGGTTGCGAGATTGACGAGCCTGCCGCCAATGTCGCGCACGAGTCCGGCGCTTGTGTGAGTGACGAGGCGCGAATCGCGTCGTGTACCAACAACGACGTCCCAACCCGCTTCAACTTCGCCCAGGATGCGCACAACCTCGGGCGGTCCATAGGCGAGGTCGGCGTCGAGAAACACTCGAGTTCGCCCGGTCGCGGCCAACATACCTTCGCGAACAGCTCCACCCTTGCCAAGATTTTGGGGCAGGAGAATGCCCGTGGCCCGACCCGTTGCTTGCGCAGCAGCGGCGGTGCCATCGCCCGAGCCGTCGTCCACGACGACGATCTCGAAATCACTCGGATCGATCAAGGTCGCGAGGTGTTGGTGCAAGGCGTCGATTGTTTCCTCGATGCGTTCGGCCTCTTTGTAGGCGGGCACGACGACCGACAGGCGCAGCTGATCGTCGGGTTGCAGTCGGTTTGCTGGTTCGCCTTGTTCGGAACGAACAACTTGGAAGAGGAACCACCGGTTTGATGCGGCTCGAACCACTGCCGCTGCGGCAATAGCAACGGCCTTGGCGAGCCACGACCGCTCAGACGAGAGCAAGAGAACAAAGAGATCGACCATGCCAGCGACTGCAATCGATGAGATGAAGGCGGCTGGACGATGAATCCAGCGAAGATTCGGGTCGTTGCGCAGCGTGTACTTGCGGTGAGCGGACATGGCGAAAATCGCCGCAATCACCAACGCGGCGATGTCGGCGGCCCACCAGCGGAACCCGCGGTCGAACAAAAAGAGATACAGCGAGAAGTCGAGCAGTGTCGCGGCCACCGCAACGGCGACAAAGAAGCGCAATCGTCGTGTCATACCGTCACCGGCTCTGGTTCGACATCGAGTCGAAGCTCGGACGAATCGTCGCTCTTGCGCTCGCCAATCGGGCCCGGCACGACGGTGTTCGTCCGCCGTGAGGGTCCGCTACCCATGGTCGAGCGAGCAGCGACGCCCATCGCCATGAGACCGAGCCCGGTCAAGAGCAGTGCAACCCAATCGGTCGCTGTTCGACTGAAGTGCAATTCCACATCAGTACTGGTCGGCACGACAACCATAAAGTTGGGGGCTACGCGAAACGGTCCTTCGGCGCCGGTGGCCTTCCACGCAGGGAAGAACGACGAGCGGATGAGCACCGGTGTCCCGATCTGGTCGACGGTAAAGCTGATGCGGTCGGTGTCGGCATCGATGTTCGAGACCACGGTTTCCTGTTCGACAGGATTCTCCGGGAGCAGTGCCTGAAGCCCAAGATCATCGAGACCAATTTCCCCAGCGCGGGGAGTTTCCTCACCCTCGTATCGGGCGAGCACATCGTCGACATCGACCGTGGCCCAATCGTCGAGGCCGCTGGTGGCTGGTCGAATGTTGCCCAGGTCACCAAACCATTCGACACCAACATCGAGCCATTCGTGCTGCGCGTCACTGACACCATCGATAACAACAGGAACAACGGACAGCGGTTCGACCAACACCGACGAGGTCTCAAATACCACCCACGGCGCCGAGGCCGCAACCTCGCTCAACCCAGGGTGGTCACGGGCTGCTTGGATTGTTTGCGGCGAGAACGCAAGGTAATAGCGCACGCCAAGCTCGTTCATTCGTTCGACACCTCGATCGATATCGAACGTGCCGTAGGGCAGATTGCGCATGGCCTGCGATGGGCCTCCCACCGACTGCTCCCCAATCATCCGCCGTGGTGCAGACAAGTCGCTTTGCAAAAGGAAATGGTAGGGAACCGTCGGTGTTGCCTCGAAGAACAACCCCTCCATCGACCCAATGCAGCCGTCGGTCCACAGCGGAAGCAACATCATGGCCATCGTCGTGCCGTACCGGTTGAGCTCGGGAGCAAACTCCCACATTGCGCGCCCACAACCAATCTCTTGACCAACGCCGAGCATCGTGCGCGAGATGAGTTGGTACTCCTCGAAACCGCCTTGTCCAACGTCGCCAACAGCCGCGGTGTTAATCCCCTTGCCTTCGAGTCCCGAAAAGTTCCAGGTCGACCAACCCTGCACGAAGCTGTTGTCATTCGAGGTGATGTCGAGTCCAGCAAAGCTCCATGAGCGCCCGTCGACCGTCTCGTTCGTTCCGCCGAGCGTGTTCAACGCAAGGCCGAGCAGGATGAAGATCGAGGTGGCCACAACAATGGGCGCAGAAACCGTTCCGGCGTCGGCCGATGAGGTGATTTTGCGGCTGACCGCGGCGAGAAGACCACGCGGTTCCCTTGTCGTTGGTGGAGGTGCGGGCAATCCAGCTTCAGCGGCTGCTTCGGCCGCCGCGAGGTCATGGGCGACCCGACGGTTCTGTGCCTTGACCCGCAGGACCGCCGAAAGTCCGGCCGCAAGCACCACGACAATCGACAGCAGGAGAACAAGCGCCCAGAACGCTCCCCGACCCGTCGTGAGCGTCGACGCCTGCACGTCACGAGCAGGCGTGGCGACCAGGATCCCAATCGCGGTAACCACGGCGACGATTTCGACGTTGTTGAGCGCCCGGCTCATCACGCGCGGAATTTCGGTGCCGAGCACCGCCACGACGACCAGGATCGCAAGCACCCGAAGCGCATAGCCCAATGCATCCGGCACGTAGTCGCCCAGTACGGGCCATAGGTCGCCAAGTCCATCGATCGCCGGTGTTGGGCCATCGCCGCCGGGTTCGGGCCACCGAACGGCTCCGCGAATCTGGTTCGGGATCAGCAAGATCGCGGCAGCGCCAAGCGACCCCACGCGTATAGCAAATGGCGTTCGGGCCAGCTCGGAGATCAGCAACGCTACGCCGAGGGCGGCGAGGAGGGTGACGCTCAGATAGTAGAAGGGCAGGATGCGAGCGTTCCATAACCGCCCGTCGGGAAACCACACAAAGGCCACGGCCATCGCTGCGGCCGACAGCGTCAACAACCCACCCAGCTCGACACGACGGATCACCGACAGGACGAGTCCAACAACGGCGAGAGTTAGCACGACGGGAAGGGGCGGGTAGTCGCTCAACACGTCGGACGGATTCAGATCACTTCGGGTGACCAACGGCGAGTGAATGATCTCGATGCGCTCCCAACCCATATCGTTCAGAAAGTCCGAACGCAGCGCGAACGGCAGCACCCAAAACGCAGACACCATGCCCGACAGCGCTCCCGCACCCACGATCCACGGGACAGCTCCGAAGCGACCTTGGATCAGACGCAACACCATGAGCAGCACAACGATAGTGAGCAGCCAGAACGCAGGAAGGAGGTGGCTGAGGCCGGTGAGGGCAATGAAGATGCCGCCCAAGACCTTGCCTTGGCCGGTGCGAGTGCCCCGGATGACAAAGCCGAGCGCAACGAGCGACAAGGCGAGCGAAATCGATGCAGCGAACTCACCAGCGAGCGTGGAGGCAATGTTGCCGCCGTAGATGTTGAACGAACGGTCAAAGGCAAACGCGAGGCTGCCGACGGCGAGCACGGCAGGGCCAGGAAAACGAAGACCCGACAGATGGCCGAGCGCCCACGCCGCAACCGGAAACAAAACAACGCCGCTCACCGCCACCAATTTGAACGCCACGTTGTAGGGCAAGCTAATGAGCAGGGGCGCAAGCGCAGCGGTGGCGATTCCGAGCTGCACGGCTCGGGCTCGGTTGCCGGTGAAGGCGAAATAGCCGATCGCGCCAGCGAGCAGAGCCACGATTGGGAACGACACGAACGGGTTCAGACCCACGTCGAGGATGACGATCGCGAGTGCGGGCAGCACAAAATAGAAATGGAATGCGGGGAAACCCGAATACCAGTCTGGGGTCCAGCCGGTCAGGCGAAAGTTCGGGAGCAGCTCGTCGCGCAAGAACGCCGGTCCCCACACGTGGGCGCCCATGTCGCCACCGGTCGGAGTCGTGTCCGAAAAGATCAGCGACGGTTGCAGTTGCCAAAAGACAAACACCGAACACGCCACGACGACGACGCTGGTCACCCACCGTTCGAGCCGGTCCGCGCCGGTCTTGTCTTCAGCTCCCGACGTCATAGAGACAGCTTCTCATCTCTGTGACCACAGCGGGTATCAGCGCGCTGAGGAATCGGCAATCTCGTCGAGAACACCCTCGAGCGAAAGGGTTTCGCCAGCAGCTTCCCAAATTCGAAGATCACAATGCGAACACGAATGGAGCGTTCGAAGTTCGGCGTCGATCTCGAGGTTGAGCGACACCATTGCTCGCTCACACTTTGCGCACTTCGTTGGTTGCACGTCGGTCCGCTTCATTCCATTCACCCTTTGGTTCGCTAGTCCCTTCCTTTCGGTTGGAACTGCAATCGGGTGAGGCCCAGTGCCAACTTGGGGACGAATGGCCCGGTGAACCTAGGCCATTGGTCCCGCGCCCGGTCGAGGTATTGGCCCCCTACCCCGCCGTGAGGAGGGCGATCACGGTGACGGCATTAAAGGTCATATGCGCCACAATCGCTGGGAGCAGCCGGCCGTACTTGTGGGCAAGCATTCCAAAGCCGGCGCCGACCACGGTCAGCGGTGCCAGGTTGACCCACGAGAAATGCACGGCGCCGAAGAGCAGGCTTGCGCTGGTTATCCCAGCAACGGGGCCAAAGCGGTCGACCAGCGATCGTTGCACCACGCCTCGATAGAACAGCTCTTCGACGATGGGTGCACCAACGACGACGCCGAGAACCAAGGCGACGAGATCGACCGGCCCGTGAATGCTGTCGACGAGTGACAGGGCGCGACCATCTGGAGCGAAATCGCCCAAGATGAGCGTCATGATCGTCACGATGATGATGACGATCGGAATCTGCAGGATGAATCCGGCACCGAATCCGCGAACAACATCGAGTGGCTCGCCGCGGAACGACCAACCCGGCCGACTCCGCCCGAGTGCCCCGGCAACAACCCAGGTGATGCTCAACATGACGACCCACGCCGGCACCTGGCCAAGCATCTGCAGCGCAAGAGGAATCGAATCGTTCGTGAACTCATCGCCAAGGCGGTTCTGCGCCACTGCACGCCCGAGGAAACCTCCGGGGCGTTGGGGCGTGGTCAGCGAATACCCAAACGCAAGGTACGCAGTGAATACGGCGGTCGCTGCGAATTGTCCGCCGCCCCACCCAAGCAAGGCCTCGACCAGACCCCACGGACGCTGACCGCTGGTCGAGCCGAGAGGTTTCGACCCGCCCCGATCGCTGTTAGCCCCGGTACTCTCCACTCCTGCGCTCACGGTGAGACGCTAGCGCGAGAAATCTCTAGCTGGCCTGCAACGAGTAAATGCCGCGAGGAGCTCGCTCGTCGCGAAGTTCCCAACCTTGCGGCGGTGTCGATCGATCGGCATGGGTTGCGCACAAATCGTGCGTCATTGGGTGACCTTCGATGTGGAGCGTCTCGATCCACACGATCTGGCTCTCGTAGTCATAGGACATGGTCGCAGCAGCGGCGATCGAACATGTCGGGCGGGCACAACTTCGGCTCATGGCACCCAATCGTACAACAGCGCGTTCACGTGCGCGCGGACCGCGCGAATGGTGCGGGCTTCGGTCGCCGACCCGGTGACGGGAGCGCGTTCAACGACCACGCGCGGTTCAAACGCCGCCAAGATTTGCGATGATGGAGTCCCATTGACATAAAGACCGAGTGAAAACACCGTCATTGGTCCGACAATTCGGAATTCAACACGTCATTCTGGGTTCTACAGCTAACACCAACCCGTTCATCTCCGAATAGAGACCTCAAGCAACTAGGGTAAATTCATGGCACCAACTCCTCCAAAGCCTCCATCGTCTCCGAACGAGGAAAAGTCGAACACGGCAAAGATCGCCAGCTGGGTGTTCTTCGGCCTCCTCATTTTCACGATGTTGGCCTTCTTTTCGAACAACGGCGGAGACGCTGACGAGTTCGTTTCTTACTCCGAGTACCGCGAGCAACTCGAAGAAGGCGTCATCTTCGCCGTCGAGCGAGACAACACCACCGGCGACATTCTTTTCGAACTCGACGACGACTCCGGAGTTGTCTTTGGCACCCGTGGTCCCACCGAGGCATTCGGGGAAGAGCTTGAGCTCCTCGACGCCAACGTGCCATCCACCGATGCCGACGACAGCGGAGTCACCTTCGTCAACAGCACGCCGAGCGTCCTTGGCCAGCTGATCTTGTTCCTCCTACCAGTCGGCCTCCTCATCTTGTTCTTCGTCTGGATGCAGCGTCGGGCACAAGGCCAAATGGGCGGCATCATGTCCGTCGGGCGTTCCAAGGCCAAGACCTACACGACCGAACGTCCAGCGACCACCTTCGATGACGTTGCTGGCTACGAAGGCGTCAAACGGGAGATCACCGAAGTCGTCGACTTCCTCCGCACCCCTGACCGCTTTAGCGAGATCGGCGCCCGAACTCCCAAGGGCATGCTCCTCGTCGGCCCACCCGGAACCGGAAAGACCCTCATAGCCCGAGCTGTCGCTGGCGAAGCTGGCGTGCCGTTCATGTCGGTCACTGGCTCGGACTTCATGGAAATGTTCGTCGGCGTCGGCGCGAGCCGAGTCCGCGACCTGTTCGAGAACGCCCGCAAGATGGGTCGAGCCATCATCTTCATCGATGAGATCGACTCCATTGGCCGCAAGCGCGGCGCTGGACTCGGTGGCGGTCACGACGAACGTGAGCAGACCCTCAACCAGATGCTCGCCGAAATGGACGGCTTCGAAGCCTCCGAAGGCATCATCATGCTGGCGGCGACAAACCGCCCCGACATTCTCGATCCGGCGCTTCTGCGCCCAGGACGCTTCGACCGCCAGGTCGTCGTGCCCCTTCCAGAGCTCGAAGACCGCAAGGAAATTCTCGCTGTTCACTTGAAGGGCAAGAACCACACCGCCGATCTCGACATCCACGTCATTGCCCGAGGCACCCCGGGAATGAGCGGTGCTGACTTGGCGAACCTCGTCAATGAGGCCGCATTGTTTGCCGTTCGCGCCGGCGACAAGAAGATCAACATGAGCCACTTCGAACAAGCACGCGACCGTGTGCTCCTCGGTATCGAACGCTCGTCGATGGTCCAAACCGAAGAAGAGGTCGAGCGCACTGCCTACCACGAAGCTGGCCACGCCCTGTGCGCTGCTGTCCAAGAGAACCACGACCCGGTGCACAAGGTCACGATCATCCCGACCGGCATGGCCCTCGGCGTCACGATGACGTTGCCGACCAACGACCGCCACTCGATGGACAAAGACGAAGCCGAAGCAATGATGGTGATGGCCATGGGCGGCAGGGTCGCAGAAAAGCTCGTCTTCAACGAGTCGTCCTCGGGCGCAGCGAACGATCTCCAGCAGGCCACCAACATGGCTCGGCGCATGGTCACCGAATGGGGCATGAGCGAAGCTGTCGGACCAATGTCGCTCGCCGACGGCGGACCGGTCTTTCTCGGCGACGACATGGCTCGTTCCAAGGGACATTCGGCGTACATGGCCAAGCTCATCGACGAAGAGACCCGTCGTATTCTCATCGAAGCAGAAGATCGCTGTGGCGAGCTCCTCACGAAGTATCGCAACGGACTGGACCTCATTGCCCGAGCGCTACTCGAGCACGAGAGCATTAGTGGTGACGAGGTCTACCGGCTGTTGAACCTTTCGGGAGCAAACCTTGAACTTCCGGGGAACACCTCACTCACCGATGCCGTGTCGATGCAAAACAGTGACGCTCCCGCCGATGCAGTGATCGAGCCGGTACTTGATTCGGTCAAGCAGAGCGATACCTTCGCCGACTAGTCAACACGTCATTCTCGACTGGATTCGACGACCATGACACAAATTTTGATCGTCGTTGCCGTCGCGATTGTTGCGCTCGCCGTTGGCGCATACGTGCAACGCCAGGCGCCAACGGATGCACCGACCGCGCCGACTCGACACACCACACCTGAACAACTCGACCGGCTCGATTTCGCCCGACCCGACGCACCGTGGCTCGTTGCGGTCTTTACCTCGGCAACGTGCGAAACATGCGCCAAGGTGTGGACATCGACCCAGCTGCTCGCCGGTGCCGACGTTGCGGTTCAGAACATCGAAGTCAACAAGGACGCCGACCTACACAAGCGGTACCACATCACCGCCGTGCCATCGGTCGTTATCGCCGATGCTGCGGGCGTTGCCCGAGGATCCTTCCTTGGACCTCCTAGCTCCTCAGAGCTCTGGGACAAGCTCAACGAGCTGCGGGCCTCTTAGCTCAGCACCCACAATGTGCTTCGGCTTGGCTACTCGGTACTCGGCAGTAGCGGCGCCCACGAACGAGAACTAAGACCGGTGATCTCTCTCGTTGCAACAATCGGCCCGCTCGCGTGCAGGGCCAAGGAGTATCGGCCGGTGCCAATCTCTGCCAACGGCACACGAATCGTCCGCTGCGGCCCGACCTCGAGTTCGACCTCGCGGCTCGCCCCATCGATCGCCACGGTGGCCGAGATCGTCACGAACGTATCGTCGGCGGGGTTGAAGATATGGAGCGCCGAGCGTTCATCCTCTTGCGCAATATCGACCGTGGTAAAGACGAGTTCAGAAGCAAGAGGCTGGCCAAGCGAAGCAGCAAAGCCAGTATTTGGCACATCGACCTCGGTGACCACAATGACCTCATTGTCGAGGTCGGGTTCTGCGACCTCGGGGCGTTGTTCCATGCCAACAACAATCCCGGAACCATCGTTTGCCCGGGCCACCAAAGAAAACGACGACACCCCTGCGAGTCGGCCTTCGGCAACGAGGTCGACAACATCATTCTGTCCCGCTTGAAGAATCACCTGGAACGGCTCGATGAACCGTTCGGCTCCGGCGGGAAACACCTCGATATCGACCTGAATCTCTTCGGCGTTGGGGTTCACGACCACAAGACCCGTTGGTCCTGCGGCCGGAGTGATTCCAGCAAAGGTCCACTCACTCGCTGGCGTCGGCGCGCCGGAGATGACACTCAATCCCTGGGGAGCGCCGTCGCCGTCGAAGGACTGGATGCCCTCGACCACAACCCGCCCCGACCGGACCCGGACGAACGATGTGATGGTCTCCGACGACGCCACGACCTCGGACACGTCGACCACACGAGAGGCCCGGGACGGAATCGTGAGGCCGATGAGGTCTTCGGGTGTGCGTGTGCCGACCTCGGACACAAAGTCGATATCGACCGTCGCAAAGTCAGGAAAGGGATTGAAGACCACCAATTGCAAACTCGAACCGGGGACGGTCGATCCTGAGGTAACCACCCATTCTGTCGACGCCTCAGACGCGCACGCTGTGCGGGCAACGCCGGTTGGGCCAGACGAGATCTTGTCGACCAGCACTCCCCCGCTGTCGACCTCGACTGCCACCGAGAGATTGTCACTATCGGGCGAGAGGTCGGCAAGGCGGAGGCTCTCGATCGCCATTGCTGGCAGTTCGATCTGTTGCTCAATCACCGGCGCGTCGATGATTGCCTCCGACGATCCTTCGAAGAGAGACACGATTGCTCGCGCTGGTTCGAGGGCCGTGTTGGCAATGACGATTTCGGAGTCGGCCAGACCGTTTGCTTCGGTCGCAGCGGCACAGAACCACGTGGACGACAAGGCGGACGCATCGGCAACCGCCGACACCGCAGCGACTTCGGTCGCCTCGGCCACGGTTTCCTCGCTGATGCCCTGATCAATAAGCACCGCCCCGACAAGCAATCCAATCACGACTACGAGGCCGGGCACCCGGAAGACCTTCATCGAACAACCTCGCCAGAGCGAACCACGGTAAGCCCAGCTCGACCAGCACGCCGTTCCGACGCAAAGAGGAAGCGTCGGGCCATAAACAACAACGCCCACGCAAGACCCTGTGCAATGATCACAATCTGATGACTCACCGGAGTCTGGAATGAGAGTTCGGCACTGGTGCTTAGGGTCGAGGCGGTTTCGAATGCAAGACCCTCGTCACCAATATCGATGCGTGGAGCGACCTGCCCATCGACGGTGAACACCCACCGCGACGATGGTTCCCAGGCCGCAAAGATATCTCTGCCATCGCGGGTCTGACCTTGGAACGTGTCGTGATCGACTCGCTGGACGACGGCCGGCTGGGCATCTTCGATCCGTAATGGATCGAGGGTGGCGGGCGCGACGGCGCTGTTGACCGGAGCCCATGCGGTGTTGCGGTAGATGGCAACCGCCGGGTTGACCACGCCGTCGCGGACAAGATCGAGCTGACCGTTCAATGCCGCAGTCTGCTCATCTGACACCACCCGTGCCCGCGATATCTCGGGAACTGGCGCTTGTTGGTCGACGACGACGATGTAGCGAACACCAAATTGCGCGAGCTGTCGTCCAAGGCGAGAGGTTCGACCTCCAATGCCTGAATCGACGGTGTCGCCGAGGGCAGCGGTCAGTCCCGTGTCGAGTCCGCCCCAGAGGGCTCGCACGTCGGGCGCACCATCGAGCGACGTCGCCCACGCCAGGTCGTTCTCGGTGGGCACCGACGCTGCGCCAAGGACGTGAGAATCCCCAATCCACAACACCCGGTAGGTGCCCTCCTCTTCGCCTTCGGTCTCAATGGAGCTCAAGGTCGTCGAAAGATCGACCCGAGCAAGTTCCCAGCGACCTGAAGAGGCAACGTCGAGCAGTGGCACACCAGCGACCGCAACGCCAATTACAGCGATTGCGGAGGCGAACAAGATACGGAACCGAGCGCCACGCAGATCGACCTCCGCAGTAACCGCTGTGAGGCCTCCAAGGACCGCAAAGCCGAGAGCGGCAGGGGCGAGCAACACTTCGAGCACGGGCATGCCAACGGGCATCCACCCTCGAATGACCAGCCAAGAAATTCCGAAGCTGAGCAACATCGCCCCCCAGATCCGCATTGCCCACGTGAACTTCTGTCCAACCCCGAGAAGCAGCGGCAGCATCGCTGGAGCAAAGACCGCCCACCCAAGAATTGGCGATCCGACCGGACCGTTCGACATCGTCAAGATGTCGGTGAGGGCAAGCTCGGTTGCGCCCGGCGAACTCGACCTCGCGAACTGCTCCCAGTCGTTGATCGCGAGCAAGCTCGGAGCATTGACCACAGCGGCGCCACAGAGGCTGATCAGACCGACCGAGATGATTTGGAACACTCCACGCATGTCGCCAGAGAGCAGGGAACCAACAACGAGACCAGTGACGAGGATCACGACGCTGGCGAGCACAAACGGCGTAAAGGCGGTGAGGATCGCCAACGTAAAGGTCAGTGCCACCATTGCAGTGCGCGAGTTGCGACGACGGCCGAGCATCACCGAAATTGCGCCGTCTGGTTGCGCCACGGCAACGAAGTTTGCGAATATCCACGGCATGGCCGCATAGAGCCAAAGCGCTGACGCTGACCCACCGGAGATGGCGTTGTACGGCAGCGGAGACGCCGCGTAGAGCAACGCCGATGCGACAGGCGCCCAGTCACTTGGCGAGCGGTGGAAGAGCCGCCATGCGCCGATGACACCGATCGGAATCGGCGCCACGATGATGATGAACTCGAGTGCGCTCGCAGAGCCGAGAACGAAGAGACCCGCGAGGTCGAGCAGCGGAAGCGCAAAGGACGCAAACCCCTCGCTACCCATCCCCCACACTCGAAGGCCGCTCTGCCAATCGCTGGTCAGCGTTCCGAGATCCTCGGGAATCGCACGAAACTCGCCGATCTCGGGGATGGTCGATGACAACAACCGG
This sequence comes from uncultured Acidimicrobiales bacterium, assembly GCA_938084885.1. Lineage (GTDB taxonomy): Bacteria > Actinomycetota > Acidimicrobiia > Acidimicrobiales > SHLQ01 > SHLQ01. Next base: position 31,929 of record CALKGG010000074.1, read on the forward strand.
CGACCACCGAAGATCAACAACGCCCCAATGGCGATCCCGCCGGCGCCGCGAACAATAGACAGCGTCGACCCATCACCTTTTTCGGTAGCGACTTCTCGCTCGGCCACTCGCCGGTCGACGCTCGACGACAGCCGTATCGACCCGCGCTGACGGGCAAGGATGACATCGTCGGGGTCGAACATGTCGTGGCTCGTGAGCACGGCCCGTCGGCTCGACAGCGAGCCGAGCCTGCGTACATTCCAGATCCACGCTGCTGGAATGGATACGATCTCGCCGAGATCGAACCGGCCGATCGCAACGGCCATCTCGGTGATGTGGAGGATGGCGAAACTGATCAGGATGCCAGGGACCGATGACGCTGGTGCGGCGGAAAGCACCGACCGCATCTGGCGAGCGCGCGACCCCTTGTCGTCAACTGCGCCATGTCGCCCTTCGAATGCGCCACGGTGCCGAGCAATTGCGGTGCTGGCAATGACGACCTGACCGCCGACGCTGCGGGCCCGCAACGCCAGATCATGTGCTTCACCGTGCCAGTTGACCTCTTCGTCGAAGCCGCCGATCGACACGAAGAAATCCCGGTCAACCAGCAGGCACGCCGTCGATGTTCCGAAATTGTCGATGATGCGATCTTGCTGTCCTTGGTCGAGATCGCCAGCGTGTACCGCCTGGTCGATTTCACCGAACCGATCGGCAAAGAACCCCGCTGGCATCAGCCGTTCCGGATCGGTCCAGTCGATCAGCTTCGCGCCGACGAGCGTTGCCTGCTCGCCTCGGCGAAGCCACTCGCGTACGAGCCCCGAGAGTGCCCCCGGTTCCATTGCCGCGTCGTCGTGCAAGATCAGCAGGAGCGGCTCGGTGCTCGACTCGGCAACCGCGTTCACCTTCTCACCAAAGCTGGTGGCATCAGTACTTCGAATGAGTTCAACCCGGTCGAGTTCGGCGGCATGGCGCAACATGAGCGGTCCGTCGGATTCGCCATGAACAAAGGTCACCGACATGGCTGGGTAGTCCTGCGCTGCCAACCCAGCAACCACTTCGTCGAACCATGGACCGGGGTCGAGAGTGGGCACGACGACCCGAACTTCGGGTGGTGCGGTTTGGTCCGCGGCGGAGGTGTCGGATCCCGATGGCACAGCTCCGATACGCTACCGGGTCAAGTACCCATCGGGCCAGCACAGGGAAGGGGTTTCCTCCCCGGTGCAACGAGCGGGTCATCGAATTATCAACCGGCACCTCCGATTCTGACCAAACCCGAGGAGATGCACACAAATGGAGGCGTCGTGCGAGCACTAATCACTGGTTCCTCCGGCTTTGCTGGTCGGGCGCTCGGCACGCACCTCAAAACCATGAACGACGAGGTCGTTGGATGGTCGCGCCGCAATGGCGGCCCGGACATCACCGACCGTGAAACGGTGATCTCGGCAATAGCCGACGCCGAGGTGGACGTGATCTACCACCTCGCGGCCCAATCACACGTGCCGACATCGTGGACCGATCCAGTTACGACCCTGCGCGTCAACATCGAGGGCACCCAGAATGTGCTCGACGCCGCCCACCGAGCGCACGTTCCACGCGTCATCGTCGTCACCAGCGCTGCGGTGTACGGCGCGGTGCGCCCCGAAGACTTGCCAATCACCGAAGACGCTCCACTGCGACCATCGAACCCGTACGCAGCGAGCAAGGCCGCCGCCGACGCAGTCGCCGTCGCAGCCCACATCGGCAACGGTCTCGACGTCGTCCGAATTCGAGCGTTCAACCACTTTGGGCCAGGCCAAGACCCGAGCTTTGTCAGCCCAGGTTTCGCCACAAGGATCGCCGAAGCGGCCAGAGACGGCCGGGCCAGCATCGACGTTGGTGCGCTCGATGTACGACGGGATTTCTGCGATGTTCGCGACGTTGTTCGCGCGTACCGCTTGGCGGCAGTGTCAGGCGTTTCTGGCGAGGCCTACAACGTGTGCAGCGGCGTCGACCGATCAATCCGCGAGATCGCCGAAGCATTCGTCCAACGCTCCGGCGCCGAGATTGCGTTCGTCCCGTCGCCCGAGCTGCACCGGCCCGTCGACGATCCGGTCGTACGTGGATCGGCTGCGCGACTATTCAAACACACCGGTTGGGCACCCCAAATCCCGTTCGATCAAAGCATCGATGACATCTACCAAGACGCCGTCGACAGACTCCAGAATGGAATCCAGTGACCCAAACAGACCGTGATCACTCGTCAGACGCTCCCCGAATCGCCGTCATATCGGGAGGCGTCGGCGCCGCTCGGTTTCTCCGCGGGCTCATCGATGTCGTGCCCGCAGCCCACGTCACGGCAATTGTCAACGTGGCAGACGACATGGTGCTGCACGGGCTCGCCATCAGCCCCGATATCGACACGGTGACCTACACGCTCGCCGATGCAATCGACCCGGAACGCGGGTGGGGCCTTCGAAACGAAACATGGTCGGCAATGGACGCACTCGGCCGATACGGCAACCGAAATTGGTTCTCGCTTGGCGATCAAGACCTTGCGACACACATGGAACGAACTGCTCAACTCAGCGAGGGACAAACCCTCACACAGGTGACCGCACATATAGCCGATGCGTGGGATATCGACGTGACGATTCTGCCGGTCACCAACGACCGGGTCTCGACCTTTGTGACCCGAGCCGATACCGGCGAAGAGATTTCCTTTCAGGACTACTTCGTCGGGCTACAACACGACGCTGCAATCTCTGCGGTTCGCTTCGACAACATCGAAAACGCGGCCGCCACGCCAGAAGTGTCGACAGCGATAGCCGCCGCCGACATCGTGGTGATTGCTCCATCGAACCCAATCGTGTCGATCGCCCCGGTGCTCAACGTTCCCGGGGTCATTGAGGCGCTGACTGCACGAAGTGGTCCAACGGTGGCGATCTCGCCAATCGTTGGTGGTGAGGCGTTGAAGGGCCCGGCGGCACACATGTTGACCCAACTGGGCCACGATGCTGACGTCGCTGGCGTCGCCGACCTTTGGAGCAACGTTGTCGACGTCATACTGCTCGACGATGCCGATGCCGATCGTTGCGCCGCCGTTGCCGCACACGGTGTGACGCCATACGTGACCGACACGATCATGGCGACCCCGCAACGACGAGCCACATTGGCCCGAACAACGCTTTCTGCAGCGAAACTGCGAGGATCGACGACATGACTGGCCTACAGATCTTCCCGCTACCCGGACTCCCCGAATTCGTTCCCGGCGATGACCTCGCCGGGATGCTCGCCGCCCGTAACGAGCTCGAAGACGGCGATGTTCTCGTCGTTACCCAAAAGATCGTTTCGAAGGCCGAGGGGAGAATCGTCCCGATCGACACTGACGATCCACGCGGTCACAAGACCATCGTCGAAGAGGAATCGGTTCGCGTGCTCCGCCGGCGGGGTGAACTGATCATCAGCGAGACCAGTCACGGCTTCATATGTGCCAATGCTGGCGTGGACCTGTCCAACGTCGAACACGGCCATGCTGCCCTCCTACCGGTCGATTCGGACCGGTCGGCCCGCCGGATACGAGACGTCGTCAAAGGCATCGCCGGGATCGAAATCGGCGTCATCATTTCCGACACCTTTGGTCGGCCGTGGCGGAGAGGCGTGACCGACGTGGCCATTGGCTCGGCGGGGATCGGCCCCATTCTCGATCTTCGGGGAACGAACGATTCGTTGGGACGCGAGCTGATGGTGACCGAGGTCTGTGTGGTCGACGAGCTCGCTGCGGCGGCCGACCTCGTGATGGGCAAGAGCGAAGGTTTCGGCGCAGCTATCATTCGCGGCGTTCCGGCCGATTGGTTCCGTAGTGGAAGCATCGTCGACGAGATCGTCCGTAGCCCCGCTGAAGATCTATTTCGCTAGGAGCGTTACCCATGAGTTCTCACGAGTCCAAAACTGCGACATCAACCAGCAGTGACCGTCCCACAGCGGCGATCGTCAGCGGCTATTTCAGCCCGCTCCATGTTGGTCACCTCGACATGATCGAAGGTGCCGCCGAGCTCGCGAATGAGGTCTTTGTAATCGTCAACAACAACGCGCAGCAAGAGATCAAGAAGGGCAAGGTCATTATCGACGAGGCCGATCGTCTACGCGTGGTTCAGGCGCTCGCCGCTGTCGATCACGCGATCATTGCCGTCGACGATGACCGGACTGTTTCGGCGTCGCTCGTCCACCTCGCGAAGACCTTCAGCGAACACCGCCTGATCTTTGCCAATGGCGGCGATCGGATTCCAGATTTCGTTCCCGAAGCTGCGGTGTGCGAACAGCATGGAATCGAGTTGGTCTTTGGCGTTGGAGGCAGTGAGAAGGCCGACTCGTCGAGCCGAATCAATGTCGAGCTTGGTCTTGAGGACGCACAAAGCGCGCCGCCAAGCGCAACCACATAACAAAACCGCTAGACGACGAGCGACGAGCGATTCGCCGCCAGGTTACTCTTCGTCAGCGTCGTCTGATTCGTCGCTGTCTGAGTCGTCGGTCGGAACCTGCTGCTCGAGCGTGGTCCGGTTGATTGGATTGTCGTCGGCGTCGAGGATCAATTCGCCCTCTGCGTCGATGAGGTTGCCATCCGCGTTGAAACCAATACCAGCAGCATCCAACTGATCTTCGATGCTGTCGAGACCGAGCGTGTCGAACACGTTCGGCGATGAAGCTTCTGCCGCAGCAATACTGTCAGCGGGCGGAGCCGGAATATCGAAACCAGCCGGTGCGAGTGCAATCACGTAGCCGACCTGGTCGGCAAGCAAGCGAACATCCTCGAGGTTCTCGGTAAAGACTTCCTCTGGTGTGTCGGCACCGGGAGCGAAACGAGCAACCTGCAAGATTGCGTCTTCGCCGCCGCATTCAACACCCGAGCTGAGCGCTGGTCGATCGGTAAACGTCAGCGCTTCGTCGCCATCGAACTGGGCAGTCGTTGCTTCGAGGAACACCGACAACGTGGCGTTGTTACCCGTCGCTGTCGAGCTGAATGGATGCAGGTGAATCACGCCATCGCTGTGGGTGTGAATACCAGAGTTTGCGAGTTGTGGGTCGATCAATGGTGGTTGGAATCCATCGGTGGTGCAGTCGTAGATTCCGTACGGAAGGTGCCAGTGGTCGTTGAACGATGGCGACAGCGCTTCGACGTCGCGTGCCTGCCATGAGAACGCGACGAGCGCAGTACCGAGGACGATGATGCCGAGCATCATCATTTGGAACCCAATCGGGCGCGAATCGCGACCGACCGAGGCGTTCGGCGTTGCTCCTGCTTTGGCCGCTTTCGCAACCTTTTTCGAGGAGTCTGAGCTTGAGTCTTTGGGGGAATCTGAACGAGCCACGACACAACGCTAGCGGGTAATGGAGAACTTGTTAGGACACCACGAAGAACCTTCGAGAATCTTCACTTTTCTTGCGCCGCTGGCGCAAGAAGGGTCGACGCTCGATCAGGAGATTATGGCGAGATCAACCCGGCGAATAGCGCTTCGTAGGCCTCGGCAGCACGGCGAGGCGTCGTCCACTCCTCGACCCACGCTCGACCTCGAGCGCCCATTGCGTTCCTCTCCGATTCCGACGAGAGAATTTCGCGCAAAGACTCGACCAACGGGCCAGCAACATCAGGTGGGACCGAATGGCCCGCGCCCGCCTCGACCACGACTCGGCCGACCTCGGTCCCTTCATCGACGCTCGCAATAACCGGGCGTTCGACCGCCAGGATCTTGTACAACTTCGACGGAACACTCGACCATGCAAGACCTTGTCGAAGCGGGATCACATGGACGTCAGCGGCGGACAAGACCTCAGGGACGCGTTCGACAGGCTGGTACGGGATGATGCGAAAGTTATCGAGTCCTTCAGCTCGTCGACGAACCTCACCAATTGCCGACCCTCCCCCGTTGACCACAAACACGAGGTCCTCGATGTCGGTCATCTCTCGCGCCGCGTCTGCGAGGAGCTCGATCGACTGACTAAAACCAACGTTGCCGCAGTACATGACGACCAACTTGCCTTCGAGCCCGAACTCTCGACGGTAGGAGTTTTCTTTCTCCATTGGTTCGAACGTCGAAATGTCGACGAAGTTGGGAATGATCTCGGTTGCAGAATTGGTCTTGCCTTCGACGTTGCGTTGCATCTCCTCGCTCAACACGGTGACGACATCAGCTCGGTCGTACACGAACGTCTCGAGCTTCTTTGCAACGTCGATGACCTTTGGGTTCGAGATCGTGCCCGTCTCGATCGCAACGTCGGGGAAGACATCTTGGATGTTGAACACAAACGGGCAGCGCCGACGCTTTGCCGCCAACCAGCCAGCAACTCCAAGCGACAGCGGCGGAGACATCCCAAAGACGACATGGGGGCTGAAGCGGTCGATGACCGCGCTACCAAGGCCAATCGCGGTGAACCCAGCAAAGGCTGCGGCACGCGCTGCAATATTGGTCTTGTCGGTCGGGAAAGGATGCACTCGGGTGATCTCGCCCCAGGGCCGTTGCTCGACCCGCGTCATCTGCCCGCTCCAACCTTCTTCGACGGCGTGTTCTCGGTACCACGGCAACGCAGTTATCACGTGAAGCTCATGGCCCATCTCCCCGAGGTTGTTCACGATTGCACTCATGAACTCCCCAGTCGGGGCGCTATCGGGTTCGAAGTGGGGGCACAGGACCTGGATTCTCACGGCGTTGATGCTAGGCGGTCACGTATGTGTATGCGCGCCGCTGCTGATCTGCTGTTGCAGCGATCGAGTACCGCGCAGCGTTCTGGAACCCTTTGGTCACCAGTCGTGCTCGGTCGACGGGGCGGAACCTCTCCACCATTGCCTGCGTCCACGCCGCCCGATCGGTGGGGTCGAGCATGAGCGCGCCATCTCCAGCCACCTCGGGCAGCGCGGTTGTATTTGCACAGATCACGGGCACGCCGTAGTGCTGGGCCTCGAGCACGGGCAAACCAAATCCTTCATATTTTGAGGGGAAGACAACCGCATCTGCGGACCGATACAGCGCATCGAGGTCGGATTTGGATACGTGGCCGAGCATGTGAATTCGATTCGACACCGACGCCGCACGCGCCAACAACTCGTCGTGATCTCGTCCCACCGCTCCAACACACACCAGTTGCAGGTCGGGATCTTGTTTGACGGCATCGCCAAAAGCGTCGAACAAGAACCGATGGTTCTTGTGTGCGAGCGTCATTGCGGGAAAAAGCAGGATCGGCCCGGTCGCCAGCACACGATCGATCCGCGGCGAGCGCTGCATCGGCGCTGACAAGTCGACGGGTTCGGCAAACGCAGAGACGATGTGCACCCTGTCGGGGTCAAGGTCGAACCGTTGCATCACCTGCTCGCGAACCCACCCACTCGGTGTGGTGACAATTGTTGCTCGCGCGATTGCCGTCGGGATTGCGCCGCGGAGATAGCGAGCCTTCATGGGCGCAAAATTGTCGGGTTCATCGAGTGGCTGCAGGTCATGGATCGTGACCAAAGACGGCAC
>CALKGG010000075.1 GCA_938084885.1 uncultured Acidimicrobiales bacterium
CTCATGACCACGCTTCTCAACGAACTCGAACGCACCGACGGACGCTACGGCTTCCAAGCCATGTGTGAAGGCGGCGGCCTCGCAAACGGAACCCTGATCGAAAGGATCGACGCGTAATGCCACGCCTCAACCTCGAAGCAAGCAGCTCCATCATCACCGGCGGCGCGTCGGGAATCGGCGAAGCCTCGGCCCGCCAGCTCTCCGCCGCCGGCAGCCGACCAGTCATTGCCGACCTCAACGAAGAGAAGGGACAAGCCGTTGCTTCCGAGCTCGGCGGTTTGTTCGTCAAATGTGATGTTCGCTCGATCGAAGACGTCGACGCTGCCATCACCGCAGCGTCCGAGATGGGCCCCATCCGGGCGGTCGTCAACTCGGCCGGTATTGGTTGGGCAGGCCGAACCGTCGACCGAAACGGCGAACCATTCGACCTCGACGCATTCCAACGAGTCATCGACATCAATCTCGTCGGCACGTTCAACATGCTCAGCCGAGCAGCCGCTGCAATGTCGAAGACCGACCCCGTCGACGATGATGGCCAGCGCGGCGCCATCATCAACATGGCCTCAGTGGCAGCCCAAGACGGACAAATTGGCCAGTGCGCCTATTCGGCGTCCAAGGGCGGAGTGACCGGCATGACCCTACCGATAGCGCGAGACCTCGCCGCCATCGGCATTCGAGTGAACACCGTGCTGCCCGGACTCATCGACACTCCCATCTATGGCGAAGGCGAAGCCAGCGAGCAGTTCAAAGACCATCTCGGACAATCGGTGCTCTTTCCAAAGCGCCTCGGCGCAGCCGAAGAGCTCGCGTTCATGGTCATGGACCTCATCACGAACCCCTACATGAACGGCGAATGTGTGCGAGTAGACGGCGGAGTTCGCCTACCGCCGAAATAGACATGTGACGCTGGTCATGCCCGTCACGGTCTGATCTCGGTCGGTTGGCTATGGTCGAAGACCTATGACTTCAAAGATCGTCCTCGTACGTCATGGCGAAACCGAATGGAGTCGCGACGGCCAGCACACGGGCCTCACCGATATCGCGCTCACGACAAAGGGCCGGGAGCAAGCCAAGCTCGTTGGCCCCACCCTCACCGGATGGAACTTCGCGCATCGATTCTCATCGCCGCTCCAACGCGCCCGCGAGACCGGAGAGATCGCTGGCGTCTCCCACGACCCAGGCGCGCTGATCCTCGATGACGATCTGCTCGAGTGGGACTACGGCAAATACGAAGGGCGCACAAACGCCGAGATCGTCGCCGAAGAGCCAGGCTGGTCGAAATGGTTCGGCGATCTCGAAGGTGGAGAGAGCGCAACCGATGTAGGGATTCGCGCCGATCGAGCAATCGAACGCATCGACACTGCATCTGATGACGGGCCGGTCATTGTCTTTGCGCACGGCCACCTGCTCGCCATCTTGATCGCCCGATGGCTCGGTATGCCAGCAGAGGAAGGTCGCCGGTTCGTGCTCGAAACCGCCACCGTTTCCGTGCTCAGCATGAAGCGCACCGACCGGGTGCTGCGCATCCTCAACTACGGATGCGCGCCGGCAGCACCAATCGAACCAAACCAGCGCGGCACGATCGAACCAAACATCACCGAATAACCAAAGGGCCGGCCGACTCGGCCAGCGCTTAGTCCATCGACACGATGTAGGACTTCACAGGATCGGGAATCGGCCGGATCACTTCAGGCTCGATCAACACCTGCGCGTCGGGGAAAATGTCGATGAAGTTGTTGAAGTTCGAACTGAAGGTCGGGACGCGATCGAGGGCCATGCGTCCGTCAAATGATGCACCTGTCGATGGATCCCAACGATCACCTGACACTGGATCGACCAGAACACGGTCAGCGAGTTCCAACTCCACCGGGCTCCCGTCGACGAGCAGCGAGAACACGGCCCACCGATCGAGCTGCGGATCGGCCACGAAAAGAATTGGTTGGCCGCCAAGCACCGTCGAGATCGCACCGACCTCTCGCAGATCCTTAAACTCGAGCCCGGCAACCTCGTTGTTCACACGCGCCGCAACAGTGAGATCTTTGACCCGAAACGTATTCGACGCTGTTTGGGTACGCAGCGCAAGCGTGTCGGGGAACTCCTCACGCCAATCCGACCAATTCGAGAGCTCCGAAGCCAACAACTCGATGCTCGTTCCTTCGAGCGGTCCAAGCAGCGCCGTGCCGGTGACCTGGCTCCACACGCTTCCGGTGTCGTGGTCAAACCATGTCATTGCGTTCATCCAGAGATCACCCTGGTTGCCGAAAAGCACCGCTTCTCCCTGTATCTCTCGGCGATAGACCAACGCCGTGCCGCAAAGCGGTCACCACGTCACAAGTATTGGTATGTCATCGATTTCATCGATCACCAGCTCTCGATTTGAGAGAAAGCCCACCGGAAACGCCCGTTGTTGGCCGTTGATGTTGACGCCAATGACGACCTCGTCGTCGTCCCACGGCACGCCGTCCGCGCCGACATACACCGGGTCATAGACCGGGATGATTCGGTCGCGGCCCCACGAGCGAAAGTAGCCCTCTGGCAGCTCGACACCGGGCTCATCGGTGGGGTCGAACAGGTCAGGGTCAAAGGCATTTTCGGTGATTGGCTGAGTGAACGACTCGCCACACGCAGCAAGAATCAGCGCGAAGAATACGACCCACGTCGCCGTCGTGAGGCTCGGAGCCGAAAATTCGTGTGACATATGATCTGTAACACGGCCAAAAACCCTGTGCTTCCCTATGACCGGATCAAGCGCGTTTGGGCCTAGCGTGCAATGATCTTCTGGGCCATCTGCTTGGCGCCGCGACAAAGGGACTCATGACGGGCAACGCAAGCTTTACATTTGACGATCTTGGCATCGTTTCGCTGGCGGCTGAACAAGCTCCGGAGGTCATTACTTCCGAAGACATCGATGAACGTCTGGCGCCCTTCTACGCCGCTACCGGCGCAGAACCAGGGCTGTTGAGTTCCCTCGCCGGAATTCGCGAGCGTCGGATGTGGCACGAAGGCACATCGTTTATGGACGCTGCGGCCATGGCTGGCGAGAAAGCAATTCAGCAGTCGGGCATCGACCGATCGCGAATCGGCCTGATGATCGACACGAGCGTGTGTCGGGAACGCCTCGAACCATCGAGCGCCGTCACTGTCCACGACAAGCTGCAACTCTCATCGGCGTGCACCAACTTCGACCTATCGAACGCCTGCCTCGGCTTCCTCAACGGCATCCATATGGCCGGCCACATCATTGCGTCCGGGCAGACCGACTACGTGCTCATCGTCGATGGCGAAGGCACCCGCGAGATCTACAAGAACACGATCGACAAACTGACCGCACAAGGCGCGTCGATCGACGACCTGTTCGCAAACTTCGCCACCCTGACCCTCGGTTCGGGCGCAGCAGCAATGGTCCTTGGCCGCCACTCGGAGAACCCGGGAAGCCATCGAGTCGTCAGCGGCTTCTTCCGGGCAGCCACCCAATATCACGATCTGTGCGTTGGCAGCCTCACCGGCATGCGCACCGACACCCGTGGCCTGCTCGAAGCCGGTACCCAAACCGCGAAGCTCGCCTGGGACGACGCTGGTGAGAAAACCGGCTGGTTCGACATGACCTATTACATTCTCCACCAGGTCTCCGAAGTGCACACCCAAGCCGTCATCGACACGCTCGGCATCGATGGAGACCGCGTGCCCCGTAGTTTCCCAACGCTCGGAAACATCGGTCCAGCAGCAATTCCAATCACGCTCGCTTCGGTCGCCGACATGCTCCGACCTGGCGACAGTGTTCTCTTGCAAGGCATGGGTTCGGGCCTCAACACCGCGATGCTCGAAGTTCAGTGGTGACTTCCGAGCCGCTCGATGCGGCTCGGCTCCCACCTAGCGGGCTTCATGGCCTGAACCTCAGCTGGTCACGTCTCGAAACTGTCGAGATCGACGGCAACGCGAGGACCTTCCACTTTCTCGACACACAGACCGCAGCAGAAGAGCAGTTCGACCTGACGGTGCTGTGCGTGCACGGAAACCCCTCCTGGTCCTATCTCTGGCGCAACCTCTTGGCGAACCTCCCGGCAGGCGTTCGAGGAATCGCTGTCGATCATCTCGATATGGGGTTCTCAGACCGCACCGGCACCTACCGCCGACTCGCCCAACGCATCGACGATCTCACCGCGCTGACCAATCACCTCGAACTCACCGGGCCGGTCGTCACCGTTGCTCACGATTGGGGTGGCCCGATTTCACTCGGGTGGGCGCTGCGCCACCTCGACCAACTCGCTGGAGTCGTGCTCACAAACACAGCCGTACATCAACCACAAGACGCTGCGGCGCCGCGCATCATCCGCACGGTCCGGTCAAAGTCGGCACTCCGTCGAACCACCGTCGACACGACCGGGTTCATCACCGGCGCATTCGAAATGTCAAAGCCTCGCACGCCACCGCACATTCGAGCGGGCTTCCTCGCCCCATACGAGACACCGCAGCGCCGGCAGGCAATCCAACACTTCGTCGAGGACATCCCACTCGAGGACGACCACCCAACCGCGGGCACACTCGACGACATTGCAGACGGTCTTGGGCACCTCGCCGACACGCCGTCATTGCTGCTGTGGGGAGCCAAGGACCCGGTCTTTTCCGATCTGTATCTGCACGATTTGGAAGCCCGGCTCCCGCACGCCGACGTGCATCGATGGCCAAACGCTGGCCACTTCGTCACCGAAGATGCCCCCGCCGCTGCCGCGATCGTCGATTGGCTCAGCACCCTCAAGACCCGTGCCGCCCCTGTGGCCCATCAGTCAGCGCCGACGACCCTGCTCGAACACGTCAGCGCTCCAGATCGTCGAGACCGTCTCGCGATCGCCGAAATGACCGACGGACAGAATGCCATCACGTTCGGCGACTTGTCTGAACGAATCGAATCGACAGCTTCGGGCCTCGCCGCACATGGGGTGCAGCCCGGGGACCGGGTTGCAATCATGGTTCCGCCCGGAATCGAACTGGCCGCAATCACCTATGGGTGTTGGCGTCTTGGTGCTGTTGCTGTTCTCGTCGATGGCGCGCTCACTCCCCCACAGATGACCGCGGCGCTTAAGGCCGCATACCCGAAGTACCTGATCGGTATCGATCGGGCTCTGGCCGCATCGCGAGCGTTGCGATGGCCGGGCGAACGCATTGCACTGACCGCTGCCTCTGGGCCTCACGCCCGCCTCATCAACGCAGCGGCCGATCTGCAAACACTTCGGGCGAACGCTACGGCCGATCACAGCCGGCCGCTGCCGAACGAATCTAGTGAAGCTGCGGTGATCTTCACCTCCGGATCCACCGGGCCATCCAAAGGTGTCCGCTACACGCACGGCCAAATCGCATCCCAGCGCGACATCATCTCAGAGATCTACTCGATTCGCCCCGACGATTCGCTCGTTGCGGCCTTTGCTCCGTTCGCGCTCTACGGCCCGATGCTTGGCATCTCGTCGGTCGTGCCCGACATGGACGTGTCGTCGCCTGCCAGCATCACCGCAAGAACGCTCGCCGAAGCGGTCGCAGCCATCGACGCCACCATGGTGTTCGCGTCCCCCGCGGCGCTGGCAAGCACCATTCGTACCCAGGCCGACATTGCGCCGCGACATCGCGGTGCGCTTACACATGTCCGGCTGCTCCTGTCCGCTGGTGCCCCCATCCGCACCGACCTGTTCGATCAGGCCCAAGCCGTATTCCCCAATGCAGTCGCCTACACGCCATATGGCATGACCGAGATCTTGCCCGTTTCGACGATCAGCCTTCCCGAGATCCATGAGGCAGGGACTGGCAACGGTGTGTGCGTTGGTCGTCCAGTGCCCGGGGTCGACGTCCAGATACGCCCCTATGACGACGCTATGAGCGCCGATGGTCAAGCCAGCTTTGGTGAGATCGCCGTGAAAGCCCCGCACGCCCGCCTTGCATACGACCGGCTTTGGCACACGACGTTCCTCGCATCACAACCAACCGGCTGGCATTGCACCGGCGACGTAGGCTACCTCGACGATAGCGGCCGTCTCTGGATGGCAGGACGCCTCGCCGACGTCGTCACCACCACTGTTGGACCCATTGCTCCTGTGCGGTTGGAGCAGGCAATCGAAGCATTACCCGGCGTGGCGATGGCCGCGATCGTCGGTGTTGGGCCACACGACAATCAGCAGGTCGTGGCAGTCGTGCAACTCGATACCCCACCAAAGAAGGCGGGACTTGCCGACCTTGTGCTGATCGACTCTGTTCGACGCGCGGCCGCCGCGACGAACCACGGTGACGTCGTTGCCGTACTCAGCGTTCCGGCACTTCCCGTCGACCGGCGCCACAATTCCAAAATCGACCGTGGCCGACTACGCAAATGGGCCACCGACGTCCTTACTGGCAAACCCATTGGCACCCCGTAGGCAAGGAGCTGAACACATGAAGATCCTCGTCACTGGTTCGACCAGCATGATCGGCCGCGCAATCGTTGATCGCCTCGTCGCCCGAGGCGACCAGGTGTCGACGATTCAACGATCTCCTTCGGGTCGCACCGACGTCACCGAGACCCAAGGCTCAATCACCGACATCGACTCGGTCACACGGGCCGTGGCTGGCCAGGACGCCGTTCTTCATCTGGCGGCCAAGGTCGACATCATGGGCGACCTCGACGAATACGTACGCGTCAACGTCGAAGGCACGACCAACATGATCTCGGCGGCTCGAGAAGCTGGCGTCACCCGTTTCGTCACCACCTCATCGCCGTCGGTCGCTCACGGCGGCGAATCGATTAGCGGCGCTGGGGCCGAGCCGGCCAACCCCGATGCAACCCGCGGCAACTACGCAACCACCAAGGCCATGGCCGAGCAGCTAGCCCTCGCTGCCTCAACAGATGCAATGCCGATCGTCGCCATTCGCCCGCATCTTGTCATTGGCCCCGGAGACACCCAGCTCGTCGAGCGGGTTCTCGATCGTGCTCGCAGCGGGCGGATGCCGCTGATCGGGACCGGGCTTGCGCTCGTCGATGTCACGTGGGTCGACAACGCGGCCGATGCGTTGATCGCTGCCGTCGACCAGTGCCACAACCTCGGCGGGCAGGCGTTTGTTGTTTCAAATGGCGAGCCACGAACTGTACACGAGCTCATTGGACGTATTACCCAAGCCGCCGGCGTCGACTGGTCGCCGCGCAGTGTTCCTCGCAAGGTCGCGATCTTCGGAGGATCTCTGGCCGAGAAGGTTTGGGAACGCACCGGGCGCGAGGACGAGCCGCCAATGACCGCGTTCGGCGCCGAACAACTTTCGACAGCGCACTGGTTCGATCAACGTGACACTAGAGCGGCGCTCGACTGGGAACCGCGCGTCAGCCTCGAAGAGGGCTTTGCTCGTCTTGGCGAGCACTACGCGTAGCCAGCGCCGCTACCGCTCGACCGACGCGAGCTCATAGCTCGCAATCGTGCAGCTCACGGCAAAGATCGGTATGGGCTCGCAGAAGTGCACGGTGCCTTGCGCACCGTCGGCGGCAGCCGCGACCGAGATGAACGTGCGGATCTCAAAGCCACCTTGCCCAGCGTCTGCGTAGACCTGCTCGTTGGTGTAGTCGAGCAGCGCGTCTTTGTCGTTGCGGCACCACTGATCGAGGAAGCTGCGATCCCACGCCTCGTTGATCTTTCCCGAGTCCGGGGTAGCAGGCCAGTGGGATATGCCACCGGTGCCAATGATCGCGATATTCTCGTCGACCGCCTGGGACGCTCTGCCGAGTGCCTCACCGAATGCCCACGCTCGATGCAGCGGCGTGAGCGGCGGCCCTTGACAGTTGATGTTGACCGGAATGATTGGGACGTCAAAGTTCGGGGTCAGAAAGTGGAGTGGCACGGCAATGCCGTGGTCGAATTTCCATTCCTCGGCATAGGACACGTCGACAGTTTCCATGACCTCGGTGATCAACCGCTTGGACAGGTCTTTGTCACCGGGTGCCCGAAACTTCTCGATGCCCAGCCATGCCGGATCTTCGATGGGGCCGTCGTAGAAGTCGGCCATACCAATCGCGAAGCTTGGCATGTTGTTCATGAAGAAGTTGGCGAAGTGTTCGGCGGCGATGACGATGATTGCCTCGGCACCCGAAGCCACGATGTCTTTGCGCATCTGGTCGTATGCGTCATAGAAACCGTCGCGCACCATCGGGTCGGCCTGTTCGGCGCGCCCTGTTATTCCCGGGGCGTGGCTGCAGACCCCCGCATAGACGAGCGTCATTGGTTGTCCGCCTTTGCTGGCGGAATCTGACTATCGGCACCAACACCCTCGTACCCAGTGACGGCATAGACCCCCTCACGGACGGGCCCGTACTTCTCGATGCCATCACGCATACGTGCAAGATAGTCCTGCCATTCGATCTGATGCAGTGCCGCGAAGTGCATCAGGATCTGCCCGTTCACCCCGAGGTGAAACAACAAGCCAATATCGGGTTCGACGAGGGCACGGGTTTCCTCGGTGGTGAGGTCGTAGGGCGCGAGCACAGCGGCCCGATCCTCGTCGTATCGGGCCTGCAAGGCACGGTCGCGATTCAGCTCGAACAAGAACTTCTGCACATAGTAGAGACTCAAGGTTTTGCTCCGCCGTACAGCTTTGGGATTGGGTGGTCGTCGAGGGCGATGGCCACGTTCTTGGTCTCCATGTAAAAGTCGAAGCTCCAGTCTCCGCCGTCGCGGCCAATGCCGCTGGCTTTGGCTCCTCCAAAGGGTGCCGGCAGATGCCGGATGTTTTGGGAGTTGACCCAGATCATGCCCGCCTCGAGCGCTGCGGCCACACGGTGCGCCCGGCCAACATTGCTCGTCCAGAGGTAGCCCGCGAGGCCATACTCGGTGTCGTTCGCGATCGAGATGGCGTCGGCTTCGCCGGTGAACGCAATGGCGGTGAGGACCGGCCCGAAGATCTCCTCTTGAGCAATACGCATGTTGTTACGTGCATTCGTGAAGAGCATCGGCGCAACCCACTGGCCTCCAGCGGGTGCATCGGCAAACGGCGTGCCTTCGTTGACGGTGGCTCCTTCGGCGACGGCGATGTCGCGATAGCTGCACACCTTCTCGTGATGACGTTCGTGGATGAGCGGACCGATCACGCTGGTCGGGTCGAGGGGATGTCCAACGGGAATATCGCCGATCTTGTCGGCCAGCCGCGCCGTGAACTCTTCATAGATCGAATCTTCGATGAGTACCCGACTGCTGCTCGTGCACCGCTCGCCGTTAAGGCTGTAGATCATGAACAACACCGCGTCGAGCGCCCGATCGAGATCGGCATCGGCGAACACGATCACCGGGTTCTTGCCGCCCAATTCGAAGTGGACGCGCTTGAGTGTCGCGGCCCCCTGTGCCTGGATTAGCGACCCGGTCGAGGACTCGCCGACGAACGCAATTGCGTTGATAGCCCGATGTTCGGTCAGCGCTTTGCCTGCGGTTTCGCCCATGCCGTGTACGACGTTCAGCACGCCGGGCGCAAGGCCAGCGTCGAGGGCGGCCTCGGCCAACAGGTGCGCAGTGAACGGGCTCCACTCGGCGGGCTTGTGCACCACCGTGCATCCCGCCGCCAACGCAGGTGCGATCTTCCAGGTGCTCAACATGAACGGCGTGTTCCACGGCGTGATGACGCCAACGGGGCCAATGGGCGAGCGGGTCGTGTAGTTCAGATGTGTGTCGGTCGGTAGCGACTGGCCATTGGCCGCGTCGGGTGCCCGATCGGCGAAGAAACGAAAGTTGGCGGCTCCTCGGAGCGCCGCGTGGCTCATGAAGCGCATGGTCTGGCCGGTGTCGACGCACTCGGTCACCGCAATCTGGTGCGCCCGCTCGGTGATGTTGTCGGCCACGGCGTGCAACAACTTCTTGCGTTCAGTGCCCGAGATCTGGCTCCACTCGGCAAACGCTGCTTCCGCGGCCTTCGCCGCAGCATCGATGTCCGCAACGTCTCCTGAGGAAACGTGTCCGAGATGCGCTCCGTCGATCGGCGACGTGTTCTCGAAGGTCTCGCCGCTAACCGATGCCGTTGCCTGCCCGTCGATCAGGTGCAACAGCGGTTCATCTGCGAATCGGGCGAGATAATCCTGAGACGCCGCCAGGTTGTCGTCGAACGAAACGATTCCCATCAGCGTTCACCCTCCTGAATGTGTGCGCGAATGTGGTTTCGGTTCTGTCGGAACTGGGCGTCGATCTCGTGCACTTCCATCGACCACGCAATGACCAGCCGATCAGCTTGAGCGAGTTCGGCTTCGGCTGCGTCGAGCACGGTTTGGATGATGTCTTGTTTCATCTCGGCGGACCGTCCGGGGCCAATGCGCGCGGTGATCGCCACAAAACCATGTGCTGGATCATTGCGATCTGCCACCAGGTAGTGGTCTCGCACCGCGGCCCGAGTCCGCAGCGCAGCCGGTGAAGGCGCAATGCCCATGTCCAACACCGCCCGGTGTACTGCAGTGACCAGCCGGTCGATGTCGTGGTGCTCGGCGACGTTGGCCGAGCATTCAATCGTGAAGTGCGGCACGAAGTCTCCCAACGGTAAAGGTGGTGGTGAAGGTGATGGTTGCACGTACTGGTCGAACGCAAATTACTTAACATGTGTAATATATCTCTCTATGCGGCTGCTCACCTACTCCTCAAGCAATGAACAACGACTTGGTCTCCTCACCAAAGACGGTTCCGGTGTAATCGACCTCACCGCACGGCTCGATGGAGAGACAAATCTCGGAACACTGATCGCCACCGACGGTCTCGCCCGAGCCGCCGCATACGTCGATGATCCAGCCGACCACCAAGAGCCAGACATCACCTACGAGCGGCTACTCCCTCGTCCGGGAAAGATCTTCTGCATCGGCGTCAACTACGGCGGCCGGTCCGCCGAGTACGCAGACATGACCGACGCAGCGTACCCCTCGGTCTTCGTGCGATTCCCCGAGAGCTTCACTGGCCACAACCAACAGATCATCCGGCCACCGGAGAGCCCACAACTCGACTACGAAGGTGAGATCGTTGTCGTCATTGGCAAGGCGGGCCGTCGCATCCCCATCGCCGACGCGCACGACCACATTGCGGGGCTTTCGCTCGGCAACGAAGGCACGATCAGAGACTGGGTCCGACACGCAAAGTTCAACGTCACCCAAGGCAAGAACTGGGAATCGTCAGGTTCGATGGGGCCACACTTGGTCACGCTCGACGAACTCGATCGGCCGGTCACAAACACCACCTTCGACGACCTTCACATCACCACCCATATCAACGGCGAGCTTCGCCAAGACGACCGTCCAGCCACCATGAAGTACTCGATCGCCTACCAGATCCATTACCTCTCGACGTTCACCACCCTCCAACCCGGCGACGTCATCTTCACCGGCACGCCAACGGGTGCTGGTGCCCGATTCGACCCGCCGATCTGGCTCGAACCCGGCGACGTGATCGACGTGTCGGTTCCCGAGCTCGGGACGTTGCGCAACACCGTCGCCGACGAGTTTCCAGACGGCAGCACGTTTACTGCGCCCGAGCCGCAGTAGTTATGACCGAGTTATGACCGAACTCCGCTCGTTCGACGAGTCCTTGCCAATGGCGCTGCTTAATGCGAGGGAAGCCGCCATGGCCCGATTCCGTCCGCTGCTCGCACGCCATGACCTGACCGAACAGCAATGGCGGGTCCTGCGGGCGCTCGGAGCCGAATCCACCCCGGTCGACGCAGGAACCTTGGTCGATTCGACCTCGCTGCAAGCGCCCAGCCTCAGCCGAATCTTGGCCAATCTGTCCGACCGCCAGCTCATCGACCGGACGAGTTCGTCGAGCGACCAGCGGCGCGCCGTCATCTCGCTGTCCGAGCAGGGTGCAGCCCTCGTCGCGGCGGTGGCCCCCGAATCCGAGACCATCTACGCTCAGATCGAAAGACAATTCGGCGGCGACCGCCTCGGCCACCTCCTCGGCGAACTCCACGACCTCGCCGCCTCGCTTGAACAGCCCGCGCCGGAGCGCCAATGACTCATCCCTTCAACTCACCCGAAACGACCATCACGGCCGACGCCGTGGCGGCCGAAGCAGCATTACTGGACGAAGCCGAACGGTCGGCGACGCAACTGCGCCAGACCACCGAGGTCTACCCCGACCTCACCATCGACGATGCGTATGCAATTCAGGCCGCGTGGCGCAACCTGAAACTGGCCCGAGGTGAACGCATCGTCGGTCACAAGATCGGGCTCACGTCCAGAGCAATGCAAGCCGCCATGGCGATCTCTACACCCGACTCTGGTTTCCTGACCAACGACATGGTGTTCGAACCAAACAGCACACTCGACGCGTCCACATTCTGCGACCCCAAAGTCGAGGTGGAGCTCGCCTTCACCTTGGCGACCGACCTATCGGGCAGCAATCTCACGATCGACGACGTACTCGCCGCCACCGAGTTCGTACAACCAGCGGTCGAGCTGATCGCCGCCCGCACCTTCCGCGCCGATCCAACAACAGGCCGTCGCCGCACGGTGATCGACACCATTGCCGACAACGCAGCCAACGGCGGCATCATCTCTGGTGGCACGAAGGTTGCGCCGAACGACATCGATCTGGCGTGGGTGAGTGCCGTGGCCCGCCGAAACGGCACCGTCGAAGAAACCGGCGTCGCCGCAGGGGTGCTCGGCCACCCCGCCCGAGGAATTGCCTGGTTGGCGAAACGCTACGGCGAGACTGGACAACGCCTCGAAGCGGGGCAGGTCGTGCTTGCAGGTTCGTTCACGCGACCCATCGACGTTCGCCCGGGCGACGACTTCACCTTCGACTACGGCCCGTTGGGCACCATCACGATGGCGTTCTCATAACGGCCTTCGTTCTCAGAGATTTCCTTCGACGAACCGACCGTCCCGACGCAGCGATGTGAGCGATCGGTGTGGGAAGATGCACGGGTCATACCGCTTGTGTCACGCACCCCAGGAGACTGAATGGCCGTCACCGACCTTCCCGAATTCATCCGAGCCGACGGACCTGACAAGGTCACCGGGTCCGGTCGCTACACCGCCGACATGACGCTCACCGGACAGCTCGTGGCCAAGTTCAAATATGGCGGCGTGAGCCACGGTCGCATCACCCGCCTCGATGTCACCGCGGCCCGGGCAATCCCGGGCGTCTTTGCGGTGCTCACTGCCGCCGACGTCCCCGACGTTCGCTACAGCTACGGGCTCGCCGACCGCACGCTCTTTGCGACAGACATCATTCGCTTCGAAGGCGAGATCGTCGCGGCAGTCGCCGCGATCAATGCCGACATTGCTCAGCAAGCACTCGACGCCATCGAACTCGACATCGAAATGCTCGAACCCGTCGTCGACCTCGAGGCCGCAATTGCCGACGGTGCGCCTCTCGTCCACGAGAACATCGACAGCTACGAGGTCACCGGCGACACGCCCCATAGCGGCAACGTCGCAACCCACTCGTCCATCTCGATGGGAGACGCCGAGGCTGCAATGACCAACGCTGCGACCGTTGTGACAAGCCGCTATCTGGCCGACGCAAGCCACGCCACCCCGATCGAACCGCGAGCGGTCATCGCGCAATGGGAAGGCGACAAGGTCACCGTATGGACGAGCACGCAGGTGCCGTTCGATGCCCGCGCCGGTGTGTGTGAGACCCTCGAGCTGCCCACCTCGAAGGTTCGCATCATTGCGCCCCATCTCGGTGGCGGATTCGGTGGGAAGTGCGGGGCCCATTTCGAACCCCATATCGCTGCACTTGCCCGGGTCGCCAAGCGTCCCGTCAAGCTCGTCTTCTCTCGCTGGGAAGAGTTCATTGCCCCAGATCGCCGCCGCGAGGCCATGATCATCGATGTCACGACCGGCGTCGACGCCGATGGACACATCGTTGCGCGAACCGGCGAGATCCTCCTCGACAACGGCGCGTACATGGCCGACTCGTCGTTCTTTGCCCAAGCCGCAGCAATGCACGTCGCCGGACCATACGTCATCCCCAACGTGCACATCGACGCAAAGCTGATCTACACGAATCACCAGCCGTCCGGCTCGGTGCGTGCCCCAACCGCGCCACAAGGCTGCTGGGCCGTCGAGTCACACACCGACGAAATCGCCAAGGCAATCGGGATGGACGCCCTCGAGTTCCGCCGCAAGAACATCGTCACCTCGGCAAGCACCGGCTGCGTAGGCCAGACCTACGACGAGATCGGCCTCGACCAGTGCCTTGAGTTGGCCACCACATCAGCTGGATGGGGAACCGAACTCCCCGAAGGCGAGGCGCTGGGAATTTCCGTCGGCTGGTGGCCGAGCTTCGCTGCGCCCGCCGGCGCCTACGCAAAGCTCCACGGCGATGGCACGGTCCAAGTTATTACCGGTGCAAGCGAGTGCGGAACCGGATCGGTCATGACCCTACGCATGCTCGCCGCCGACGAGATCGGTATCGACGAGACCGCAATCGAGCTCATCTATCAAGACACCGGCGCTGCTCCGGCAGGCCCCGGCTCCAGTGGTTCACAAACGCTGTTCAACCACGGCCGCGCCGTCGAGAAGGCCAGTCAGATGGTGGCCGACCAACTGCGCGAACTGGCCGCGGCGCAACTCGAAGCCAACGCAGGCGACATCGTCCTCGAGAACGGAGCGGCCAGTGTTGCCGGGTCGCCCGCAATCTCCATCCCGATCGTCGAACTCGCTGCCGCGAGCGAAACGGGCGAGCTGCTCGGCAGCGCTGCTGCCGACGCCATCGAATGGCCCGAGATAACCGGCTCGACGTGTCTTGGCGAACAGGGCTTCTCATCGTGGCTCGCTCCCCAATTCTCGTGTCATGTGGCACGGGTCCGTGTCGATGCCGACACCGGGGTCACCCGAGTGCTCGAAGTCCATGCAGTGCACGACTCGGGAACGATCCTGAACCCGGTTGCTGCGCACGGCCAGGTCGAGGGCGGGGTGATGATGGGCGTTGGCCAAGCGCTGACCGAGGGCACCCGCTACGACGAGCGCGGCCACCAACTCAACGCAGGGCTCCTCGAGTACAAGCTGCAAACCATCGCTGACGCCCCAACGATTACGACCCAGTTCGTCGAGATCTTCACGAACAACGCCGGACCGCGTGGAGCGAAGGGCCTCGCCGAAGCACCCAACGTTGCCACATGTGGGGCGGTTAACAACGCCATTGCGAACGCTACGGGGGTGCGAGTCCGCCAACTCCCCATGACAGCTGAACGAGTGTGGACAGCAATGAATAACCCGGAGGCCAGCACATGACGATGACCATCGCAAACTCGCTCGACGATGTTCTCTCCGGCCTCGCAAACGGGGCCCGACCAATCGCTGGGGGCACCGACCTCGTCGTTGGCTCCCGCCAAGGCAAAGGTGCGCTCCCCGACCATCTGATCGCGATCGACCGTGTGCACGAGCTTGCAACGATCGATGTCGGTGACGCGGGTACTCGTATTGGTTCTGGGGTTACCCACGCCACGCTGATGACCAACCCGACGGTTGTTGATTCCTTCACCGCAATTGCAGATGCCGCGGCGCTTGTTGGTTCGCCGGCCACGCGCAACGTCGGAACCATTGGTGGCAACGTCATGAATGGTTCACCCGCAATGGACACCGGCGCTCCGCTCGTTGTCTTGAACGCACGTGCTGAGCTACGAACCCTGGAATCCACCCGCCTTGTGCACCTCGACGAGCTGTGGGTCGGGCCGGGCCGAACGAGTGCACAAAAGAACGAACTCTGCACGGCACTCGTCATCCCACAACAGCCCGAATCCAGCGGCAGTGCCTATGTGCGCCTCGAGTACCGGCGCACAATGGAGATAGCGATCGTCGGTGCCGCAGCAGCGATCACCCTCGACGACGGAATCATTCGCTCGGCCCACGTCGCACTCACCGCGGTTGCGCCGACCATCCTCACGGTCGAAGGCCTCGCTCCGCTGATCGGCAAACCTGTCGACGAAACGACACTCGCGACGGTCGCCGAATTGGCATCAGAACAAGCCGCGCCAATCTCAGATCTTCGAGCATCAGAACGCTACCGCCGTCAGATGATCGGGGTGATGGCCAGCCGGGCGGTCGATGCCGCAGCCCGACGCGCCGGCGGCGAAACCCTCTCCGTACCCGTCAACCGAGCCCTCGGTGTTGGAGCCCAATCATGAGCAATACAACCGGACCTTCAGCCGTCACACTCAACGTCAACGGTGTCCCCTACCCCATTGTTATCAACACCGATCGAACACTGTCGACCGTGATACGCAACGAGATTGGCCTCACCGGCACAAAGGAAGGCTGCGACGATTGCGAGTGCGGTGCGTGCATGGTGCTTCTCGATGGTCGACCGATCAACTCGTGCTCCTACCTTGCAGCTCAGGCACAAGGCCGTGAGATCACGACGGTCGAAGGGCTGGCATCCCAAGACGACCTCTCGCCCCTGCAGCGCAACATCCTCGCCGCGGGTGGCGTGCAGTGCGGGTTCTGCACACCGGGCATGCTGATGTCGGCAACTGCGCTGCTGAACGAGAACCCCTCACCAACCAAGGAAGAGGTTCGCATTGGGCTTTCTGGCAACCTTTGCCGGTGCACGGGTTACGCCCGCATCCTCGATTCGGTGATCCAAACATCTGTCGAGATCAACTGAAGCTGGGCAACGGTCGACGGTCAACGGCTGTTCCTCGAGAATTCTCCGACCGTTGCGCTGACCACTCCCTAACGTGGACGCAGTGACCAATCAACCGAACATATCCAACGCGCCGGGTACTGCCCGTGACGTGCTGGGAGTTGCGCCGTTTCGCAACCTGCTGTTCGCGTCGTTTATTTCGAACTGTGGTCGATGGCTTCAGTTCGCCGCGCTCGGCATTTTGGGCTGGGAGCTCACTGGATCGAGCGCCTTCCTTGGTCAGCTGATCTTCGCTCAGCTTGCGCCGCTCGGTGTGCTGTCGCTTCTTGGCGGGTCGCTCGCGGACACGATGAACAAACGAACGCTGCTCCTGGCTACCCAAACGTGGCAGATGGTGTGGACGTTTATCCTCGCCGCCTTCCTCATCGATGGAAACATTGGCGAAGGAACCCTGTTGCTCCTCGTGTTCATTATCGGCATTGGGCAGGGGCTTTATGCCCCGGCGTTTACGTCGGTGCTTCCGCTCATTGCCGGGCCGCAGAACGTTCGAGCGGCGGTGTCGCTCAACTCGGTGCAGCTCAACGCAGCGCGCGTCGTTGGCCCGGCGATAGGTGGCGTTCTCGCAACTGCGCTCGGATTTTCTGAGCTCTTTGCGATCAACGCCGCCACCTATCTTGTCGTCCTTGGCGTGGTCGCCCGCATGACGTTGCCAAAGCCCAATGCTAAGGCAGGCAAACTGTCCGAACGTCTCTTCGGTGGCTTCCAGATCATTCGGCGCGCACCCCAGGTTCGAGGCCCCATCACACTGATGGCTCTCTTTGCGTTCTTCTGCCTGCCGTTTGTTGGCCAGCTCCCCGCGATTGCCGAAGTAAACCTCGGCGTCGACAGTCAGAGCCAACAGTACGCCTGGTTCTACGCAACGTTCGGTGCCGGTGCGTTGGTTGGAGCGATCGTTGTGAGCACGGTGCTGCTCAGCTTCCCGCGGCCGCAACTGGTCAAACTTACGCTCCTCGGCTTCGCTGTTAGCCTTGCGTGGCTGGCGATTCTCGACAACGTCAACCTCGCCTACATCGCAATTTTTCTGGTTGCGTTGTTCTACTTCATCTTGCCAACCGCGCTTGCTTCGCATTGGCAAGAGCATGTTGCCGAGAGCGTCCGCGGACGCATCGCCGCGCTGTGGGTTCTGTCATTTGGGGGCATGGTCCCGATCGCGAATCTTGTCGGCGGCCGCTTTGTCGAAGTGACCTCGCTGACCACGCTCATGTTCGTCGGAGTTGGAGCGGCGGTCATCTTGAGCATCGGGTTCAACCTCCAAACCGGAGATACCGTCGACGAGTCGATTTTGGCGAGCTCGCGGCGGGCGACCGATCCCCTACAAGCACCGTCATAACACCAACACAACAGTTCGGGATCGACGAGGGTCCGGTCTAAAACGACAACAGGCGCCGTCACCCGAAGGTAACGACGCCCATGTTGCAGTTCGTATATCTATATTGCGCGACTCAGATTAGATAGCGCGTACGCTCTGTGCCTCATCGCCCTTGCGGCCAGGGCCTACCTCGAACTCGACCAGTTGGCCTTCTTCGAGAGACTTGTAGCCGTCACCCTCAATGTTTGAGTAGTGAACGAATACATCGTCCGCACCCTCACGAGAAATGAAGCCGAAGCCTTTTTCGCTGTTGAAAAACTTTACTGTTCCTTGCATAGCACTGTGCTTTCACTTCGGGCCGGCAATGTGGCCGACTCGTTCCGCTAAGCGTACTCCGCCCAACCACAAAAGTCTGGACGGCGTGTCCAAATAGAAGGCAAGAACTTGCGAAACTCGGGAGACAACCGGTCAAAACCCTTGATTTGTCAAGCGTCGCGCAACACGACGATCCGATCGTTTGCGCGAATATTTGCCGCAATAACGTCACTTTGAGGAAGGCGAACTCCGTCTCGGACAATGCCGACGAGGGTCGAGGCGATCGGCGCGGACGGAACGCCATCGTGCACCTCTGGTCGAATTTCGGCCAGTTCCAACCCTTCACCAGCCGCCAAAAGGTCGTCGAGAACCTTCGCTGCGCTCGGCGAATGTGTCCCCATGCCAAGCATGCGCCCAACCGCGGAGGTGGCATCGATGACCTCGGTCGCGCCGCCTTGCTTCAGCAGATGCAGGTTCTCGCGCTCACGACCCGCTGCAACGATGTGGGCGTGCTCGTTCATCTCGCGAGACGTCAAAGTGATCAACACCGCCGAGTCGTCTCGGTTTGGAGCGACCACGATCGACCTCGCCGTCTCGATCCCTGCCTGCTGCAAAGTTTCGGTCGCGCTGGCATCTCCCACGATGCCCACATGGCCCCGGCGCGTGGCACGATCGACTGCGTTGGGATCCGAGTCGACCACCACGATCTGTGATGCATCGACACCTCGGGCAATAAGGTCGGCAGCAGCAGCCGAGCCGGTCGCACCGAACCCGCAGATGACGGTGTGGTTCTTCACGTTCTCTCTCCATTTCCGTTGAGCAATGATCTCGCGGGATTGTTCGGTTAGGACTTCGACCGTCGTCGATACAACGAGGATCAGAAACAGAATGCGCGCCGGGGTGATCAGCAAGATCGTGGCGAGACGACCGGCTTGACTGATCGCGGTGATGTCGCCGTATCCAGTGGTGGTCACCGTCACCGATGCGTAATAGAGCGCGTCGATCATGCCGATAGGGTCGCCGGTGACATCGACGTAGTTGTCCCGCCCAAGTCGAACGACGAGCGCGACAAAGATGACCAGCAATCCCGCAGCACTCAAGCGTTGAACCATCGACATCAACGGTGCGCGTGCTCTTTTGGGTATCCGGATGAGATCGGTGCTGCTCACCCAGGAGACTGTAGGTTGCGCAACGACCTGCAATCGACGACCGGTCGCTCCAACTTGTCGAGACAGCCTTGTCGAGACAGCGTCGAGCTAGCGGCTCCGCAGCCACGACCGAATGACGGCCGCACCACCGAGGATCGTGATCGCAAAATCGATGGGTGCCACGATCTTGCCGAAGTGATCGGCGTCGTAGTAGCTGACGGGACTGTCGAACCGGGTCTCCCAGTCGAACGGGAAGAACAGCAACGGACCGTCGTTGTGATGAACGGGAATGTCCATAACGGTGTGCAACAAGCAGCCACCGGCGAACGCCATCAGCCCCTTCTTTCCGCTGAGCTTTCCGGCGGCTGCGAGGGCGGCGAGCACCACTGGGCTATGGAACGTGTTGTGAATTGCCACCCATGACCGGTCGTTGAAGAAGAGCTCGTCGAACGCGTACTGCATCGACTCTTGAAAGCTCATCCCGCGAGCGAGCGGGAAGTACACCGCTGCACCTGCGCTCAGCACGTAGAGCCCAACGTCTGGGGCGAGACCGCCGGCAACAAACCACTTTGCCGAGCTGCTCGACAACACCGTGGATGCGCTGCCCGTTCTTTGGAGAGCAACGAGCGCATTCGTAACAACGTGAGTGGTGGTAATCATGCTGCATCGAACAGTAGCGGCATCCGGTAGGTTCGCCAGATGAGTCTTACGTCGATCGATGTGTCCAACGCAGCGAAACGAATCGCACCCCACATCGACCACACGAACCTTTTTCGCTCGGCTCCCCTTTCTGACCGCTACGGCGCAGACATTCTGATCAAGGCCGAACACCAGCAGCGCACCGGCAGTTTCAAGGTGCGAGGTTCGGCCAATGTCGTGCACGCGCTCGACGAGAAAACTGCCGAACTTGGTGTTGTGACGGCGTCGTCGGGCAATCATGGAATCGGCGTGGCGACGGCGGCGGCGAGTCGGGGCATCACCGCCAAGATCTTCCTCCCGTCAAACGTGTCGCCCGCCAAACTCGCACACATCGACCGTCTCGGCGGCCAAGCGGTTCTCGTCGATAGCACCGATGCAATCGACGGCGAGGTTGCTGCCCGCGAGCTCGCCGATTCCCAAGGCCTTCGGTACATCTCGCCGTACAACGACGTATTGGTCGCTGCGGGGCAGGGAACGATCGCGATGGAGATCCTCGAGGATGCCACCGGGCCGATCGACGCGATCGTCGTTGCCGTGGGTGGCGGCGGGATGATCTCGGGAATTGCAACGTGGGTCGCGGCGCACTCGCCAACGACCATGATCGTCGGTGCCTCAGCGCGCAACGATCGGGCCATGGCAGCGTCGGTCGAAGCTGGCCGGGTTGTCGTTCCCGAGTCGTTGCCCACCTTCTCTGACGGCACAGCAGGTGCGATCGAGGATGACTCGATCACCTTTCCAATCTGTCAGAATCTCGTCGACCAGTGGGTTGACATCACCGAAGCGCAGATGGCGACAGCG
The DNA here is from genome assembly GCA_938084885.1 of uncultured Acidimicrobiales bacterium. Taxonomy (GTDB): domain Bacteria; phylum Actinomycetota; class Acidimicrobiia; order Acidimicrobiales; family SHLQ01; genus SHLQ01. The sequence continues at coordinate 20,886 of CALKGG010000075.1, forward strand.
GTCACGGCCATGATCGATGACCACCATCAACTCGTCGAAGGTTCGGCAGGTGTCGCGATTGCCGGGGCGACCGCGTTCGCACACGCGAACCCGGGCGCTCGCGTCGTTGCGGTGAGCTGTGGAGGAAACGTGGCGTCGACGGCGCTCGCTGAGATGATTCGAACGTCGAGAGCGTGATTAGGCCCAGGGGGCTCCGCTGAGATATTTCCACCCAGCGTCGGGCAGGACCGCAATGGCAGTGCCGCCGTTGGCTTTGAGATGTTCGACCGCGGCGTGAACAATGGCCCCCGAACTCGTGCCGACGAAGTGGCCCTCAACCTCGATGAGTGTCGAAACCGCGGCGATCGAGTCGGCCTTGGTCACCTCGTGGCGATGGGTGACGAGGGAGAGGTCGGCAACGGGTGGTTGAAACGGGTCGTCCTGGCTCCGCATTCCACTGATTGGGTCGCTCGTGAATTCCTCGACTGAATGGATGGCGATATCTGGGTATGCCTTGACCAGGCCGCGACTCACGCCGGTGATTGTCCCACCGGTGCCATAGGCGCAGAAGACACCGTTGGGCGGCGCCTCGTCGGGCCAGTCTCGAATAATCTCGAGCGCCGTTCCGAACTCGTGTGATTCGGGGTTCCCGGGATTGCCGTATTGGTAACACATAAAGCCCAGGCCGTCGGCCACCATGTTGCGCGCTCGTTCGATTGCGTCGTTCGGACCTCCATCGACCTCGACGAGCTTGGCCCCATATGCCCGAAGTAGTTGTTTGCGCTCAGCTGTCGAGTTTTTGGGCAAACAGATCGTCATCTCGTAGCCGTTGACCGTGGCGAGTCGGGCCAGGCCGATGCCGGTGTTGCCCGACGTCGCCTCGATCAGCGGCGTGCCCGGTCGCAGGTCACCGTCACGGCGGGCGTTCTCGAACATGTTCCACGCCGCGCGATCTTTGATCGAACCGGTCGGGTTGTACCACTCGAGTTTTCCGAAGAGTCGGGAACCCTCAGGTGAAAGAGCGGTGAACTCGACGAACGGCGTGTTTCCTGGGGGAATGGGTGTGTGTTGAATACTGTCAAGTATGCCGTGGAAGTAACGCGCCGGTTTCTGGTTCGTTCGAGCACCCATACGCACTCCCCCAACATCAACGAATAGGACTGGTTGATACCCCCATGGATATCGCAAACAAGAAACCCCTTCTCGCGGGCGTCGCGGTCGTCGGCATTGCTGTTCTTGCGTGGCTGGCATTTGGCTTTTTCGGGATTCAGGCGGCGTTTATTGATAACGAGGTGAGCGAGGGGACCGAGAACCTCTTCACCGCAACCTCAACTGAAACCGAGGATGAGGCAGCGTCAGAGTTGGCCGCCGAACCTGCTGCCGATGCAGCCGTTGCTCAGACGACGACCGAAGCCCCAGCCGAAGAGGAGCCTGTCGCCGAAGAGGAGCCTGTAGCCGAGGAAGCTGTAGCCGAGGAAGCTGTAGCCGAGGAGCCAGCGCCAACGACCGAAGCCCCAACCGAAGAAGAAGCGGCCGTCGAAGAAGAAGCAGCCGAAGAAGAGGCAACTCCGGGCGAGATCGTCACGATTGCGAGCGGAAACTTTTCGTCGCTTAATGGTTACTCGGTCACCGGCGACGCACTGGTGTTGAATAACGGCACCGAGCAACGTTTCCTTCGCTTTGAGAATTTTGTGTCGGACAATGGTCCCGACCTCAAGGTCTACCTTCGTGCCGCGAGTGGCGAGTTCGTCAGCCTTGGTGACCTGTCGGGCAATATTGGCGACCAGAACTATGCAATTCCCGTCGACGTTGACCTCGCGGTGTTCAACAATGTCGAGATCTGGTGCGAACGGTTTAGCTCTGGCTTCGGTGTCGCAACACTGTCCTGACAGCGAAACACTGTCCTGACAGCGTCGTTCCGATCCATGAACATGCTCGGAACGTGACCCGATCTGGGCATTGACAGCCGACACGGCCGGGTTGCGGTCATATCCGGGCATGCCCTTGTCCGGGTGCCGCCATCGGTCTCCGCTGGTGGCGAAGCGCTCGGGCCGGCGCGGGGAAGTCCTACCCCGGCACCGGCCCGGCGCTTCGGTAATGACGCTCGGCAAATCCGAGTCTGGTCACCACGCTTCGGTGTCACCGTTTGTGCGAGCGGCGCAAAACTCTGAGAAAGTAGCGCTATGTCCAACGAATCAGCACCGGTCGATCCGCAGCACTTTCGCCAGGTCATGGGACAAGTTCCCACCTGCGTCACCGTCGTCACCGCACTCGTCGATGACGTACCCCAAGCCATGGTCATTGGGAGCTTCGTGAGCGTGTCGCTCGACCCGCCTCTGGCCGGGTTCTTCTGCACGATCACCTCGAGTACCTGGGGCGAACTTCGCAACGCCGATGTGCTCGGCGTGAATGTCCTGGCCGCCGATCAGATCGATGTGTCGAACGCGTGCATGCGCGCTCCCGACGAACGCCTCGATGGCCTCGACTGGACCCTCGATGGCGGCGCCCCCCGGATCGCGAACACGAGCGCGTGGATCCGGATGACACACAACCAAATCATCGATGCGGGCGATCATGAATTTGCGTTGTGCAATGTCGTCGAGATGTCGATTCCAGCGAACGCAATCGAGCCGGTCATCTTTTATGGCGGCGGCTACCGAACGCTCCGTCCACAAGACTAAATAGCCCCGCTCGCACGAACCCGCTTCCGCCCGTTCTTCCGCGCCCGCTCGTGTATAGAGACCAACTCGTGGCGTTACATTCAACACGGAGGTTCGTACCAAGAACCCGAACGCGCAGCTCAGCAGTAGGAACCCAGCATGAACAAGATTCACCACCTCATCGACGGCAAGACAGTCCCGGGAACATCGGGCCGTTCGAAACCGGTCTTTAATCCAGCAACCGGTGAGGTCACGAGCGAAGTCGACCTCGCAAGCACGGCCGAAGTCGACTCTGCTGTTCAGGTAGCAGAGAAGGCATACCGCGAATGGCGCGACACCAGCATTGCGAAGCGCACGTCGCTCATGTACGACTTTCGGGCGCTGTGCATTGCGAACCGTGACGAGATTGCCCGCCGCCTAACCTCCGAACACGGCAAGGTGCTGTCGGATTCTGCGGGCGAACTCGCCCGAGGCATCGAAAACATCGAATTCGCATGCGGCATGTCAGAGGCACTAAAGGGCAGCCTGAGCTCGAACGCGTCGACCGGCATCGACGTCAGCACGATTCGTCAACCGCTCGGTGTCGTTGCTGGAATCACGCCCTTCAACTTTCCGGCCATGATTCCGCTGTGGACGATCCCAAACGCGATCGCTGCCGGCAACGCCTTCATTCTGAAGCCCTCCGAGCGTGATCCGTCGACTCCGATGTTCATCGCAGAACTGTTTCACGAAGCCGGTTTCCCCGACGGTCTCCTCAACGTGGTGAACGGCGACAAGGAAGCAGTCGATGCGCTGCTCGAACACGAGTTGGTTCGGGCGATCAGCTTTGTTGGCTCGACTCCAATAGCGAGATACATCTACGCGACCGGCACGGCCAATGGCAAGCGGGTGCAGGCGCTGGCAGGGGCAAAGAACCACATGGTCGTCTTGCCCGACGCAGATATCAACATGGCCGCCGACGCCGCCGTCTCGGCTGGATTTGGTTCGGCTGGCGAACGTTGCATGGCGATCTCAGTCGTGGTCGCGGTCGGCGATTCTGCCGGCCCGCTCATCGAGGCCATCAAAGAGCGCACCGATCGACTCGTCATTGGCGACGGCACCGACGCTGCGTCGGAGATGGGACCGCTCATCACCGAAGAGCACCGAGATCGTGTGGCGAGCTACATCCAAGCTGGCGCCGATGCCGGGGCAACCGTGGTCGTCGATGGCCGCGAGAACACGTTCGATGGCAACGGTTTCTTCCTCGGAGCGAGCCTCATCGACAACGTTACGACCGACATGAGCGTCTACACCGATGAGATCTTCGGGCCCGTTTTGTCGGTTGTTCGCGTCGACACGTTCGACGAGGCAATCGACATGATCGAGAAGAACGCGTGGGGCAACGGCACGGCCTTGTTCACACGCGACGGTGGCGCGGCTCGCCGTTTCCAGCACGAAGTCGAAGCTGGCATGGTCGGCATCAACGTGCCGGTGCCAGTGCCCGTTGGCTACCACAGCTTTGGTGGCTGGAACGACAGTTTCTTCGGCGACACCACCATGTATGGCCCCGAGGGTCTGCGCTTCTACACGCGCCCGAAGGTGACGACGACACGCTGGCCAGATCCGTCGACCAGTTCGGTCAACCTCGGCTTCCCGACAAACGAGTAGCCAATAGGACGACAGTCGCCACGGCGTTGCGTCGATCGACCCGCAGCGAGAGCAAAGGAGTACGAGAATGGACCGTGCCACCGTTGGATGGATCTGGGTTGGAGGACAAGCGCTCTTGCTCGGCGCGCTCATTTTGTTGCCGGGCCGCGACGATTGGCCGGTTGGGTCAGTGATTGGCCTGATCGCCGCGATCTTGTTCTTCGCCGGCCTGGCCCTTATTGCCATATCGGCGTTGGGTCTCGGCGCGGCGCTTACTCCAACCCCGGTTCCGACCGAACGCGGGGCGTTGCAAACGTCGGGGCTGTACGCGTACATGCGTCACCCGATCTATACCGGGGTCCTGATGGTGGTCGCAGGCATGACCCTTCGATCCGGGAGCCTCCTGCACCTCGTCGTCGCTGCTGCGACGGTGGCCTTTTTCGATCGTAAGGCCGCGTGGGAAGAACAACAGCTCAGCGCTCGCTACCCCGACTATCGGGCGTACGCCTCGGTGACGTCAAAGTTTTTCCCTCGTCCGCCACGACGCAACCCCCGGTAGCGGCCGAACTCGACGATGTTGGCCGTAGCCGGGGATTCCCGGTGCCTTCATTGCCCGCTCCAAGTCGGTGAACGCAGACTAGGCAATCCGAACCTCCTAGCCACGGCGCTGAGGAGATATGGTTTTAGCCATGACGACTCCTCGTAACGACTTTCCCGCTGGCGTGTTGGCAGCTGAGCACGTATCTGAAATGTTCGCGCTCGCCCAGGCCCAGAACTTTGCACTTCCCGCCGTGAACTGCGTTGGCAGCAACTCCATGAACGCCACGATGGAAACCGCCGGTCGGCTCAACAGCCCGGTCATCATTCAGTTCTCTACCAGCGGCGCTGCGTTCGTTGGGGGCAAGTCCGTCCCCGTCGACTCAGCCCAGGCATCAATCCTTGGTTCGGTCGCTGGAGCAAAGCATGTGCGCACGATGGCCGAGGCCTATGGCGCCCGCGTGATCTTGCATACCGACCACTGCCCAAAGAACAAACTTCCGTGGATTTCGGGACTCATCGACATCAGCGCTGAACACTTCGAGGCGACCGGCCAGCCGTTGTTCAACTCGCACATGCTCGACCTGTCCGAAGAGCCAATGGAAGAGAACATCGATATCTGCGTCGACTACCTGAAGCGGATGGCGCCGCTCGGTATGACTCTCGAGATCGAATTGGGAATCACCGGCGGCGAGGAAGACGGCGTCGACAACTCCGACGTCGACGAGTCCGACCTTTACTCCAAGCCAGAAGAAGTCGCCTACGCCTACGAACGCCTCATGGAGATCTCGCCAAACTTTACGATCGCGGCAGCGTTTGGAAACGTGCACGGCGTGTACAAGCCAGGCAACGTCAAGCTCACCCCAACGATCTTGCGTGACGCGCAGGCTCACGTGTCGGAGAAGTTCGGCACCGACTCCGATCAGCCCATCAACTTTGTGTTCCACGGTGGTTCGGGTTCGAGCGCAGCCGAGATCGAAGAGGCAATCAGCTACGGCGTGATCAAGATGAACATCGACACTGATCTTCAGTGGGCAATGTGGGACGGCATTCGCGGCTTCGAAGCCGACAACCACGACTACCTCCAAGGCCAGCTCGGAAACCCTGAGGGTCCCGATGCGCCGAACAAGAAAAAGTACGACCCACGCGTGTGGCTTCGTGCTGGCGAAGAGTCCTTTGGCGTCCGCCTCGAACAAGCCTTTGCTGAGCTGAACAACATCAACACCCTCGCATAGGTTTCCCGACAGGCCACCGAACACGTCGGCTTCGAGTTCTAGACTCACGCCCGTGAACCAATACGAAAAGCTCCGCGCACGGGGACAAGAACTACGCGACAGGTCTGGGGACTCTTTTCGCGTGGTCGATATTGGTGCGGGCCACGGAGCCTCTGAGTACTCGCCGTTCTTTGCAGAGATCGCCACCCACTACACCGGTGTCGATCTCGATGAGGACGTGCTCGAAAACCAGTGGGTTACCGAGCAGGTGCACACCTCGGCTGAAGCATTTGGCGAACGCCACCAGGCCGCCGTCGACGCCGGCACAGCCGAGCTATTTGACTTGGCCACGGCGATCTACGTGTGGGAGCACCACCCCCGGCCAACCGAGCTGCTTCGTGCAATGTATGACGTGTTGGCGCCCGGTGGCACAGCGTTGCTCATTACACCAAACGGCATTCATCCGTTCGGACTGGCCTCGAAGGTGTTGGCCAAGACGGGGCTCACCGACACCGTGTTGCGCAAGCTTCGCCCTGAAGAGATCGATCACTATCACTTCCATGTCGAGGCAACGCAGAACACGCCATGGAGCGTTCGCAAGTGTGCCGTCGAGGCGGGCTTTGCTGCGGTCGACATCGACCTGCACGACGAGCCCGGCGTCTTTCGGCCCTACTTGCCAGAACGACTCCATTTCCTTCCTGACGTCTACAGCAGGGCAATAGCGGTCACGAAGCTCGACGTGCTTTCAGGAACGCTCATCATCGAGGTGCGCAAAGCCAACGGGCACCAGCGCTGACCAGCGACTAGTCGATGTCCATCCGGTTGAGCATGAACGTGGAGATACCGGCGCACGCGATTGCGATACCGACGGTCACAACAATGACGGTGCCGACCGACTCAGGGTTGTCGAGAAGCGACGAATCGGTGATTCGGCTGAGCAACGACCGGGTGTAGTTTCGGATCGAGAATCGTCCGGCCGTATTGGACAGACCGCCGATGAATCCCTCCCACACGAGCACATACACGAGTCCCCACACCAACGATCGTTCGGTGATCAGTCCAAGCACCATGAACACGGCGCCGTAGGCAATCACCCCGACAAACGACGCGGCGAGCACGCCAACAACGTCGTTCCCGTCACCAACCACCGCGGCAAAAGCTCCGGTGGGGATCGCGACGAGCGGAACCAAGACGACCCAGGCCGACAACAGCGCGGCGGCGGTGACCTGCCAGCGACCGATCGGGCGCAGCCAAAAGTAGACGAGGGTACGTTCTTCTCGAAGCGTTCCAAGAGCAGCGGCGGCAAAGACCAACGCCACGAGCGGGACGAAGATCAGCAGGCTGAAACCTGCGAGAAGTTCAGCGGGCTCGAAATTTCTGTTGTCAACGGTGTCGCGCTGAGCTCGGTTGATGAAGAACCCGAGGATGACCGGAACAACGCCGAAGGCAAGCATCGTGAGGATGCGACCTCGCGTGGCAATAGCGGGGATGATCCGTTTCATCATTGCTGGGATGGCGGCGAGTGGGCTCGGGCTCATCGTCCCACCAAGTACTTAAAGACGCTTTCGAGGTCGTCGTCGAGCGGTTGCACTTCAAACAGTGGCGTTTGGGTATAACGAGCCGTCGGCGCAATGCGTTTTCGGAAGAGAGCAACGTCATTGGTATCGACCAGCAACACCTGTTCGTCGACGACCTCGACACCGTGGATACCTCCGTAGGTGAGCAGGGCCGCAGCCAGCACCCGTGCGTCCGTAGTGCGTACTCGAATACGATGCGGGCGGTGATCCATGAGGGCTCGAATCGCATGAAAGTCGCCTTGGGCTGCGAGGCGGCCCTGGGCAATGACGAGCACATTCGAGCCAAGCCGCTCGACCTCTTCGAGAACGTGACTCGACACGATTACACATGTCCCCGCCGCGCCGAGCTGTTGGATGAGGGTGGTCATGGCAAGTCGTTGCCGCGGGTCGAGGCCGGTGAGCGGTTCGTCGAGCAGCAACAACGCTGGCTGATGAATGAGCGCTTGGGCCACTTTGACGCGTTGGCGCATACCTTTCGAATATGTCGAGATCGACCGGGTGTCGTCGGGGTCAAGGTCGACAGCTGAGAGGGCCTGGCGCGCGGCATCCACCGGGTCGTCGAGCCCGCTCAAGATCCCAGCCAACGTGACGAACTCGACCGCTCGCTGCTCGGCAAAAAGCTGCTCTTGTTGCGACACGAGCCCGACCCGACCGCGAACGTCGGCATTGGTTCGCGGGTTCCCGCCGAGCACCTCGATCGTGCCCCGCGATGGTGGGGTCAATCCGGCGATCATTCGAAGCATCGTCGACTTACCGGCGCCGTTCGGTCCGAGCAGAGCAGTGACACCAGGACCGAGATGAAAGCTGACGTCAGAGACCGCAACGACATCACCAAACCATTTGCTCACCCGCTGCACGCTGACGAGCGCGTTCGTTGGCGGCGGAGGCACAAGGTTCGGTGCCTGCCCGGGAGCACCGGTCGGTGGAGGTGGCGGTGAGCCGAGCGATGTTGATGGAGCTGGCGGTGGCGGTGTGGTCACTTCGTGACCTCGATTCGCTGATGGCCCACCCATACGACCGCCGCGCTGAGAGCCATCACGCCGACAAACACCGCCACGGTAACCAGGCCCGATACGTCTGAAATCTGGTTGAACGGTTCATCAAAGATACGCGCCGCAACATCGACTGGCACCGCCGGAAGTGCAAAGGCCCCAACCCAATTCGGAGCGTTCGCCGCCTCGACCAACGCAGTCGCCACAAATGCGCTCGCAAGAAACATCATGATGATCACCGCAGACGCCACACCAACCCGATTCGTCACGGTCGCAACGGCCATACCGATAAGCGAGAAGAACAGCGCAATCGACAAACCAGCGACGAGAATGCGCAACAAATCAGCGACGGTGTTTGCAAACCCGTCGGGGCCGACGCCAACTATCACATAGCCAACCAAGAGAAACACCGGCGGCAGAAGCGTCACGGTAGAGATCACGGTGACTAACGCACGCAACTTGGCAACGATGTAATGCGTTCGACCGAGCGGCGACGCCATGTACAGCCCAAACATGCCGCTTCGGCGATCGTTGATCATGAGCTCGGGAGTCACGAACGCGGTGAACAAGATCACTGCGATGCTCGTCAGGCCGAACAATCCCCCAAAATCGACAACGAGGCCCTCGGCGAGTTCGCCGGGAAGCACCACTGCAAGCCCTACGAATACGAGGGCCGGAGCGAAGGCCACAAAGATCGTGATGATCGGGACGATCTTGAAACGGAACTTTCGGCGCAAGCCCAACGCGCGCTGGACCGACACCGCAACGACACTTCGGCGAGCGGTCGACACGCCCGTTCGAGGTCCGTCGTAGACCCGATATCCGCGGTCGAAAATCTCTGCATTCGAGTCGCTCATCAGCCGTCGACCTCGGAAAGAAACAGGTCTTCGAGCGATTGCGACACCGGTCCGAATCGGCGAAGCGACGCATCTGCTTCGGCGATCGATTCGAGGACGATGGGTGCCAACACTTCGATTGTTTCGTCACGACCAATGATCAGACGGTTTCGGTCGATGCGAACACCGATCCCGCGACCTTCAATCGCCGCGGCAACCCTTTGATGACCATCGTCGAGCACGGCAATCGCGCCACCGCTACGAGCACGCAGGACATCGATTGGACCCGCGGCAGCAACTTTGCCCTCACCAATGATCACGATGTTGTCGGCTATGCGTTCGACCTCTTCGAGCAGGTGCGATGAGAGCACGACGTTGATCTGATATTTCGTGCCGATGTCACGAATGAGTTGCAACATATCGTCTCGTTGCACCGGGTCGAGGCCGTCGGTTGGTTCGTCGAGAATTACCAGCGACGGTCCGTGCGCAATAGCTTGGGCGAGCTTCACCCGTTGACGTTGGCCAGTCGACATCGTGCCGATTGGACGGGCACGCTCTTCGCCGAGGCCGACCAGCCACAACGCATCGCTTGCTCGGGTCGTCGCTTCACGCTTTGGGAGTCCGTGAATCTCGGCGATATGGCGGACGAAGTCCTGGGCGGCAAGATCGGTGGGTACGTCGTGGTGTTCGGGGCTGTAGCCAATTCGTTGGCGGAATTCGGGTCCGGCGGTTGCTGGATCCTCGCCGAACACGGTCAGTTGGCCGCTATTGCACTCGTGCAAGCCCAACAACATGCCGAACAGAGTGGTTTTGCCGGCGCCATTGGAACCCAACAATCCAGTGATCCCCTTGGGGATTTCGGCGGTGAGATCGGAAAAGACTTGGTTGTCTCCCCAACGCTTCGTCACCGAAACCGCAGAGATGACCGACGCTGCGGCCTCTCCCTGGCTTGCGATTCCCGTCTTCATCCCGACACTCTCTGGGCACGACTAGGCGTCACTACTGCTCGTGCTGTTGTGAACCTTACCGGTCGACCACCGGCGCCGGTATCAGGGATGACCCTGATTCAACCCTGACCTGACCCCAATCGACCCCGAGGTACTAGAGCGAATCGTTCAGCGCCGGTAGCCGTCGAAGGAGCGCAACCGAAGGCTGTTCGACACGACGAACAACGACGAAAGACCCATCGCTGCGGCGGCGATCGCCGGGTTCAGGATGCCGAACGCGGCGAGCGGAATGGCTGCGGCGTTGTATGCGAACGCCCAGAACAAGTTTCCCTTGATCGTCGACAGCGTCCGCCGAGAGAGCGAGATCGCGTCAGCGACCGCACGGAGGTCGCCGGTCACGATCGTCAGATCGGACGCTTCGATGGCCACATCGGTTCCGGTGCCAACAGCGATACCGAGGTCGGCTTGGGCGAGCGCCGGCGCATCGTTGATGCCGTCGCCGACCATGGCCACTCGTTTGCCCTCGGCCTGGAGCCGCTCGATGACCGCGACCTTGTCGTGTGGATACACCTCGGCGATCACCGAATCTCCCGGCCGACGACCAATGCCGACAGCTGCGGCCACGGCGTGTGCGGTGCGCTCGTTGTCGCCGGTGAGAAGGGTGACCGATAGGCCTTGATCATGAAACGCAGCGATCGCCTCCGGCGAACGTGCCTTGATCTGATCGGTGACCACGAAGACCAGTTCGGCGCTGCCTTCTCGCCCGGCAAAGACCGCGGTGGCGCCATCGGCTTCGGCGCTGGCAGCGAGGTCTTCTAACGCGTCGGGTATGGCATCGAAAAGGCTGCGACGACCGACCTGCACCTCAACGTCGCCAATCGGTCCGCCAACGGTCGCGGTGACCCCGGACCCGGGAGCGTTCACAAAATCGGTGACGTGCGCAAGATCGTCGACCGAAGCCGCAATCGCCGCTGCGATTGGATGTTCTGACCGTGATTCAGCCGCCGCTGCCAACGAATGCACGAGATCTCGCTCGTCAGCTGCCAACCCCGCGTCGAGCACGTCTGTCAACACCATTCGGCCTTCGGTGACCGTGCCGGTCTTGTCGACGACGATGGCCTCGATGGCTCGCGTATCTTCGAGGATCTCTCCGCCCTTGATGATGACACCCAACTGAGCGCCTCGCCCTGTTCCGACCATGATCCCGAGAGGAGTAGCCAATCCCAGGGCGCACGGACACGCGATAATCAACACCGCGACCGCTGCAGTAAATGCAGCTCCGACGGAGCTGCCGGTAAGCAACCACGAAGCGAGGGTCACCGCGGAGATAACGATTGCGAGCGGAACAAATACGGCCGACACCCGGTCGGCTAAACGTTGGACCTCGGCTCGACCACCTTGTGCCTCGTCGACGAGTCGAATGATCTGAGCGAGCGCGGTGTCGGCACCTACCTGCGTTGCTTCGACCGTGAGAGAACCGTTGGTGTTGATCGTTGCTCCAATCACGTCATCTCCGGGTTCGACGTCGACGGGAACGGGTTCGCCCGTGATCATTGATGCGTCGACTGCGGAGCGGCCGTCGATGATCACTCCGTCGGTCGCCACCTTCTCGCCAGGCGAAACAATGAACTGCATACCAACGGCGAGATCTTCGAGCGCGATCACGGTGCCATCTGTGAGTGTTGCCGAACGGGCGCCGAGATCGGCGAGGGCACGAATTGCATCGCCCGACCGCCGCTTCGCCCGCAGTTCGGCCCACTTGCCGACCAGGATGAACGCGATGATGATCGACGCGGTTCCGAAATGCAGATCGCCGTCCTCGATGCCTCCGCCGAGCACCACAAAGGACCAGATCAACGCCGACAGCGACCCCATCGACACGAGCGTGTCCATCGTGGTCGCCCGTTGCTTGAGGTTCGCCCACGCCGTTGTGTGGAAGGGCGCTCCCGCCCAAAGCACAACCGGGGTGGCGAGCGCCGCCACGACCCATTGCCAACCCAATGGGCGAATCGCCGGAATCATCGAGAGAGCCATCGCCGGGATCGCAAGGCTCAGCGCCACCAGCATCCGGACCCGCAGCCCTTCTTCGCGCCGGTCTTGGGCAGCCTCGGTCTCGTCGTCAGCAATGACCGCGTAGCCGAGCGATTCGATCTCGGCGGCCAGTGACGCGGCGTCGATCGAACCGTCGTGATTGACTGTTGCCTTGCCAGTCGCAAAGTTGACAAGCGAGCCATCGACCGACTCGAGGTCGTCGAGATGGCGTTGAATTCGATTCGCGCAGGCAGCACAACTCATGCCGTCGATCGAGATATCAGCCCGCTTCAGGGTGCTGTGTGCCATGTCGTCATTCTACGACGAATGAGGATGCTCCAACGGGCGCGATTACCGCTCCCCAACGCCAGGTCGAGCAACGAGACCGACCCGAGGATCGACCCGACCTGCGTGCACATCGGCCCATGCCGCCTCGGCGCCTGCAGCGCCGTGACGATATTCGACCGTGAGCCAGTCGTGGCTCGCCACGGTGAACGCCGAGATCGCGTCGGCGCAACGGCGTCCGTATTCGTCACGGCCCCACTCTTCGGCCCGGCGGGCAAACTCGGTTGGGGCAAAGAACATCTGTGGCGTTGGCCCACAGAGGGGCTCTTTCGATGGCGCTTCGGCGTCGTGGTGGCTACGCCCAACGGTCATCGAATGGGCAAGCCCATCGCCAAAGTGCTCGTGAACAGCCCGTAGCGCTGTGGGATTGCCCGCCATATCGATCGATACTGCTCCCCCGTGTGTGGCGAGTGTGTCGATCTCATCGTAGGAGACGACCACGTCGTAGAAGCCGGTGTCGTTGACCATGTCGATGTTGCCCGCCGATGTGACCCCGACGACCTCGATCCTTTCGCGGCGCGACGCCCGGTCAGCGAACCCCAACGCCGTCTTCGACGACGCCGAGAGCACGACCACTCGTGACGTCCCGAAGTAGACGTCCCCAGACCCGCCTCCATCGGCGAAGAACTCTTCCGCGAGGAACCCGGTGAGCCCGAGGCCACGAAGCAGGACGTGTCGGTCTTCGCCGTCGTCGATCGATTCGCCGATGCCTTCGGTTGGCGATGGGTACATGGCGTCCGCCGTGGTCGAAACATAGGTGCGATACACCCGAGCGTGCTTGGCCCGATGCGCGCCGTCGTCTCGGAAACCATCCGGCGTCACCGTTGGGTGAAACGTGACGTCGGTGGCCATTGGATACCAGCCGTAGTATCGGGTGCCGACGGCGAGGTCGCTGTTTCGACTGTCGATGATGGTGGCCCAGCCCATTGCGGGAACCCGACCCCAGCGTGTTTCGTCAACAGCGGCTTCAACAGCGGCGGAGTCGGGTGCGGGGAAGAAGTCCCAGTAGCCCAGCATGTCGCCAAACACGGCGTATGTGATGTTGTTGGCCGTCACCGCGAACCGGTCGATCGCAAGTCGGATCTGTCCGGCTTCGAGCGGGACCTGCTCCTCTTCAGTGCAGCGAGTGGTGCCGATGTTTGCTCGGTCCACCTCGACCGTCGTTGTCGTCGATGCAATGGATGATTCGTTCATGCCCACAGCATGGCCCATTAGACCCGACGATGTTCGCGATCTAACCAGGTGTGGCGAGTCGGCGGTTGCAGTTCACACCTTCTTAAGGTGCAAACCGGAATACCTCGGACGGTTCCTGGGTCTACTGCTCGTCTCGGCGGGTCTACGTCGAAACACGATGCACATCACACATATGGGAGACAACATGGTAGTAAACGCCATTCGCGGGAGATCGTTGCGTGCATTCGCAGCACTGGTGCTCCTCGCAACAACACTGGCTGCGGCTCCGTCCCAGCTCGGAGCACAAGGCACCCAGCTCGGAGTGCCGACGCCCGAAACGGAACGGTTCGTCGTCATCACCGTCGAAAACAACCAAGAAGCAGACAGCGGCTTCTTCTTCACCTCCATGTGGGCCGGCCTCCATAGCGGCGACTTCGACCTCTTCAACGAAGGCGAATCCGCAAGCCCAGGCCTCGAATTACTCGCCGAAGACGGAGACCCATCGACCCTTCAAGAAGAATTCGGCCAACAAGGACGCCTCCAGGACCAGGTTGGACCAACACCGATCGCACCGGGGACCACGCACACCGAGGCAATCCCGGTGATCAGCGCTCCGCAGTATCCCTACATTTCGTTCGCATCGATGCTCCTTCCATCGAACGACGCGTTCTTTGGCAACGAAGCGCCTGACGCCTACCGGATATTCGACGAGAACGGGACCCCAACTGGTCCGGTAACCATCGAGATTCTCGGCTCGGACATCTACGATGCTGGCACCGAATCAAACACGGCTGTCGGCCTGCCATTCATTGTTGATGGCATGAACGGGTCCGCCGATCCCGAAGCCGACGGTGGCGTCGTCACTCCGCTGAGCAGCGGGCTCGTCGAGTACCTCGACCTCGAGACTGCTCCAGGCGCAGTCGTCGATTCGGAAATCGAAGCCGACGAACTGGTTGCAACCATCACCATCGAGGTCGTTGAGCAAGCCAACGAACAAGTCCATGTACGCGTCGAAAACCTCCAAGAAGAGGGTGGCTTCTTCTTCACCTCCGTGTGGGCCGGCCTCCACGGCGGCGACTTCGACCTCTTCAACGAAGGCGACGAGCCAAGCGCAGGCCTTGAATTGCTCGCCGAAGACGGAGACCCATCGACCCTTCAAGAAGAATTCGGCCAACGAGGACGCCTCCAGGACCAGGTTGGACCAACACCAATTGCACCCGGCGGCATCTTTGAAAGCTCGATCGACGTCATCAATCCAGAGGCGTACCCGTTCTTCTCGTACGCATCGATGATGCTTCCATCGAACGACGCGTTCTTCGGCAACGAGGTACCCGACGCCTACCAGATCTTCGATGACGACGGCCGCGCCCTTGAGCCGATCGAGATCTACGTCTTTGCCGAAGACGTCTACGACGCTGGCACCGAGGAGAACACCGGAACCGGCCTGCCGTTCATTGTTGATGGCATGAACGGAACCGCCGATCCAGCTCCCGACGGTGGCGTCGTAACCCCACTTGGCGACGCACTCGAACCCTACGTTGGTCTCCCAACCGCTCCTGGCGCAGACATTCTCACGGCGCTCGCATCTGAGGAACCCATTGCCAAGATCACTGTGTACGCCGGCCCAGCCCGTACCTGCGGTGGCGAAGAAGTCACGGTGAGCCTTGCGCTTGGCCAAGTACCAACCGAAGGTGACGATGTGATCCTCGGTACCGACGGTGCCGATGTCATCAATGGTCTTGGCGGCAACGACATCATCTGCGGCGAGCGCGGTGCAGACATCATCCGGGGCGGTCCAGGGAACGACCGAGTCTTCGGTGGCGCCGGCGCCGACACGATCAGCCTGGGTCGCGGCAACGACACCGCCTACGGTCAAGGCGGAGATGACGTCATCCGTGGCAACCGAGGCAATGACACGCTTATCGGTCTCGGTGGCAACGACGTGCTTCGCGGCAACAACGGCACCGACAGTCTGACCGGTGGCGGCGGCAGAGACTTGCTGGTCGGCGGAAAGAAGGCCGACTTCCTGAGCGGTGATGCCGGAAGGGACGAGCTCCAGGGCCGTCAAGGTCCTGACTTCCTCGACGGCGGCGACGGTGCTGACATCATCAACGGAGGTGGCGCGGAAGATACCTGTATCGAAGACGGTGACGACGCATCTGTTGTCAACTGCGAGGACGTGACCGAAGGGCCATAGCCGCACCGGTGCTTCACCCTGCGTAGAACGTTCGTTCAATTTCGGGCGCCGGTTTTCACGAACCGGCGTCCGATTACGTTTTCTACCCCGGCCGAACGAGTCGGTAGCGGGTCCCAACAACACTCGGGGCATAGCGATCATCGCTAGCAAACGCATGTGCGAGCGCGGCCTTGGCTCGCCATCCGGTGCAGTGGCCGGGCGCAACGAGACGAGGGGCAAGCTCGCGCAACGCCTCGACTGTTTGGGGGATGCGTTGTTCCATCGTTGCTCCCGCCAGGTGATACCCGCCGAGCACAAGGTCGAGACCGTCGTTACTGAGGAGATTGGCCGATGTTGCGGCGTTAATCACTCCGGCGTGTGAACACGCGGAGAGCACGGTGACTCCCCTACCCGCAACACGGGCGGCGAGGTAGCGTTCGTCGAGGATCAGCGGATCGTCCTCGAAGGCGCCATCGGCGGCTGTTCGTGTGACATGACCAAACAAGCCGGTTTCGAAGTTGGTCACCCGAGGGATCTCGCCGCTGCCAAAGAAGAAGCCGTCGGCAATGTCATGGGCTTGGCTGTTCAACGCAACCTCGGCGCCGGTGGCCGCCAGTTCTTCGAGGGTTGGCTCAGGTGGGAGCAGTAGTACCTGGCCGTCGGGCACACGGACACCGCGTTGGGTTGGACGGTTGGGGTGCAGGTCGACAATGGGCGGTGCCAGCCCGACGCTTGCGCGGGCCGTCGAGATTGCGTCGACGACGTCGGGGAATCCGCCGCTGTGGTCCCAGTGCCAATGTGACAAGAACACCGCTTCGATCAACGACAGGTCGACCCCGAGTCGTTCGGCGTTCGCTAACCAGATCTCGCTGTATGGGCCCACGTCGAACAGCACCGTTCTCGACTCGTCGCCAATGCGTCCGGTCGCGAGCACCGAGAACCCGTGGCATGCACAACACAGATGGCCGAACACGTTGGTGTGTGCCTGCCCGTCGACAACTTCGGTGGGCTCGAAACGTTCGAGAATTCCGCGGCTCTCCGGGGACTGTTCGGCATTGTCGATACTTGAGAGCGTGTCTGTTTCGTTGTCGACAACAAGGAGCAGATCGAGTTCGTCGAGTTCGCGCATGAGCCCACTCTTCCACCCGCTAGCTTCGAGGGTATGTCAATCGTCAAGATCAACGCACTCGAAATTCCCCCGCAAGCTGGCGACGAGATCATCAAACGATTCACCGCACGGATGCACAGCCTCGCCGACGTGGCCGGGTTCGAGGGCTTCGAACTGCTCCGCCCAACCAGTGAGAGCGAGACCCGCTGGTTCGTCTACACGCGATGGACAGATGAAGATTCCTATGCCGCATGGCGAGATGGCGACGGGGCGCGAAACGCTCATGCTCGCCCAGCGGGTGACGACGCAGACTCATCTGACGACACTCCGCCGCAACAGCCGGTGAGCATGGGGGCGACGCTGCTCGAGTTTGCTGTCGAGGTGCAGGTCGGGCCGTCGGATACCTAAAGGCCGTCCGTGGGCACCTCGCTCTCTCATCTGTTGACGAACATACGCGACTGTGCCGTGTGCGCGCCCGAGCTCGAGCACGGGACGAGGCCGATCGTCCAAGCCGGCTCGACATCACGTGTCGTGATCATTGGACAGGCGCCAGGCCGCCGGGTGCACGAGTCGGGGGTTCCGTGGGATGACCCGAGCGGACGCACACTGCGGGCGTGGCTCGGGCTCACGAACGATCAGTTCTACGATCCGGCAATCGTTGCGATCGTGCCGATGGGGTTTTGTTATCCGGGTTCGGCACGTTCTGGCGACAAGCCGCCACGTCGGGAGTGTGCGCCGTTGTGGCACGAACCGCTTCTCGCTGAGTTGGCGAAGGATCGGTTGGAGATCGTGATTGGCATGTATGCCCAGAAGCGGTATATCGCGAATCGGCAGAAGACCTTGACCGAGACGGTCGCCAACTGGAGAGAGCATTTGCCGAACCAGATCGTGCTTCCCCATCCGTCGCCGAGGAACCAGCATTGGCTGACGAAGAACCCGTGGTTCGAGGCCGAAACGCTTCCGGCGGTACGGGCGCGAATCCACGAGTTCCTCGAACCGGTGTGAGTCGAGGTTCGACGTCCGTACGATTCTGTGTATGAACCGAATACGAGTCGTCTCGGTACAAGAGGCCGAGAGCATCAAGAACAACCCACCTGAGGAGCTCGTCGTCCTCGACGTGCGCGCCGATCACGAGTTTGCCGACGGCCATCTCGATGGAGCGATTATGATCGACGCGCTCCAAGATGACTTCGCCGACAAGTTGGGCGAACTCGATCCGGGTGTGCCGTACCTTCTTTATTGCCGCTCGGGCGCTCGCAGCGGAAAGGCTGCCGCCATGATGAGCGAGCTCGGCTTTACAGACGTTGCCGACATCGATGGTGGCTTCCTCGCCTGGAGCGACGCCGGCCTCCCATTCACCATCAACTAACCCACCCTGGATTTGTGAAGGATTTTGAACCGTATAGGTACGAAATCCTTCACAAATCCGAGTGGAGGGTGGTGGCGCTTCCGGCGGCGTCGATGATCGCGAGCATTGCGTCGACATTGCTTGTTTGCAGCGTGGTGTTCATGCAGATCATGCGGAAGGTGTTGAGGCCGTGGATGGGCTGGTAGCCCATCATTGCCGAGCCGTCGGCCTGCATTCGCGCCTTGATTCGTGGTGGCAGGCTATGGAGTTCGTCACGGACCTCAGCCGGCAGTGTGCTCGGGTCGTCGAGCTGCAACGGACGAAGATGTGGCGGCACCCACGCAAAGACGACGTTGGTGAAATCGCCGGCGACAACCGGCGTGAATGCTCCGTCGCTGGCAGCGATTCGGGCGCGGGTGTGGTCGGCCATTGCAACGGCATGGTCGATGCGCTCAGCGAAGCCTTTATCACCCCTGGCCTTCCAGGTGAGCCAGAGTTTGAGGACATCGATGCGGCGAGCGCATTGGAAGGTCCGATCGCCTGAGTCGTATTCGGCGTTTAGCTTGTCCGGCTGGAAGAGGTAGTCGGCTCGTGATGCAAAACATGACGCCAACCGCTCAGGGTCTTTGACCAACAGCGCGGTGCACTGCTGGGTCATGCCCATCATCTTGTGCAGGTTCCACACGAACGAATCGGATCGTTCGACGCCGTTCAGGCGCCAGGCTTGGGCCTTCGAGAACAGTGCCGACCCGCCGTAGCAACCATCCACGTGCATCCACAGGTTTCGAGCTTCGCAGACATCGGCGACTGCGTTGAGATCGTCGAAGGCTGAGGTGACTGTCGTACCCGACGTTGCAATGACGGCAAAGGGGGTTTGGCCATCGGCGATCGTTTGGTCGATCGCGGCGTCGAGCGCCGCTGGATCAATAGCGCCTGTGTGGTCTGACGCGACCTTGATCACGCCGCTGGTGCCGATACCAAGAAGTGCCGCAGATTTTGTTGCTGCGTAATGGCCACTGTCGGACACGAACAAGGCGAGGCGGTCGCCGTTCGAGCCAGCCGTTGTCACGTCGGGTTGGTGGCGATGCCGCGCCAGCTGCAAGGCAAAGAGTGTGCCCATCGAACCACCGGCACAGAACAGGCCAGGAGGAAGCGTTGGCAGAAGCGCCTCGCCCTGTTCGGTGTCGGCATCGTCGATGTAGCCGGCCATGCGACCGAGCTTCGACAGCACGGCGCTTTCCATCATGGTGAACACCGGCGCTACCTCGAAGGTCGCACCAGTTGTGTTGAGTGCAGCACCGAGCCAGTCGCCAACCACCGAGATGGGGTCAGGGCCTGCGAAGTTCTGATTGACGAACCGGGGGTGGCTTGTGTGCATCGAGTAGTCGATGATCTGCTCGACCGCGGCGAGAAGGCTTGCATCATTACTGGCCGGGGACTCGTTCGCGAATCCCAGCCCGACCGAGTGCGAGAATGCGCCGATGAGTTCTTCCGGCGATGCGAGCGAGATCACCGGGTCGTCGTCACCGGGCGGGTCGATCACATAGGCCGACGCCTGCTCGATTATCTGTTCGATGAGCTCTGTTCGTTCAGCCACGGCTCAGACCGTAGCCGAGGCACGTCTACGAGCGATCTCCGACCAAAATGCTGGTGAGGTAGAACAGCGAGCCAACGGCGGGCTTCGCATCGAGCTTGGCGGCAATGTCGTCCATGAGTGAGCCAATGAAATGGATGTTTTTCGGAAAGATCGACGCCGCTTGAGCCCGGAAGAACACCGTTGCATTCAGCCGACCCTCTTCGAGGGAGAAGTGGATCTCCCTCATGCACTTGGCAGTGTCGTCGTTCTCGTGGCGGGCGTCGGGAGTATTCGAGATCGTAATGACGGCGCGCTTCGACTGCGGGAAGCTATTGAGGCAGTCGACAACGTTCGCAATCTTTGTGGACATGGCGTCGCGATAGTCGCCTTGTCCTCCGCCGCGTTCGGCGTTGAAGTGCTGTTTCTGATCGTCGCTAAGGTCGCGTTCGAGGTTCCAGGCGCTGTATGCATCGAGCACCTCGGCCGGAAACAGGTCGGTCTCGACCACGTAGTTCGTCATGTCGAGCTCTTGGGTGAAGTTTCGGACGGGAGCATCCATGGAGATCTCGGTCATGTGTTCCCACGCTTCCCGGCACGTGCGCAGCTCGCTCATCGGGGCTCCCATCTAGGCGTCTCCGGTTTCGAGGGCGACGCTCTTGATCTCGAGGAACTCATCGAGGCAGTCGTGGCCGTGTTCTCGCCCTACGCCCGACTCCTTGACCCCGCCAAAGGGGAGTTCGCTGGCGAAGATCTGTGTGGTGTTGAGGCCAACGACTCCGGCTTCGAGCTGGGAGCCGACGTGTGCGAGGTGGTCTGCGTCTTGGCTGTAGGCATATGCCGCGAGGCCTGCGTCGGTGTCGTTGGCCATGTCGACGACGTCGTCGTCATCGGTGAAGCGGTGCAGGCATGCCATCGGTCCGAAGATCTCCATCGAGTAGATATCCATGTCGTTCGTCGCGTTGGTCAACACGGTCGGATCGACGAAGAGGCTGTCGTCATCTCCTGCGCCGCCGGTGGTGATTGTGGCGCCCTTGCTGGCGGCGTCGTCGAGGAGCGACCGGAAGTGGTTCTTCGCCCGACGGTTGATGAGCGGTCCAAGGTCGGAGTGTTCGTCCATGCCGTTTCCGACGTTGAGTGCCGAAACCTTGTCGGTGAGTTTGGTGGCGAACTCGTCGTAGACGGCGTCGTGGATGAAGAAGCGGTTGGCGCCGACGCAGATCTGACCGGTGTTGTAGAAGCGGGCGTTGACGGCGTCGTCGACGGCTCGGTCGATGTCGGCGTCGGCAAACACCACGAACGGGGCGTTGCCGCCGAGCTCGAGCGATAGGCGTTTCACGGTTTCGGCGCACTGTGAATACAGCAGCTTGCCCACTCGGGTGGACCCGGTGAACGAGACTGCCCGGACCTCTTTGCGGCTGGCGATGGCGTCGCCGAACTCTGCAGGCCTCGATGTGGCGACGACGTTGACCACGCCGTCGGGCAACCCCGCCTGGGTTGCGAGCTGGGCGAGTGCCGATGCGACGAGAGGCGTTTCTTCAGAGGGTTTGACCACGACGGTGCACCCGGCAGCTACCGCCGCACCGACTTTGACCAGCACGGCAGCGATCGGGAAGTTCCACGGAGTGATACAGGCAACGACACCAACGGGTTGTTTGACGGTGTAGTGCGTTCGAGTCGGCGATGGTGCCGGGAGTTCGGTGCGCTCGGCGCTTTCGAGAACGTGCGCGCTCCAACGGATTGCCGCAAGCCCCGCGCCGACTTCGCCGCGGGCCTCACGAAAGAGCTTTCCGCTTTCGGCCGTCGCGATCTCGGCGATCTGTCCGGTGTGTTCTTCAATGACGTCGGCCCAGGTGCGGAGGTGTTCTGCCCGCACGGCAGTTGAGGTCTTTGACCACGATGCAAACGCGTAGGCAGCCGAACTGATCGCTGCGCTGATCGTTACCTCATCGCTATCGCCAACGTCGGCAACGGTCTCGCCGGTGGCGGGGTTGAGAACAGCAAAGGTTCGCTTGGGCTGGACTGCTTGGCCGTCAACCCATGCAGTGTTGGACGTTTCGAGCAAGGTCATGGGGTCTCTCCTCGAGGTCGGTCGATGACGACGACGGGCTTGATCACGTCACCTGCGTTCATGGCGACGACGGCGTCTTCGACCGAATCGATCGAGTTGAACATGGTAATGAGTTTGTCGAAGGGGAAGACCCCGTCTTGCCAGAGCTCGATCAACTTCGGGATGAAGGTCTTCGACTCGGAGTCGCCTTGGACAACCCCACGAAGGGACTTGCCGGGGAGTAGTCCCATCATCTCGATGGTGACCTCGGTTCCGGGAACGCCCGGGGCGATCATTGCAGTGACGCCCAGTGGGCCGCAGCTATCGAAGGCTTGGCGCAGGACGGTGGGGTTGCCGGTGGTGTCGATGGCATAGTTCAGCCCGCCGCTACTCACCTCGCCGAGAGCTGCGAGGAACGCATCGCCGCCGTCGAAGTCGCTCGGGTTGAATACGTGCGTGGCGCCCAGTTCTTTGGCCATGTCGAGCCGACTGGGGTTGAGGTCGATCGCGACGACCGTCTCCGCACCAGCGATGGTTGCGGCCATGACCGCCGACAGGCCAACGCAGCCGCATCCGAAGATCGCAATGCTGCTGCCGCTGCCGACCTCGAGGGTGTTCATGACCGTGCCAGCGCCGGTCTGGACTCCGCAGCCGAGCGGCGCGAGCGTGGCAAGCGGAAGATCCTTGTCGACCTTGATCGTGTTGGACTCGTGCGACAGCGCGTAGGTGGCGAACGATGACTGTTGAAAGAACGAGCCGGTGATCTCTTCGACGATGCCGTCCGATGTTGGGCTCCCGGCGCTGCGGTGCGTGCGCTCGCCGTCGGGGCGGGTGCCGGCGAAGTTGAGCGAGCCGTGGTCGACGCAGTAGGAGGGTTTTCCTCGATTGCACTGGGCGCAATCGCCGCAGTAGTCGTAGGTCATGATGACGTGATCGCCCTCGGCAAACTCGGTGACTGCCTCTCCCACCTCTTCGACGACGCCGACGCCTTCGTGGCCGAGCACGATGGGGAACTCGCACAGTCCCTTCACCTTGGTCATCACGTCGGTGTGGCAAATGCCGGTCGCCACGACCTTGACGAGGAGTTCCCCCGGGCCTGGCGCCCGGAGCTCGACCTCGGTTGTGGCAAAGGGTTCATCGGGGCTCGTCGCGACCGCTGCGTGGACCGAGATATAGCTGGCGTCATCATGCACGCCGCAATAGTAGAGGCGCGCCCTCACACCAGCCGAGCCAGCGCAGGTCCCAGCACAGAGGATCTTGTCAACCTGACAGCTGACCTGATCGCGGACACCTGGGCGAGCGTCCTTGCAGAGGTGGGCGAGCTCGAAACGTTTAGCAACTCTCAGGTCGAGCTGCCCGACGGAACCGTGTTGGACTCAAACGAGAGCGTCCACGGAAAAACGATCGGAGCGACCACCCTTCAGTGCGAGGCCGGAGAGATGGTCGGGCGGGTCGCG